>NZ_LMIS01000001.1:602948-904423 GCF_001428805.1 Aeromicrobium sp. Root236 | reverse complement strand
CCTCCACGCGGTGGCCAACGCCCAGAAGGCCGGCGGGGTCGCTGCCTTCATCGATGCCGAGCACGCCCTCGACCCGGAGTACGCCAAGCGGCTCGGCGTCGACACCGACGCGCTCCTGATCTCGCAGCCCGACAGCGGTGAGCAGGCGCTCGAGATCGCCGACATGCTGATCCGCTCCGGTGCGCTCGACATCATCGTGATCGACTCGGTGGCCGCGCTCGTGCCCCGTGCCGAGATCGACGGCGAGATGGGCGACAGCCACGTGGGTCTGCAGGCTCGCCTCATGAGCCAGGCGCTGCGCAAGATGACCGGTGCGATCAACGGCTCGGGCACGACAGCGATCTTCATCAACCAACTCCGCGAGAAGATCGGCGTCATGTTCGGCTCGCCCGAGACCACGACCGGCGGCAAGGCGCTCAAGTTCTACGCCTCGGTCCGGCTCGACGTCCGGCGCATCGAGACGCTCAAGGACGGCACCGACATGGTCGGCAACCGCACCCGCATCAAGGTCGTCAAGAACAAGCTCGCCCCGCCGTTCAAGCAGGCCGAGTTCGACATCATGTACGGCCACGGCATCAGCCGCGAGGGCAGCCTGATCGACGTCGGCGTCGACGCGGGCCTCGTCCGCAAGGCCGGAGCCTGGTACACCTACGAGGGCGACCAGCTCGGCCAGGGCAAGGAGAATTCCCGCAAGTTCCTCAAGGACAACCCCGACCTGGCCGACGAGCTCGAGAAGCGCATCTTCGAGCACATGGGCATCGGCGCACAGGCCGACAAGCCTGCGCTCGAGGTCGTCGAGGAGCCCCCGACCGACATCGAGTTCTGATGCCGCGGACTCCCGTCGAGGAGATGACTCCGGAGGAGCTCACGAGCTTCGCCAAGGAGATCGTGGTGCGCAAGCTCAGCGAACGTGCGCACAGCCGAAGCGACCTCGCTCAGGCACTTGCCAAGAAGCAGGTGCCTGACGGGGTCGTCGAGGCGACGCTCGACAAGTTCGAGACCGCCGGGCTGATCGACGACGAGGAGTTCGCTCGCTCATGGGTCCAGGCCCGCCAGCGTGGCAAGGGGCTGTCGTCGCGAGCGCTTGCGATGGAGCTGCGGCGCAAGGGCGTCGACGACGAGATCTCCAAGGAGGTCATCGCTGAGATCGACCCCGAGGCCGAGGTCCAGGCGGCACACCGGCTGGTCCAGACCAAGCTCCGGTCGATGTCCCGCTTCGACGACACCACCAAGATCCGCCGCCTCACCGGCATGCTGGCTCGCAAGGGCTACTCGCCGCAGATGGCGTTCGACGTGGTGCGTCAGGAGCTCGGCGCGGAGGCGCAGGCACTCGACAGCATGTAGGTCAGTTCCTACGCTCTGAGCCATGGCTGAGTTCGAGTTCCGGCGCCTCGTCGACGCCGACCTCGACGATCTGGTGCGCTGGATGGCGGCGGACCACGCGCAGCCGTGGTTCTGGGACGAGCCCCGGTCCGTCGACGGAGCCCGCACGATCTACGCCAAGGAGCTGGCGGGCACGAGTCCCACGCGCATGTGGATCGTCGAGCTCGACGGGCGGCGCATCGGCTACGTGCAGGACTACCCGGTCAAGGCTTATGACGACTACGCCGTCCGCGTGCAGGACCTCGACGCGATCGCGTTCGACTACCTGATCGGCGAGCCCGACCTCGTCGATCGGGGCATCGGCACCCGCATGATCGCGGCCTACTGCCGTGACGTGCTGTGCCGGGACTATCCGGACGCGCCACGGTTCGTCGCGAGCCCCGACGTCCGCAACAAGCGATCCATCCGTGTCCTCGAGAAGTGCGGATTCGTCCCGGGACTGTGGATCCAGCCGGAGTCGGTCGACTATCCCGAGATCGTCTGCACCGCCCCGCGGGAGCTGTTCGACTAGTCGTTACGCGAGGCGCTCCACGAACGTCAGCAGGTTGCCGTCGAGGTCGAGCGTGTCGACCTCGCGGGTTCCCCACGTCGTGGCGGTCGCGCCATCGCCGTGCGTGTAGTGCAGGACGCCTGCGGCCTGCATCTCGTCGAACACGTCGTCGGCGGAGTCCACGTCGATCCGGCAGCTCGCCGTGCCGGCGAGGAAGTCCTCGGCACCGCTGACGATCGGTTGGTCAGCCAGGTCGGGCCGGGCTCGCCAGCTCGTGTCACCTGCCAGCCACAGGTGCACCTGCGCGTCGTCGCGCTCGAGACGGGCGAAGCCCTCATCGGCGTGGATGACGTCGAAGCCGAAGCGGGTCTCGTAGAACGCGATGGCCGCAGGCATGTCCCGCACCGGGAGTGCCGGGACCGTCCGTGAGAAGCCCACGGTCAGAGCGTACGGCGGAGCTTCTCGACGATCTCGACCTCGGCGTCGTAGTAGGCGAGGCCCCAGTCGGCGACCCGCGCCGGGTAGGCGACCGCTTCGTTGTCGCCCAGCATCTCGCGCACGGCCTCGAGCTCCTTGCGCCGGTCGGCGACCGCGGAGACGTAGCCGTCGAGCATCGCCTCGACTTCGCCAGGCCCCATCAGGCTGCCGAGCATGAGGCGCAGGGCGATGGGGTGCTTGAGCATCGGGAACTCGTGCTCCGAGGTGTGCAGCCAGGTCGTGAGCGCCTCGCGGCCCGCGGTGGTGATGCGGAACCGTCGTGTCGTGCGCTTCCCGGCTGTGTCGTCCGTCGCGTCGACGAAGTCGTGACGGCTGAGCCGGTCGAGGTCGGTGTAGATCTGGCTCATCGCGGGGGAAACCCAGTAGAAGCGCAGCGTGCGGTCGGCGCGCTGCTTGAGCTCGTAGCCGGTCAGCCCGTTCTCCGACGTCTCGCTGTCGAAGACCAGCAGGCCCAGCAGGGCGTACGACGTCGTTGACAGGCTGCTGGTCACAGATCTAGCGTACTGTTCCAATTAGGAACACGTAGGGAGGCGGAGCGAGATGTCCGACACGGTCCTGCTGGCAGGAACTCGCAAGGGACTCTTCATCGGCCGCTCCGGCGCCGACCGCTCCTCATGGTCGTGGGACAAGCCGCTGTTCCCCATGGAGGAGATCTACTCCGCCGCGATCGACACCCGAGGTGGGTCGCCGCGACTGCTTGCCGGTGCCACCAGCCCGCACTGGGGGCCGCAGGTGTTCCGTTCGGACGACCTCGGCCGCACGTGGGACGAGACCAAGGGTGGCGCGGTCCGGTTCCCTGAGGACACGGGCGCTGCGCTCGAACGGGTGTGGCAGCTCCGGCCGGCGCCGGAGGGGCAGGATGACCTCGTCTATGCGGGCACCGAGCCCTCGGCGTTGTTCCGTTCGACCGACCGCGGTGAGACCTTCGAGATCGTTCGGAGCCTCTGGGACCACCCGCACCGTCCCAACTGGCAGCCCGGCGGAGGTGGCCAGGCGATCCACACCGTCGTGCCCCACCCGACGGATCCCGACACGGTGACGATCGCGATGTCGACCGGTGGCGTCTACCGCACCGAGGACGGGGGAGCGAGCTGGACTCCCTACAACCGCGGGATCGGCGCCGAGTTCATCCCGGGCGAGACGCCCGAGTACGGGCAGTGCGTCCACAAGGTCGCCATCGACGCGGGTGACCCTGACCGCCTGTACGCCCAGAACCACGGCGGAGTGTTCCGCTCCGACGATGCCGGGCGCTCTTGGCAGTCGATTGCTGACGGGTTGCCGGCCGACTTCGGCTTTCCGATCGTCGCCCATCCGCACCGCCCCGGCACGGTCTTCGTGTTCCCTCTGGTCGCTGACATCGAACGGTTCCCGCCGTCAGGCAAGCCGGCCGTCTGGCGATCCGACGACGCCGGCGAGACGTGGCAGGAGACCGGTCCGGGGCTGCCGGCCGAGGCACACACCGCCGTGCTGCGCGACGCCTTCGTCTCCGACCAGTCGGACCCGCTCGGCCTCTACCTCGGCACGCGGCACGGGGCGATCTGGGCCAGCAACGACGAGGGTGGCACGTGGGCGGAGATCCGTACCAACCTGCCGGACGTGCTCTGCGTACGTGCGGCCGTGATCTGAGTCTCCTCTGACGTTGTCGTGGTTACTCGCTGGTAACCTCGAGGCATGCCTTCGACTCTCGAGCTCTACAAGAAGCTGACCGCGCTGCCCCAGGGCAAGCGACTGTTCTCGATCGCGTTCGGGCAGAAGGCGCCGTACTTCTCCTCGATCCACCTCGAGGTGCAGGAGATGAAGCCCCACTTCGGTCAGATCAAGATCCCCAAGCGACGCTCGGTCAAGAACCACATCGGCACGATCCACGCGATCGCGGCCTGCAACGGCCTCGAGGCGGCGATGGGCCTGCTCGCTGAAGCGACCTGTCCGCCCGACATGCGCTGGCTTCCCAAGGGCATGGAGGTCAGCTATCTCGCCAAGTCGACGACGGCGCTGACCTGCACGGCCGAGAGCACCGAGGCCGACTGGGCCAACGGACCCGACGTCCCGATCAAGGTCAAGGCCGTCACGACCGATGGCACCGTGACCGTGGAGGGCACGATCCACCTCTGGGTGACGCCCAAGCGCTAGATCTACAGGCTGGCCCGCGCCGCCGGGTCCTCACCGGTCTCGGACGCGACCCCGATCGCGGTGAGGTCGAGCTTCTTCCCGCCCGCGAGCCGGCGTTCGAGATAGGTCGCGATGCGGGCCAGGATGAGGTTGACGACGATGAACACGATCGCCAGCACGATCGCCGTCTGCAGGATGTTGCGGAACTCTTGGTAGACCGGTTTGGCGGCGTAGACGACACCGGGCGCGGTGATGGCATATCCGAGCGTGGTGTCCTTCAGCGCCGTGACGGCCTGGTTGATGATGGCGGGAAGCATGATCTTGACGGCCTGGGGGATCAGGATGATCCGCATGACCTGCGACTTGCGCATGCCCAACGCGTAGGCGGCCTCGGACTGGCCCTTCGGGAGAGCATTGATGCCGGCCCGGAAGACCTCCGCGAGCACGGCGCCGTTGTAGAGCGTGAGGCCGATGACGAGCGACCAGAACGCCATCTGGCCGGTCTTGGCGCCTAGCCAGTACCACGTGGCGATGATCAACATCAGCAGCGGGACTGCTCGGAAGAACTCGACGACGAGCCAGGAGGGCCAACGCAGCACGCGGTGCTCGGACAGCTTGCCCACGCCGAAGATCGCGCCGAATCCGACGGACAGACTGATCGCGATGACGGCCGCCAGGACGGTGTGGCCGAGGCCTTCGAGCAGCACGTTGATGATCCGGGGCGTGACGAAGGGCTCCCACAACGCGTAATCGAACTGACCACGTCGGTCGAGCTGGCGGAACCCCAGATAGAGCAGGCCGAGGATCACGAGCGCTGAGATGACGGTGTAGAGGCGGTGACGCGCGCGGGCCTTGGGGCCCGGTGCGTCGAAGAGCACTGAGCTCATCAGGCGATCCTCCATCGACGCTCAAGGACGCTGGCGACGTACGAGATGACTTCGACGATCACGATGTAGCAGAGGGCGATGCCGAAGAAGACCCACCAGAGCTCGCCCGGATTGGTCCGCAGCATGTCGGCCTCGAAGAACGTCAGCTCGGTGATCCCGAAGACGGATGCCAGTGATGTGTTCTTGGTGAGGGCGATCAGCACGCTGGCGACGGGCGCCACGACTGAGCGGATGGACTGCGGGAGGATCACCTCACGCATCGTCCCGCCGAACCGCAACCCGATCGACCGTGCCGCTTCGGCCTGCCCGATCGGCACGGAGTTGATGCCCGACCGCAGGACCTCGCAGACGAATGCTGCTGTGTAGAGGCCGAGGGCGAGGCAGTTCTTGTTGAAGAAGCTGGTCTGCAGGCCGAGCCTCGGCAGTCCGAAGACGACCAGGATCAGCAGGACCAACAACGGCGTGTTGCGGAAGATGTTGACGTAGGTCGCTCCCGCGCCCCGCAACACCGCGACGGGGCTCACCCGCATGGCGGCGAGGAGCGTGCCGAGCACGAGCGCGAAGAGGCCGGAGACCGCCAGCAGCGCCAGCGTGTAGCGGAACCCGGTGGCGATGTCACCGGCTCGATCGACAAGTACGTCCATGGAGGTCCTCAGTGGTGGGCGGGCGGCACTGCGGGCCTGCGCATCGGCAGGCCCGCAGCGCCGGGCGGGTCAAGCGCAGGCGTCCATCTTCGGCGGCTCAGGCGTGTCGACGCCCGACTTGCCGAGAGTGGCTTCGAACGCCTTGGCCCAGTCGCCGTCGTCCTCCGCCTTCTTGATCGTGTCGGTGATGAACTGGCACAGCTCGGGCTTGTCCTTGCTGTAGCCCACGCCGTAGCGCTCCTCGGAGAACGGGTCGCCGATGACCTCGAGCTCGTCGGGGTTCTCCGCGGCATAGCCCAGGAGGATCGCGCCGTCGGTCGTCATGGCGTCGACCGAGCCGTCGAGCACCTGGTCGCGGCACTCGGAGTAGGTGGCGAAGCCGCGCGGCTTGGCGCCCTTGGCCTTGACCTGGTCGAGCGACGTGGAGCCGGTCACCGAACAGACCTCCTGGCCCTTGATGTCGTCGACGCTCTTGATCGAGCTGCCCTTCTTGGTGAGGATCTGCTGGCCCGTCACGTAGTAGGGACCGGCCTGTCCCACGATCGCTCGGCGCTCGTCCGTGATGGAGTACGAAGCGATCACGAAATCGACCGTGCCCTTCTGGAGGAACGGCTCGCGGTTTGCCGAGACGGTCTCGACCCACTGGACGTCATCAGCCTTGATGCCGAGCTTGGCGGCGAGGAGCTTGCCGATCTCGACGTCGAACCCCTCGGGCACGTCGGCTCCGGCCTTCTTGAAGCCGATGCCGGGCTGGTCGAACTTGACGCCGATCTTGACCTTGCCGGCTTCGGCGAGCGCCTTCATCGCGGTGCCGTCCTTGAACTGGCTCGCGGCGTTGTCGTCCACCTTGTTGTCGACCGGATCCTTGTCACCCTCACCTGCGCTCCCGCAGGCTCCCAGGATCAGGGCGGCAGCCGCCCCGATGACGGCGATGCGTAGATGTTTCATGCTTTCCCCTTTTGCTTTCAGTGCTTCAGGATCTTGCCAAGGAAGTCCTTGGCCCTGTCGGTTCGTGGATTGGTGAAGAATTCGTCGGGGGTGTTCTCCTCGATGATGCGGCCGTCGGACATGAAGATGACTCGGTCGGCCGCGGTGCGGGCGAAGCCCATCTCGTGAGTGACGACGATCATCGTCATGCCGCCCTTGGCCAGGTCGACCATGGTGTCGAGGACTTCCTTGATCATCTCGGGGTCCAACGCCGACGTCGGCTCGTCGAAGAGCATGACCTTGGGGTCCATGGCCAGGGCGCGCGCGATCGCAACTCGCTGCTGCTGACCGCCCGACAGCTGGGCGGGGTACTTCGCCGCCTGCTCGTCGATACCCACGCGTGTGAGCAGCTCGTGCCCGCGTGCCTCGGCTTCGGCCTTCTTCGCCCCCCGAACCTTCAGGGGCCCGAGGGTGACGTTCTCGAGGATCGTCTTGTGGGCGAACAGGTTGAACGACTGGAAGACCATCCCCACGTCGGCGCGCAGTTGAGCGAGGCCCTTGCCCTCCTCTGGCAGCACCTTGCCGTCGACCTTGATCTCGCCCTCCTGGATCGTCTCGAGCCTGTTGATGGCGCGACAGAGGGTCGATTTGCCCGATCCGGAGGGGCCGATCACGACGACGACCTCGCCGCGCGCGACGTCGAGCTCGATGTCCTGCAGGACGTGGAGATCGCCGAACCACTTCTGTACGCCATGCATCGAAACCATGGGTGTCTGGTCAACCATGCGGATCAACCTAGCCCGAAAGAACTAGTTCAGCAGAACTAGTTGCGACACGAATCGAAGTTGGCCGGATCGATCTCGACGTAACGCAGGTCACGCGGGGTCGTTGGAGGTTCCGACCTACGAGGGAGATCCGACGATGCGCCGTACGATCATCGCCACCATCATCTGCGCCGTGGCCATCGCCACCGGCGGCCTCGCGGCACCCGCGAACGCCGCGTCGCCGTACGCTCCGGTGGACCGGCCGGGCCCGAAGCTCAGCGTGCCGGCGGCGACGCTCAAGGCAGCGCTGCAGTGCAGCGGCGACTTCGCCCACTCGACGTTGCAGCCAGTGCTGCTGAACCCCGCCACCGGGGTCACGGTCGACGAGAACTTCTCGTGGAACTACGAACGCGCGTTCACGGCCCAGAAGCGGCCGTGGTGCGCGGTCCACATGCCTGCCCACACCCTCGGCGACATCCAGGTCGCGGGGGAGTACCTCGTCTACGCGATCCGCACGATGCGCGCGAAGTCGACGCGCGACATCGCCGTGATGGGACACAGCCAGGGTGGGATGTCGATGCGCTGGGCCCTGCGCTTCTGGCCCGACACACGCTCGAAGGTCGACGACATCATCGGCATGGCCCCGTCGAACCACGGCACCACCGTGCTCCCCACGTGCATCGTCCGGCTGACCACGTGCCTGCCGGCTGTCTGGCAGCAGCAGGACGACGCGCAGTTCGTCAAGGCCCTCAACAGCAGGGCCGAGACGTTCAAAGGGATCTCCTACACGCAGATCTACACGCGTACCGACGAGGTCGTGCAGCCCAACAGCACCAACGCGACAGCCTCGTCCGCGCTGCGCACCGGCGAGGGTTCGATCACCAATGTCGCGACACAGGACGTCTGCCCGCTCGACCTCTACGAGCACCTGCTGGTCGGCACGATCGACGCCACGGCGTACGCACTGGCGATGGACGCGCTCAACCACAGCGGGCCGGCCAAGGTCTCGCGGATCAGCCGGTCGGTCTGCCTGCAGCTCTACCAGCCCGGGGTCAACCCGCTGAACGTCCAGACGTACCTCAAGGTGCTGTCCGCGGCGCCGGGCCTGATCAGCGTCCCGCTCCCGTACGTCAGCCTGGTCGGCGTCAAGTCCGTCCCGGGGGAGCCGAAGCTGCGCTGCTACGTGTACGCGTCGGGCTGCTGACTCATTCCGCCTTGGGGAGCACGACCGACGTCGCGCTGCCACCTGGCCAGCAGCTGAACCCGATCGGGATCTTCTGGTTCTCCTTGACCATCTCGTTGAGGGTGTCCAGGCACTGGCTGACCAGCACGTTCGGGTCCTTGCTGACCGACTTGCTCAGCCGCTCGTTGGCGCGGGCCTGGGCGATCGCCGTCTGCTCGCGCTGCGTCGCGATACGCGTGTTGGCGACCTCGGCCTGGTAGAGGTTGATCTTGTTCTGCGTCGGCTTGTCGAAGTGGATCAACGGGATGATGACGTTCTTGACCTCGATCTGGTCGCCGACCTGCTCGCGGAGGCGGTCGGCAACCTCACGGGAGAACTCGTTGAGGTTGGGGTTGGCCGGGTTCTTGTCGTCGTCCTGGATCTGGCTCAGCGGGTTGTAGTCCGACAGCACCTCGTTGAGGGCCGCGGTGAGCTCGCGGGTGACCAACGACTTCCGGATGTTGTCCATGTCGCGGTAGTCCTTGTAGAGCGCCTCGCCGGCATCGAGCTTGGTGCGCCAGCGGATGGAGTTGTCGACGCAGGCGGTCGACTCGTTGCCGATGCGGATGTCGGTGCAGCCCTCGTCGTTCTTCTCGAGGTACGAGTCGGTCTGGATCGCGCCGTCGAGCGTCTTGACCTTCTCCCACGGCAGCTTGGCGTGGATGCCGTTGTCGAGGTTGCCGACGGGCTTGCCGAAGCTCGTCACGATGCCGATGTCCCGCGTCGGCACGACCGTGAAGACCGAGAAGATCAGCAGCAGCGCGGTCAAGCCGAACGCCGCGATCGCCGACAGCGTCAACGAGCGCTGGAGCGTGGGGGCCTGCGCCGTACGCGGCCTGGCCACGAGCAGGCCGACCGCGACGAGCAGGAAGAAGATCGTGAGGACGAACGTGGATGCCATGGTGCTCCTAGATGGTGACCCTCCTGGGCTGAGCCTAGGAGACAGTCGGTCCGACGGCACCCGGTACGAGAGAGGGTTTGGCGCCGGCGTACCGCGGGTATGTCATGAGTCCCGACCTGAGGAGCATCGATGACCCGCGACACCGTATCCCGCTCACTGCACGACCTTGGACTCGCCGCCTGGTTCGGCGGCACGCTCGCCAACGCCGTCGCGCTCAACCCGGCCGCTTCGGCCGCCCACGGCGACTCCGACACCGGCGCCGTCGCGAACGTCGGCTGGGATCGCTGGACGCCCGTCAACGCTGCTGCGATCGGCGCGCACCTGGTCGGCAGCATCGGCCAGATCCAGGGCAACATGGGCCGTCTCCACGCCCAGAAGGGTGTGGCCTCGATGGCGCTGCTCAAGACCGCGTTGACCGCGGGGGCGCTGGGCGTCACGGCCTACAGCCGCGTCCTCGGGCGCAAGGTCTCCGAACAGACCCGCGTGCCGGCGGAGTCCGGCACCGAACCGGCGGCAGCGACGCCGCCTGAGGTCGCGGCCGCGCAGCGCCAGCTCCGCATGCTGCAGTGGGCCGTGCCGGCAGTCACCGGGGCGTTGGTCGTCATCAGCGCGTTCGCCGGCGAGCAGGAGCGGGCCTCGGAAGTCAACAAGGGACTCGTCCAGCGAATCGTCGGCTAGCTCGCGTTCCTCCGCCGGCGCCCCTGCGCAGGCCTATGCTGCGAAGGTGCACTGCGATCGCGGCGCGCTGACGGAGGTGCCGCATGCCGATCGACGATCCACAGGTGTTCGCGAGCCTCGCCGAGTCCTTGGCCGACGTCGAAGGCGTCACCGAGACGATCGAGCAGATCGTGGCCTTCGCGGTCGAGTCGATCGACACCACGTACGGCGGCATCACCCTCGTGAAGTCCGGCGGCCGGGCGTTCACGACGGTCGGG
This sequence comes from Aeromicrobium sp. Root236, assembly GCF_001428805.1. Lineage (NCBI taxonomy): Bacteria > Bacillati > Actinomycetota > Actinomycetes > Propionibacteriales > Nocardioidaceae > Aeromicrobium > Aeromicrobium sp. Root236. The sequence continues at coordinate 893,663 of NZ_LMIS01000001.1, read as the reverse complement.
GCGACCGACGAGTCGGTGATCGAGGCCGACCGGATCCAGTACGAGCTGCGGCAGGGACCCTGCGTCGACGCCGCGGCGGACTCCAAGATCGTCGTCTCGGCCTACCTTGCGACCGACGAGCGGTGGCCGGACTGGGGTCCCAAGGCCAGCGCCTTGGGGTTCAACAGCGTCCTCTCGGCCGAGCTGCACGCGCGCGGCCGCCGGATCGGTGCGCTCAACCTCTACGGCACGTCAGAGGCCACCTTCAGCCCTGAGGACATCGCGCTGGCCGCGCTGTTCGCACGCCAAGGGGCTCTGGCGTTGGGCTATGCCCGCAGCGAGGAGGGCCTGCGCGAGGCCCTCGAGACCCGCACGGTGATCGGTCAGGCGCAGGGCGTGCTGATGGAGCGCTTCGAGATCGACGCCGATCGTGCGTTCTCGACCTTGCGGCGCTACTCGCAGCACCACAACATCAAGCTCAAGGCGCTCTGTCACCAACTGGTCGAGACCCGCGTGCTGCCCGCCGTGGACACGGGCGGCGCAGCCGAGGCCCAGCCCGCGCCGGTGTGAGCCGCGTACGTCAGAACGTGCGGCTGTTGCCTCCGCGCCAGTTGATCTTGGCCAGCCCGCGGCTGACGAGGAACCCGACGGTCAGGAGCGTGACGTAGAACCAGGCCTGCGCGGCGCTGAAGCCGGGCCCGGGACCGTCCTCGTCGATGATCGCCGACGTGATGAAGACGCCGAGCACAGCCAGGACGTACAGGATCATCTCGATCGTGAGGTACGCCGACTGGTTGCCCGTCGAGACCCTCAGGTCACCGAGGTCGCGGGTGTCTCCGTCGTCGTGCCGGCGCTGCGGGTCGAGCGGTTCGTTGGCGGACATGCATGGCCCTCTCTGTCTCGCTGATGGTGAGCCTGGGGCTCGACGTGAGGACTACCCGCGGAGGTGGGCGCCAAACCGTGGTCGCGCGGCTGCGATTCCGTCTGTCATCTCGGGGTACTCCGCATCCGGAGGGATGAACGGAGGCGTGACGTGAGCGTGGTTCTCATTGCTGTCGGGGTCGTTCTGGCCCTCGTCCCGTACGTGCTCTCGCGCGCGGTGCGTCGCGCGCACTGATCGTCGCGCCCTCGTGCCGTCGGAGTGAGCGGCACCGGCCATCTCCGGGTCTCGACGTGTCAGCCGGCACGTACGATTGACCAGTCATGACGAAGACCTATGAAGTGCGCACGTACGGCTGCCAGATGAACGTGCACGACAGCGAACGGCTGTCGGGACTGCTGGAGACCGCCGGCTATTCGAAGGCGGAGGAGGGCAGGCCCGACCTGGTCGTGTTCAACACGTGCGCCGTGCGCGAGAACGCCGACAACAAGCTCTACGGCAACCTCGGCCACATCGCGTCGGTCAAGGAGCAGAACCCCGGCATGCAGATCGCCGTCGGCGGCTGTCTGGCGCAGAAGGACCGCGACACGATCACCAAGCGCGCACCATACGTCGATGTCGTGTTCGGCACTCACAACATCGGCTCGCTGCCGGTCCTGCTCGAGCGCGCCCGCATCGCCGAGGAGTCGCAGGTCGAGATCCTCGAGTCGCTCGAGGTGTTCCCGTCGACGCTGCCGACCAAGCGCGACTCGGTGTTCGCCGCCTGGGTCTCGATCAGCGTCGGCTGCAACAACACCTGCACGTTCTGCATCGTCCCGAGCCTCCGCGGCACGGAGAAGGACCGCCGTCCGGGCGAGATCCTCGCCGAGATCGAGGCTCTCGTCGCCGACGGCGTCGTCGAGGTGACGCTGCTGGGCCAGAACGTCAACTCGTACGGCGTGGAGTTCGGCGACCGCCAGGCATTCGGCAAGCTGCTGCGGGCGTGCGGCGAGATCGAGGGGCTCGAGCGCGTACGGTTCACCAGCCCGCACCCCAAAGACTTCACCGACGACGTCATCGCCGCGATGGCCGAGACGCCCAACGTCATGCCGCAGCTGCACATGCCGTTGCAGTCGGGCTCCGACCGCGTGCTCAAGGCGATGCGCCGGTCGTACCGCCAGGAGAAGTTCCTGGGCATCATCGATCGCGTACGCGCGGCGATGCCTGACGCGGCGATCACCACCGACATCATCGTGGGGTTCCCCGGCGAGACCGAGGAGGACTTCCTGCAGACGATGGAGGTCGTCCGCAAGGCGCGATTCACCAGCGCGTTCACGTTCCAGTACTCCCAGCGCCCCGGCACGCCGGCCGCGGACCTGCCAGACCAGCTGCCCAAGGCTGTCGTGCAGGAGCGCTACGACCGGCTCATCGAGGTCGTCAACGAGGTGGCGTGGGACGAGGCGCGCAAGCAGGAGGGCCAGGTCGTCGAGCTGCTCGTTGCCGACCACGAGGGCAAGAAGGACGGTGCGACCCACCGACTCACGGGCCGTGCCAGGGACAACCGGCTGGTGCACTTCGTGCCGGGCGACCACGCCGTACGCCCGGGCGACATGGTCGAGGTCCGCATCACCTATGCCGCGCCGCACCACCTGGTCAGCGACGACGCACCGATCTCTTTCAGGCGTACGCCTGCCGGCGACGCGTGGGAGTCGCGCCAGGGCAGGACCGAGGTCCGCTCCGTCGGCCTCGGCATGCCGACCCTCGGTGTGCCGGCGCCGTTGCCGCCGGCCGAGGCATGCGCGATCTGACCTTCCGCACGCCTGACCTGGACGACTCTCGGGCGATCGCCGAGTTCCAGACGGTGTGCTGGCGTGAGGCGTACGTGGGTGTGGTCCCGCAGATCTACCTCGACTCGACCGGCCCCGACGAGCGCCAGCGCCGCTGGGCCGACCGCATCCTCGGCAGTGAGCGCGACATCGTCGTGGCCGAGGACGGCGACCGCATCGTCGGTGTCGTCAGCTGGGGCGACGGCAGCTGGCTCGACATCAGTGGGCTCGAGCTCAAGAGCCTCTACGTCTCGGCGGACCAGCGGGGGAGCGGCTTGGCGGACACGCTCCTGCAGCGGTCGATCGGCGGGGCCTCGGCGTTCCTCTGGGTGTACGAGGCCAACCCGCGAGCGCATGCGTTCTATCGGCGGCACGGCTTCGCGCCGAACGGCATCAGCGAGCCGGATCCCGACAGCGGCGCCACCGTCATCATGATGCAGCGCTGAGTCAGTAGATTCGATGGTTGTCAGCGCCGGGCCCTAGACTGCGGCACGCGACGAAAGGACGGCAATGGCAGCAGATTCACGGGTTGAGACGTTCGACGGCAACGCCCTCGACACTCGGCTCTGGCTGCCGCACTACCTCCCGCAATGGAGCTCACGAGCCGCGTCCGCAGCGACGTACGAGGTGGTCGACTCCGAGCTGCGCCTGACCATCCCGGTCGACCAAGGGCTGTGGTGCCCTGACACGCACGACAAGCCCCTGCGGGTGTCGGGCGTCCAGTCGGGCGTGTTCTCAGGACCGGTCGGCAGCCCGATCGGTCAGCAGCCCTTCCTGCCCGATCAGGTCGTACGCGAGCAGCAGCCCGCGTGGTGGGGCTGGACGCCGCATTACGGGCGCGTCGAGGTGCGGGCGCGGATGGAGCTGTCGGAGACGTCGATGGCCTCGGTCTGGATGGTCGGCCTCGAGGACAGCCCCGGGCGGTGCGGAGAGATCTGCGTGTTCGAGGTGTTCGGCGACACGATCACCTCGAACGGTTCGGCCGACATCGGCACCGGGTTGCACCCGTTCCGTGACCCCACGCTCGTCGAGGAGTTCTCCGCCGAAGAGCAGCCCGTCGACGTGAGCGAGCCCCACACGTACGCCGTGGAGTGGCGGCCTGACGGGGTCGACTTCCTGCTGGACGGCCGGGTGACGCGGACGAGCCGGCAGGCACCGGACTACCCGATGCAGCTGATGGTCGCCGTGTTCGACTTCCCCCAAGGACCCGCTGACGCGGCATCGCACGTGCCCCTGCTGGCCGTCGACGAGGTGCGCTGGCAACCGCTGCGCTGAACGCCACGGCTCCCCGTCGTCAGACCGTTTCACAAACGACACACAAAGACCGTTGCGGAAGACAACGATGGGGAGCAGGATGAGGAAACTTCTGCTCGACCGAGCAGCTTCCTTATTTGGGGGGATACATGCGCAAGACCCTGCTATGCGCGGGAGCGGCGATCTCGCTCACCGTGCTGACGCTTGTGGTGCCGACGGTGGCACAGGCGAAAACTGCCACCGCGGAGACCGCGACCTCGGCATCATCGATCAAATGGGGCACGTGTGCCAGCAAGCGGCTCCAGGACGCCGGCGGCCAGTGCGCCAAGATCTCGGTGCCGCTCGACTGGTCCAAGCCGTCAGGCACCAAGATCAAGCTCGCGATCTCACGGATCAAGCACACCGTGCCCTCGAGCCAGTACCAAGGCGTCATGCTGGTCAACCCCGGCGGCCCCGGTGGCTCCGGCCTCGGGCTGGCCGTGCTCGGTCAGTACGTCCCGGACTACGGCACCAAGAACGTCGGCGGTGCGTACGACTGGATCGGTTTCGACCCCCGCGGCGTCGGTGCGAGTGAGCCGGCCGTGTCGTGCGACAACGACTACTTCGCCTTCAACCGGCCGCGCTACGTGCCGACCTCCAAGAGCATCGAGACGGCCTGGAAGGGCCTGACCAACGGCTACACGGACGACTGCGACAAGAACAACGGCGCGATCCTCAGCCACCTCACGACGATCGACTCGGCCAAGGACATGGACGCCATCCGGTCCGCCCTCGGCGTCTCGCAGATCAACTACTACGGGTTCTCCTACGGCACCTACCTCGGCCAGGTCTATGCGACGCGCTACCCGACGCACCTGCGTCGCGCCGTGTTCGACGGCACGGTCGACCCGCGCGGTGTCTGGTACAAGGACAACCTCGACCAGGACGTCGCGTTCGACAAGAACATCCAGACCTGGTTCAGCTGGATCGCCTCTCACGACAGCTTCTACCACCTCGGTGACACAGGGGCCAAGGTCAGCAAGCTCTGGTACGACACGCAGGAAGACCTCTACCAGCACCCGGCTGACGGTCCCGACGGCTTGATCGGTGGCAGCGAGTGGAACGACTCGTTCCTCTACGCCGGCTACTACCAGTCCACGTGGCTCGACCTCGCAGATGTGTTCGACAGCTACATCCACGGACACGACCTCCAGAAGCTCAGTGACGCCTACCTCGACGAGAGCGGTCTCGGCGACGACAACGGCTACGCGGTCTACGACGGCGTCCAGTGCACCGACACCGCATGGCCCAAGAGCTGGGCGACGTGGCGGGCCGACAACGACGCGATCCACGCGAAGGCGCCGTTCGAGACCTGGGCCAACGCCTGGTACAACGAGCCCTGCCGTCACTGGCCGGCACCGTCGCGCACGCTGCAGACGATCAAGTCGGGCAACCCGACCAAGCTGCTGATGCTGAGCGAGTCCGACGATGCGGCGACGCCCTACCCGGGCAGTGTTGAGGTCCGCAAGCGGTTCCCGAACGCGGCACTCGTGACGACGCTGGGTGGCACGACGCACTCCAACTCGCTCAACGGGCTCGCGTGCATCGACGACACGATCTCGCGGTTCCTCTACAACGGGTCGCGGCCGCACCGCAAGGCCGGCAACGTCTCCGACAAGTACTGCACCGCTCCGGCCAAGCCGGATCCGAGTGCGGCACTGAGCAAGAAGAGCGCCCAGTCCAAGACCGAGAAGCTTCGGATGGACGCGCAGAAGATGGCGCTGCGGCCCTAGGGTCGTACGACTGACGACGGGCCGTCCCGAGTGATCGGGGCGGCCCGTTGTCGTACGCCGGGGGCAGGATGGGACGCATGACGGGGATCAAGGACGACCTGCACGCCAAGCTCAAGGCGAGCCGAGCCGTGATGCTGGCCAAGGTCGAGGGGATCAGCGACTACGACATGCGTCGGCCGATGACGCCGACCGGCACCAACCTGCTCGGCATGATCAAGCACCTGGTCGGGGTGGAGCACGTCTACTTCGGCGACTCGTTCGACCGGACCCCGCCCGACACCCTTCCGTGGAACGAGGACGGCACGGTGTGGGAGGGCGCCGACATGTGGGCCAAGGCCGACGAGTCGAGCGACGACATCCTCGGCCTCTACCACCGGGCATGTGCGCACAGCGACGCCACGATCGAGGCGCTCGACATCACGACCCCCGGCCGGGTGCCCCACTGGCCGTCGCCCGACACCACGCTGGGCTACCTGATGGTGTGGGTCCTCACCGACACGGCGCAGCACGCCGGCCACGCCGACATCCTGCGCGAGCTGATCGACGGCAGCACGGGCTCCGACACCGCGACGAGCGACACGGACTGGTCGACCTACGTGCAGCGCATCCAGGCGGCCGCCGACACGTTCCGCGACTGACTACACCAGCAGCGTCGGGTGCAGCCGCGTCATCGTGACGGTCTGCCGTCTCCGGGCCGCGACCACCGTGACCGACAGCGCCAGCACCGTGAACAGCGCGAGCACCACGAAGTCGGTCATGACGCCGGTCCCGCCGCCGGCCGTCGCCGCGCGGAAGCCGTGCACCGCGTACGTCATGGGCATCAGGCCGTGCAGCACGTTGAAGAACGGGGGAGCGGTCTCGATGGGGTACGTCCCGCCGGCCGCCGTGAGCTGCAGGCACACGAACACCAGTGCCGCGAACCGGCCGGCCCCGCCGAACAACGCGACGAACATCTGGTTGATCGCGGTGAACACCGCGCCGGTGGCGAGCGCGACGCCGAGCAGGAGAGGAGGGTTCGCCGCATCGATCTTGAGCACGCCGAGCAGCACCGCCAGCAGCAGCACGACCTGCACGAACGACAGCACGACGCCCGGCACGTAGCCGGCGAGGGCAGTACGAATGCTGCCGGTCGTCGAGGCGATCGCGCGCGACGACAGCGGCCGGAGCAGCAGGTAGATCGCCATCGCCCCGACCCACAGCGCAAGCGCCATGAAGTACGGCGCAAGCGCTTCTCCGTAGTTCTTGACCGGGTTGACCCGCTCAGGGGCATCCGTGATCGGCGTCGCGGCCGTACGTGCGAGCTTCTCGCGCTCGGACTTGTCGTAGTCCGGCACCTGCTTGCTGCCGTCGTCGAGCCCGTTGACGAGCTTGAGCGCACCGGCCGACAGCTGGTCCGCGCCGCCTGACAGCTGGTCGGCCCCCTTGGCGGCATCCGAGGCGCCGTCGCCGAGCTGCGACGTGCCGCTTGCGAGCTGCTTGGCACCGCCGGAGGCCTGTCCGATCGCGTCCACGAGCTGTGGCACGGCATTGGCCAGCTTGGCGTTGCCGGCGGCCACCTGCGCCGCACCGTCAGCCAGCTTCTGCGTCTGCCCGGCATAGCCGTCGGCCTGCGAGGCGAGCGCGCCCGCTCGGTCCGCGGCGGCATCGAGCTGGGCGCACAGCGGCGGATCCGGCTCGGCTGCCGCGCGGCACTGCTCCGCCGCATTGCGGAGGGTGCTGACCAACTGGGCGGTCGAGCCCTTCACCTGCGACGCGAAGCCCTGCACGAGCGCGTTGATCTGCGCGACGCCACCGGAGACCTGCTTCGCTCCGTCAGCGAGCTGGCGAGTCTGGCCCGGCAGGGCGGACGTACGGGAGTCGAGCTGCGACAGTCCGTTGGAGAGCTGCCGGGCACCGGAATCGAGCCGGCTCGCGCCGTCAGCGAGTTGTCGGTTGCCGTCGGCGAGGTCGCTCGCTCCGGTGGCGAGCTTGCCGGCCCCGTCCGACAGCTTGGCGGCGCCGTCGGCGGCGTCGGACAACGCCATCTTGATGTCGGAGAAGCTCAGGTAGACGTTGTCGAGATACGTCTCGGTGACCTGCGCGTTGAGCGCGCCCTTGGCAGCCCGCAGGATCGACTGGGCGACCGTGCCGTTGATGTAGTTGACCGCGTCGTTCGTCCTGAGGTCGAGCTTGCCCTGCACCGCCTCGGCCGGGTCGCCGCTCGTCGACGTGGCTGCCTTCGACAGGGTCGGCGGGATGGTCAGGACGGCCTTGTAGTGGCCGTTGGCCAGGCCCCGCTGAGCGTCCTTGGCGTCGGTCAGGACCCAGTCGTAGTTGTCCTTGTCGTCGTTGCTCACGAGGTTGCCGGCGAGCTGCCGGCCGACCGCGACGGGCTGCTTCTTGCCGTCACGCCCCGTGATCTCGACGACCTTGTCCTCGTTGACGACGGCCGCACGTACGTGGTCGAGATGGCCGGTCGGGTTGATGTTGGCCCACACGTAGAGGGCTCCGTAGAACAGCGGCACCATCATCACGGCGATGACGGCCGCGCGGGTCAGCCGGCTGCGGCGGAACCGGGCGAGCTCGAACCAGGGGAGGGTCGGGGACGGGATCATCAGAGCATCAACTCGCGGAGGGTGCGGGAGGTGTCCAGCTCCAGGTGATGGAGCCGGTTGGTCGGTTCAGGGGCGGACGACGCGGACTGGACGCTGGCGACGAGGGTGACGGTGCGTTCCTCGAGCAGCCAGGCGAGCGCGGACCAGAGCAGCTCGATGTCCTCGGCCGCACGCAGGTCGTCGACGTCGTCGACCACCACGATCTGCGGGTCCTCGGTCAGCGCGAGCACGACGCCGAGCATCTTGCGCTCGAGCCGGGTCAGGGTCGACACGATCGTCGAGCCCGGCAGCGGGTCGTACGCCAGGCCGGCCTCCTCGTGCGCTCGCTCGAGGGCGTGGTTGAGCTCGGCGAGGACCGGCGTGATGCGGCTGCGGGAGACCCAGAGCCCGAACGAGCGGATCGACAGCCGCTCGGCGATGTGCTGGTCGATCGTGAGGTTGTCCTCGAGGTCGTTGACACCCGGCAGCTCGGCGAGGGCCACGGCATGACGTACGGCCGAGGCCTCCTGCGGCAGCAGGTGACCGGCGACGCGCAGCCGGCCCGAGTCGAACGCCATGCGACCGGCGAGGGTGAGCAGCAGCGCCGTCTTGCCCGAGCCGCTCGGCCCGTGGACGACGAGCCAGTCGCCGGCCTCGACCTCGACCCACACGTCGTTGAAGATCGTGCCTTCGGGGCCGGCAGCGGTGACGCCGGCCGCGGTGATGGCTGCGCTGGAGTGCTCCCGCGGCCACGCCTGGAGCTGGACGCGCCGGTGCAGGCCCTCGCCCTCGACGTCGACGTGCGGCAGCCGCGCGTCGAGCCACGCCGGAAGCGTCCAGGACCGCCGGCCGAACAGCTCGAGCACCGCCGGTGCGAACAGCATGCGGATGAGGAAGGCGTCGACGAACACGCCGATCGCCAGGGCGAACGCCACCGGCCTGATGCTCGGGTCACCTTCGGGCACGAACGCGGCGAACACCGCGAGCATGATGACGGCGGCCGCCGTGACGACGCGCGAGCTGCCGACGAACCCGTCGGCGATCGCGCGATGGGGGTCGTCCGTACGGACGTACTCCTCCTTCATCCGCGACATGAGGAACACCTCGTAGTCCATCGACAGGCCGAACAGCACCGCCATGAGGATGATCGGCAGGAAGCTGATGAGCGGTCCGGTCTGCTCCACGTGCACGGCAGACGACAGCCAGCCCCACTGGAACACCGCGACCACGGCGCCGAACGACGCACCGGTCGACAGGATGAACCCCAGCGTCGCCTTCAGCGGCACGACCAGCGAGCGGAACACGATCAGCAGGAGCAGCACCGAGAGGCCGACGACGACCAGCCCGAACGGCAGCAGCGCGTCCTGGAGGCGTTGGGACACGTCGATGCCGCCGGCCGTCAGGCCTGTGACCGAGACGTCGACACCGTGCTGCTTCTTCCACTGCGGCTCGTGATCGCGGATCTCGCGCACGAGGTCGGTGGTGCGCTCGTCGGTTGCGCCCGTCGACGGGATGACCTGGATGATGCCGGTGTCGGCCGTACGGTTGGGGGTCGCGAGGCCGATCGCGTCGACGCCCTTCATGCGGCGCAGGTCGCTCTCGATGTCGTCGACGACGCCAAGCGGGTCGGTGGTCGAGATGATGTCGACGCTGACAAGGAGCGGCCCGTTGTAGCCCGGCCCGAAGTGCTCGTCGACCAGGTCGTACGCCTCGCGCTGCGTGCTGCCGATCGGGGCGGAGCCGTTGTCCGGCAGGGCCAGCTGCAGGGCGTGGGCCGGGATCGCGACGACCCCGAGGCCCACGACGACGATCGAGATGGCAATCAGGGGGAATCGGGTCGTGACCGCGACCCAGCGGCGGGAGAAGCCTCCAGGCGGATGGTCCGTGCTGGGCGTGAGCTTCGTGCCGGCGCGACCGAGCATCGCCGGCAGGACGGTCAGCGCGACGGCGACGGCGACGACGACCGACAGCGCGGCGACGACCCCCATGACGGTGAGGAACGGGATGCGGGCGATCGCCAAACCGAGGAGCGCGATGATCACGGTCAGTCCGGCGAACACGACAGCCGAGCCTGCCGTGGCGACCGAGCGGGCGGCCGCTTCCTCGGGGTCGAGGCCTTCAGCGAGCTGTTCGCGGTGCCGCGACACGATGAACAGCGCGTAGTCGATGCCGACCGCCAGGCCGATCATCAGCGCCAGCAGGGGAGCGGTCGCCGAGATCGTCATGAAGCCGGTCGCCGCGATGGTCAACGCACTCGTCACGAGCACGCCGAGGAGGGCCGTGACGATCGGGATGACGGCAGCGCGCAGCGAGCGGAACATGAGGTAGAGCACGATGAACGCGATGACGACGCCGATGACCTCGATGATCGACAGCTGCGGTCCGGTGTTGGCGAAGACGTCGCCGCCGAACGACGCGGTGTAGCCCGCGTCGCGCAAGGCCTTGCCGGTGTCCACGAGCTCGGAGCGCTCGTCGTCGGTGACGGCCGTCAGCTCGCGGTCGAACTGCACCTGGACCTGGGCTGCGGTGCGGTCCTTGGAGATGCCGATGGCGGTCTGCTCGGAGTAGGGCGAGACGACCTCGCTCACCCCGTCGACCTTCTTCATCCCCGTGATGGCGTCGCCGACGAGCTTCTTGGTCCTGTCGTCGTCGACCGTGTGCCCCTTCGGCGCCACCACGACGACGTAGGCGGCCGCCCCGCTGAGCTCGGGGAACGTACGCCCGAGGGAGTCGATCGCGTCCTGCGACTCGGTGCCGGGGATGTCGAACGAGTTCTGTGTGCCAGATCCGAGACCGAGAGCGGCCGCACCCGCGACCACGAGGATCGCGACCCAGCCGGCGAGCACGCGACGGTGGTGGCGGAAGGCCCAGCGGCCCAGGGCGTACAGGGAGGTCGACACGAAATTGACGATACACTTCTGTATTCAATACAGCAATGTATCGAGTAGGGTGTGTTGCGTGACACGTGACATGGCACCCGCCACACCCCGTTCCCGCGCTGCCACCCGCGAGCGCCTGCTCGACGCTGCGCGGGCGGTCCTCGCGGCCGAGGGCATCCAGGGCGCGTCGGTCGAGCGCATCTGCGACGAGGCCGGTTTCACCCGCGGCGCCTTCTACTCCAACTTCACCAGCAAGGACGACCTCGTGCTGGCGCTGTTTCGCCGCGAGCGCGAGCTGATGATGGCGATCCTGCGTGAGGCGGCCGACCCCCAGTCGTACGCGGGCATGGACCCAGTCGAGGCGGTCGGCGTGATCATGGACCGGTTCTTCAAGCTGCAGCCGCCGGACCGCGAGTGGTACCTGGTGCACGCGGAGTTCGAGCTGCGTGGCGTACGCGACGACGCCGTAGGCCGTGAGTTCAACGATGCGTGGCGCGAGGTCAGGGCCCAGTTCGAGGCGATCATGGTCGCGGTGCTGCGCGACCTCGGACTGCAGCTGACGGTCCATGCGAGCCATGCGTCGGCGATCATCATGGGCACGTACGACACGGCGCTCCGCGAGGCGCTGATCGAGCGCCGCCCGCTCGACCTCGACCTGCTGCGCGTGACGATCCCGCTCGTGATGCTCTCGGTCACCCAGCCCCTCGAGTGACGGTGACGCCTCGAGCCGCAGGTGCGAGGATGGCGTCATGGCCATCCGCATCGCCCAGGACCAGCACGCCGACGAGGTCCTGACCAACGACTCGTTCGCCCTGCTCGCCGGCATGCTGCTCGACCAGCAGTTCCCGATGGAGCGCGCTTTCGCCGGCCCGGCGAAGGTCCTGGACCGGTTCGGCACGCTCGACCCGTCGGCGATCGCCGACCCTGAGGCGTTCGCCGACCTCTGCGCGACGCCGCCGGCGATCCACCGCTACGGCCGGTCGATGGCCGGACGGCTGCAGGCGCTGGCCAGGGTCGTTGCGGATGAGTACGACGGCGACGCGTCACGCATCTGGACCGAGGCGCGCACGGGTGAGGCGCTCATGAAGCGGCTCCTCGCCCTGCCCGGGTTCGGCGAGCAGAAGGCCAAGATCTTCACGGCTCTCGTCGCCAAGCAGCTCGGCGTCAAGCCTGCCGGCTGGACCACGGTCGTGGGCGACTACGGCAAGAAGGGCTATCGCTCGGTCGCCGACGTCGTCGACCCTGACTCGCTGGCCAAGGTGCGTGCGTTCAAGCAGGCCAAGAAGGCTGCCGCCAAGGCCTGAGCCCGTTCAGGCGTCCGATCCGTCACCAGGGTCGAGGTCGACCAGCACGTCGGGCACGTGGCAGGTCGAGTCGTCGATGAAGGCGTCGTTCATGCGTTCGGTGATCTCCTTGCCGCGGCTGTCGGTCGGCACGTCGAACGTCCCGGCCTCCCCGTCGACGAGTGCGTCGGCGTACGTCCTGCGCGCTTCGACGAGCCGGTCCCAGTCCCTCAGCCAGTCCTCGCTCGGAGGGTCGCTCGTCAGCAGGTCCCGTGCCTGGTCGCGAATGTCGTGCACCATGTCGACCACGGCGACGTTCTGCCTGAGGATCGACTGGGCCTGCCGGCGGGGACTGCCGTGGATCGGCAGCGCGGTGACCGTGTTCGTCATGGCGTCGCACTCGTCCTCGATGACCGAGATGAGGTCGGGGTCGTCGATCACGCCCTCCATGCCTGATGAGCCGACCGAGAAGATCACGACGAACAGGCTCGTACCGGCGATCAGGCCGAGGACCGAGGCAGCGATCGCGACCCACTTCCAGCCGGGCGACACCTTCGGTGGCGGGAACTGCCAGGCGTTGTGCGGGGGCGGGTAGTCAGGCAGTCCCCGGGAGTCGAACACGGCTCCATCGTGTCATGGCTGAGCGGCGGACCTGCGACAATCGGCAGACACCACGTCTCGGGGGACACATGCGCATCGGTTCGGTTGGAGCAATCCTGATCCTGGCCATCTCGGCCACGGCGTGCGGCGGGGGCAGCGGAGGCGACGACGGCGACCCGACCGCGATGGTCGGCGACAAGGGGCTCGACGTGTGCGGCCTCGTCTCGGACAGGACCGTCTCCGAGCTCCAGGCCGCGTCCGAGGACGAGCAGGCGGCGCCGACGGAAGACCTGATGTTCGATGCCGAGACGTACGTCGAGTGCCGGATCATCCGGGAGGTCGAGGTGGGGTTCGCCGTCCGCGCCATCCCCGAGGGCCCCACCGCCGAGCAGCTGACCGAGGGGCCGTACGGAGAACCACCCGAGCCGCTGACGGGTGTGGGCGACAAGGCCGTGATCGGCACCAACACCTACAAGGGTGTCCGCATCGCGGCGACCGCACACGGTCAGGAAGTCATCGTCGACAGCGAGTTCGACGACAGCTATGACCCGGAGATCAGCCGTGAACGCCTGATCGCGCTGGCCAAGGAGATCGTCTCCAACCTGACCGATGAGCGCCCTGCCGCGATCCGCTTGCCGAAGGCCTGCCCTCAGACGTCGGACTCGAAGGTCGAGGACACGGTCGGTGAGACCATCGTGGCCCGAGGACGCGCGACCAAGCGTGGAGTCTCGTGCCACTACGTCGGAGGCGCCCGCCACCTCGTGCTCGCCGCTGCCGCCGGTGACCGCGGGTTCAACTTCATGGGGCTGGCGGACAGCGATCCGGATGACCGGACAGAGGTCGACGGAGACCCGGCCGTGTTCGACCGCAGCCAGATCGTGGTCTTCGGCGACGACGGCTGCCTCCTCTCGGCGGACGCCTCCGAGCTCAGGTCGCCCATCACGTACGAGAAGCCGAAGCCGTCGAGCCGCGCAGAGGCGATCGACCTCGTGAAGTACGTCAAGAAGGAGATCGGCTGCCCGTCGTAGCCGCTGACGGGCTCGACTACGCTCGCGACGTGACCGGACATCCGCAGGCCGTGGCCGTGTGCCCGCACCCGCCGATGCTCGTTCCGGAGGTCGCGTCGGGTGCCGCGGACGACCTTGCTGAGTTGCGGGCCGCCTGCGACGCAGCCGTGGCCGGCCTGATCGCACAGGCGCCAGGGCGCATCGTGGTGCTCGGCACCGGTGAGCTGGCAGCCGACCTCGATGAGACCGCCGGCGGGACGTTCGCGCCGTACGGCGTGGATCTCCACGTCGGCGGACCGGGAGCGCAGCTGCCGCTCAGCCTCGCCGTCGGGGCATGGTTGCTGGACCGCGCAGGATGGGCGGGCCCGCGTACGTACTCGACCGGTGTGCCCGACGTCGACGGGGCGGCGCTGCTCGTGATGGCCGACGGCAGCGCGAAGCGTTCGTCGACGGCACCGGGATTCCTCGACGACCGGGCCGAGGAGCACGACACGCGGATCGCCGCTGCTCTGGCTGCCGGCGACGCCGACGCCCTGGCGGGGCTCGACCCGCAGCTCGGAGTCGAGCTGTGGGCGGCCGGCGTGCCGGCCCTGCGAACACTCGGAGAGCTGACGAAGGGCGCCGACATCGTCGCGCGTCTGCGCGTCGACATGGCGCCCTTCGGCGTCGGCTACTGGGTCGCCGACTGGGTGCTCAGCTAGCTACTTGCCGTCCTCGGCGAGCTTGTCGACGCCGTCCTGTGCCTTGTCGGCCGCAGCGTCGATCTTGTCCTCGTACTTGCCCTTGGTGGCCTTGTTGACCGCGTCGGCGGCCTTGTCGATGCCGGCGTCGATCTTGTCGTTCTGGCTCTTGGCGAGGTCAGCTGCCTTTTCCTTGAGCTGCGGCGCCTGCTTCTTGAACTTGTCGAGGAAACCCATGGCTTCCCTCCTTGACTCATGAGAAATGGGGGACGGCCGCCCCCGCGTGGTTCCTCACACTACTGCGAGACTTTGCCCATGTCTGTGCCCGAACGCGTCGTCGCCGTCGTGGGACCCACCGCGTCCGGCAAGTCGTCGTTGGCCGTGGCACTGGCCACGCGACTCGGCGACGCCGAGATCGTCAACGCTGACTCGATGCAGCTCTATCGCGGCATGGACATCGGCACCGCGAAGCCGTCGGTGGCCGAGCGCGCGGGCGTACCGCACCACCTGTTCGACGTCCTCGACGTCACCGAGTCCGCCGCGGTCGCCGAGTTCCAGACCTGGGCGCGGGCGGCGATCGCGGACTGCCATCGACGAGGCATCACGCCGATCGTCGTGGGCGGGTCCGCTCTGTACGTCCGTGCGGTGCTCGATCGGCTCGACTTCCCGGGCACGGACCCGGAGGTCCGGGATCGCTGGAAGTCCGAGCTCGCGGCCCGTGGCGCCGTGGCGTTGCACGCCGAGCTGGCCGAGCGCGATCCTGCGGCGGCGGCGCAGATCCTGCCCACCAACGAGCGCCGCCTCGTACGTGCATTGGAGGTCATCGACCTCACCGGGGAGCCGTTCGTCGCCACGATGCCGGCGTACGAGTCGGTGTTCGCCGGACTGACGATGCTCGGTCTCGACGTGCCGCGGCCCGTCCTGGACGTACGCCTGGCGGCGCGGGTCGACCAGATGTGGGCCGATGGATTCGTCGACGAGGTCCGTGCACTGCGTGAGGTCGGCCTGGAGGACGGGTTCACGGCGAGCCGGGCGCTCGGCTATCAGCAGATCCTCGCCCACCTGCGCGGCGAGATGACCGAGGACGAGGCGCGTGAGGCCACTGTGACCGGGACGCGGAAGTTCGCGCGGCGGCAGGATCGGCTGTTCCGCAAGGACCCGAGGATCCATTGGCTCGCATACGACGCGGAGGACCTTCTCGACCGGGCGTTGGCCGTCATCGGTGAGTGACGTCCGTCCGAGGACCGGTCGTTGAGCCCGTCGAAAGGACGCCGTGTCCGCCCGGACGACTAGACTGGAACGTATGACTTTTCCATGGCTCAAGGGGCACGGCACGGAGAACGACTTCGTGCTGCTCCCGGACCATGACGGCACGATCCACGGCGAGCTGGAGGGTGCCTTCGTGGCCGCTCTCTGCGACCGCCGGCGCGGCATCGGCGCCGACGGCGTCATGCGCGTGATCCGCACCGAGGCGCTGGGCGAGCCCTCGGCCGGCGAGTGGTTCATGGACTACCGCAACGCCGACGGCTCGGTCAGCGAGATGTGCGGCAACGGCATCCGGGTGTTCGCCCTGCACCTCGTCACCGAGGGCCTCGTCGACCCGGCCGAGCCCATCGTCGTCGGCACACGCGGCGGCGACAAGGTCATCACGCGCGCCGGCGACCTGTTCAGCGTCGACATGGGCACACCCGAGGTGCTCGGTGTCTCCAAGGTCAGCGCCGGCGGGAACACCTGGGAGGCGCAGGAGGTTACAACAGGCAACCCCCACGCCGTTGCCTTCGTCGACCACCTGGACGACGCCGGCAGCCTGCTGACACAACCTGACTACGACGAGTCGGTCTATCCCGAAGGCGTCAACATCGAGTTCGTCGTCCGCGAGGGCGAGCGCCACGTCGCGATGCGTGTGCACGAGCGAGGTTCGGGGGAGACGCGTTCCTGCGGCACCGGCGCGTGCGCCGTCGCCGTGGCCACCGCCGTGGCAGACGGCGCCGAGCGGCCGACCTCCTACCGGGTCGACGTGCCCGGCGGCACGCTGCACGTCACTTGGAACGCCGACAACCACATCGTGCTCACCGGCCCTGCCGAGATCGTCGCGCAGGGCACCATGGATTGGATTGCATGACCGAACAGATGGGCAACACCGAAGGCCTGGAGCTCGAGGAGCGCAACTCGCTGCGACGCGTCGCCAACCTGCGCACCGAGCTCGAGGACATCACCGAGGTCGAGTATCGCCAGCTCCGCCTGGAGCGCGTCGTCCTCGTCGGCGTGTGGACCGAGGGCACTGCTGAGGACGCCGACAACTCGCTCGCCGAGCTCAAGCTGCTCGCCGAGACCGCCGGCTCGGAGGTGCTGGACGCCCTGATCCAGCGCCGCCAGAAGCCCGACCCTGCGACCTACATCGGCAGCGGCAAGGTCGAGGACCTGCGCGCCGCTGTCGTCGCCACGGGCGCCGACACCATCATCTGCGACGGTGCGCTCGCGCCCAGCCAGCTGCGCAACCTCGAGGACCGCTGCAAGGTCAAGGTCGTCGACCGCACCGCGCTGATCCTCGACATCTTCGCCCAGCACGCCAAGTCCAAGGAGGGCAAGGCGCAGGTCGAGCTGGCGCAGCTGCAGTACCAGACCCAGCGCCTCCGCGGCTGGGGTGGCAACCTCTCGCGCCAGGCCGGTGGCCAGGCCGCCGGCGGCGAGGGCATCGGTGGCCGTGGCCCCGGTGAGACCAAGCTCGAGACCGACCGCCGGCGCATCCAGATGAAGATGACCAAGCTGCGCCGTGAGCTCAAGGAGCTCGGCAAGGCCCGCGAGACCAAGAAGGCCAACCGCAAACGCCACGAGATCCCGTCGGTGTCGATCGCCGGCTACACCAACGCCGGCAAGTCGAGCCTGCTCAACCGGCTGACCGACGCCGGCGTGCTGGTCGAGGACGCGCTGTTCGCGACGCTCGATCCGACCACCCGTCGTACGCAGACCTCCGACGGCCGCGTCTACACGATGTCCGACACCGTCGGGTTCGTCCGCAACCTGCCGCACCAGCTGGTCGAGGCCTTCCGCTCGACGCTGGAGGAGATCGCCGAGTCCGACCTCATCCTGCACGTCGTCGACGGATCGCACCCTGATCCCGCCGGGCAGATCGCTGCCGTACGCAGCGTGCTCGCCGATGTCGACGCGCTCGACGTCCCCGAGATCATCGTGATCAACAAGGCCGACGCCGCCGATCCGCTGGTGGTCAAGAACCTGCTGGCCCGCGAGCCACACGCCGTCCTGGTCAGCGCCCGCACTGGCGAAGGCATCGACGAGCTGCTCAGCGCGATCGAGGCCGACCTGCCACAGCCGGCGACGCACGTCGACGTCCTGCTGCCCTACGCCCGCGGCGACCTGCTCAACCAGATCCACACGCAAGGTGAGATCGAGTCGCTCGACCACGAGTCCGACGGCACGCACGTCGTCGCTCGTGTCCACGGTCAGCTGGCCAGCGAGCTCGAGCCCTACACGGTCTGAGCGCCTAAAGCCTTCTCGTAGCGCAGGGCGGGGACGGTGAAGGCACCGTCGTCCGTCTCGGCGGAGTATCTGAACGGGCCGGCGTCGACCCAGCCGTGCCGTTCATAGAAGCGGCGGGCGCGTGCGTTGCCGGGCACGACGGCGAGCCACGCTCGGTCGTACGAATCACCGACGACCTGCTCGCCGCGATCGAGCAGCAAGGCGGCCGTCCCCGAACCCCGGGCCGACGCATCGACGTAGACCTGCTCGACCTCGTCGTCGTGCACGGTCACGAAGCCGACGACGCCGCCGCCGGCGACCGCGACCGTCGTGAGGGGGATGCGCGACGGCACGAGCGCACGGAAGTGGTCGAGCGTGCGGTGTGCCGCGAGGCCGTCCGGCACGTGCCCGGCATGGCCATCGGCCCACCCGCGATGCCAGACGCCGGCCACCGCCTCGACGTCGTCCCGGGTCGCCGACCGCAACGTGATCCCTGGCATGACCGAGACGCTACCGCGCTTGTGGATGCAGGTCCCGGCGTCGGGTCCCTGCCCGACTAGCCTTGCGCCATGGCCCCCACTCCTGATGTACGCGCGGTTCTGCATGCCGCGGTCGAGGCCGTCGGGGGAGAGGACCGGCCGGGCCAGATCGAGATGGCCGAGGCGGTGCAGCACGCCCTCGAGAGCGGCGAGCACCTGCTGGTCCAGGCCGGCACCGGCACCGGCAAGTCGCTCGGCTACCTCGTGCCGAGCCTGCTGCACGGCAAGCGGGTCGTCGTGGCGACCGCGACGCTCAATCTGCAGCACCAGCTCGTCGAGCGCGACATCCCGGCGCTCAAGGATGCGGCGCGGGCGACCCTCGACACCGTCCCGCACCACGCCGTCGTCAAGGGTCGCAGCAACTACGCCTGCCTGCACCGCATCCGCGAGGGTGCTCCCGACGACCAGGGCACGTTGGTGGACGTACCCGAGGGATCGCTGGGAGCCGAGGTGCTCGAGCTGCGTGAGTGGGCCGAGGAGCAGGCCGAGGGCGGGCACATGGCCGATCGCGACTCGGCTCCGGCCCACACCGAGCGTGCGTGGCGCCAGGTCAGCGTCAACCACCGCGAGTGCCTCGGGGCGTCGCGGTGCGCCCACGCGCTCGAGTGCTTCGCCGAGCGCGCCCGCGAGGACGCCCACACCGCCCAGGTGGTCGTCACCAACCACGCCCTGCTGGCCATCGACGCGATCGACGGCGTCCCGATGCTCCCTGAGTACGACGCCGTGATCGTCGACGAGGCGCACGAGCTGGCCGCCCGCGTGACCCAGGCGTCGACCGACGAGCTCGATCCGGTCGTGGTCGAGCGGGCGGCACGGCGAGCCCGCGCCCAGGTCGACGGCAAGGAGGCTGACGACCTCACCGACGCCTCCGACGCGCTCGCCGACGTCCTGGCCCGCACCGACGAGGGCCGCATCGACGACCCGCCGCAGCCGTTGCAAGAGGTGCTGGCGTTCGTACGCGACGCCGCTCGCAACTGCCTCTCCGCGTTCCCCAAGGACAAGGACAAGGGCGAGCCCGACGCTGCGCGACAACAGGCGCGCGGCATGGTCGACGACATCCGCAAGATCGCCGAGCGCATGGCCGCCAAGGCCGAGACCGAGGTGCTCTGGATGAGCGACAACCGCGGCAACAAGCAGCTCCACATCGCCCCGATCGACGTGTCGGCCAGCCTGCGCGACAAGCTCTTCGCCGACAAGACCGTCGTGTTGACCAGCGCGACGCTCAAGCTCGGCGGCGGCTTCGACCCTGTCGCCAGCTCGCTCGGCCTCGTGCCCGGCGACGAGTCGTGGAGCTCGCTCGACGTCGGCTCACCGTTCGACTACCGCAAGCAAGGCATGCTCTACGTCGCCCGCGACCTGCCGCTGCCCGGACGTGACGGGCTCGAGGAGGCGCAGCTCGCCGAGATCGCTGCGCTCGTGGAGGCAGCCGGCGGACGTACGCTCGGACTGTTCTCCTCACGCCGCGCCGCCGAGAAGGCAGCCGAAGAGGTCCGCACCCGACTGCCCGACATCGACATCTGGTGCCAGGGTGACGCCCAGCTGCCCGAGCTGGCGCGCCGCTTCGCCGAGACACCCAGCACCTGCCTGTTCGGCACGCTGAGCCTGTGGCAAGGGGTCGACCTGCCCGGAGACACCTGCCAGCTCGTCATCATCGACCGTGTGCCGTTCCCGAGGCCGGACGATCCGCTGATGAGTGCGCGCCAGCGGCTCGTCGAGAAGCGGGGCGGCAACGGCTTCATGAGCGTCGCCGCCAGCCACGCGGCCCTGCTGCTCGCGCAGGGCACCGGCCGGTTGATCCGGCGAGCCACCGACAAGGGCGTCGTCGCGATCCTCGACCCCCGCATCGTCACGGCGCGCTACGGATCGTTCCTGGCGGCGTCACTGCCCGACATGTGGCGTACGACCGACCGTGAGGTCGCACTGGCGGCCCTGCGCCGTCTGGACGACGCGGCGAATGCGGTGAGCGCCCTTGATGTTTGATAACCTGTCGCAGATTCTCTCCTTCCGTCGACGTCCCGGGGATTCCATGAAACTGCGCCTCTTTGCCATGCTTCTCGCCCTCCCGGCGCTCGTCGCCGGGCTGTTGGTGATGTCGCCGGCCGAGGCGGCCACCTATCACGCGTCGGTCCGGACCAAGAACATCGCGATCTATCCGTCCGGCACCGCAGGCGCCGGCAAGGTCCTCGTTGCGTGCTACTCGAGCCAGACGTGCAGGGGCACGCTGAGCTTCCCTGACGACTCGGGCACGCCCTACAAGAAGTCCTACGCCGTGCGCGGCCGCTCCTCGGCCTACGTGACGGTCCTGATGCACAAGTCCGCGCCGATGTACCCCTGGAGCGTCGCCAACAGCGTCGACCGGGGCGACTACCGCGACGTCCGCAACGTACGGCTCAGGATCAACGAGAGCTCGCCGTCCAACCTCAAGTCGCGGACCTACACCGACATCATCACCGAGACCAAGCTGGCCAAGCAGCAGATCTCCGGCAACATCAACGCGGTCGGCGCCTCGGGCAACATGTCAGACCTGCGAGTCGAGCTGATCCGCGTCCTCAAGGGCGGCAACACCCAGCTGGTGGACTCCGACGACGTGACCGAGGGTGGCAGCTACTCCTTCGACGTCGCGCTGGGCACCAACAACTCGCCGTCGAGCACCTACCGAGTCAAGATCCGCGGCGTCGACAAGGATGACGAGGCGAGGTCGTGGTACTACCGCGGCGCCGACGGCACTGCCGCCGGTGGCGGTCGCTACCTCCGCGACGCCACGCCCGTGCAGGCACGCAAGTCGCACGACTATCGCGCCGACTTCAACTACACCTCGATCATCGGCGATGCGATCGCCAACGCACAGGTCACGGTCGCCGCGCCGCCGCCGTCCTACTCGAGCAACTCGACCTCGCTCCGAGAGCTCGACTACCCGCGCTGCGGCGACGTCTTCGGGCACACCACGGCCAACGGCCTGGGCAACTACCGCGTCGACTTCCTGCCCGCGACCTCGAGCACCAACAACCGCTACATGGTCGGGCTCAAGTCGCCCGGCGGGTCGGTCGAGGTCTGGTACGGCAAGGACAGCACGCCCTACGGCAGCTGCTACGACGCCACCAACTACTCCTACTCCAAGACCAACCTCATCACGCTCGCCAGCGTCAAGAACCTCGGCAGCCAGCAGGTCCGCAGCAGCAACATCAACCTGACAGTCAAGGCGAAGTACTCCTCGGCCTACAAGCCGACGGCGTCCGACCGCTGGATCCGGATCCGCGAGAAGGTTCCGGGCGTCCAGATCCTCGACTCGCCCGTGGTCGCCGAGCTCCAGGCCGGCAGCTCCAACTCACGGCTCTTCACCGACCTCCGGCAGGGCAACTTCTGGATCGAGGTCGGCCGTCAGACGGGTTGCTCGGACTGGTACGCCAGCCGCTACCCCGACAACCGGGCCTACTTCAACGGTCCCGACCGCGGAGCAGAGCGCTGGAAGACGGTGTCCGGCCGATACGCGGAGTACCAGAAGTCCTACGACATGGGCTTCAAGCCCAAGACTCCGCCGAGCGGCTACAAGGGCTGGATGTACCGCGGCTACTGCAAGGCCTACGGCACGGGCGTCTACTCGACCAAGGTGGTCTCGGGCTACGACAAGAGCTACTCGATCGACATGGCGACCAACCCCCAGGGCGCCGTCGTCAAGGGTCACGTCAGCCGTTCGGGTGGCCGCACCAACAAGGAGATGATGGTCCGGTTGTCGTCCTCCGACGGCAAGCGCGTGATCCGCACCGACTACACCGACAGCAGCGGCAACTTCTACATCGCCGGTCTGCCGTCGGGCAAGTGGACGATCTCGGTCAACTCCGACTCGTGGCGCGGCATCGGCCGTACGTTCACCGGCAAGCACTCGATCACCGTCACACGTGGGCACGGCTACAACGCCGGAACCCTCCGCTTCAAGGGGTGAGGTCGGCGCCTGAAAGGATGGGCGCATGACCGTTCTCGTCACCGGCGGCGCCGGCTACATCGGCTCGCACATCGTGCGCGCGTTCCGGCTCGCCGGTCTCGACTGCGTCGTGGTCGACGACCTCTCGAGCGGGCATCGGGAGTTCGTGCCTGACGAGGTCGAGTTCATCGACACCAACATCCTCGACAGCACGCTCGTCGCCAAGGCGATGGTGGAGCACGAGGTCGAGGCGGTCGTCCACCTCGCCGGGTTCAAGTACGCCGGCGTGTCCGTCCAGCGGCCACTGCACACGTACGAGCAGAACGTGCAGGGCACCGTGAGCCTGCTGCAGGCGATGCACGAGGCGGACGTCGACAAGATCGTGTTCTCCTCGAGTGCTGCCGTCTACGGCACGCCCGACGTCGACATCGTGACCGAGACGACCCCGACGGCGCCCGAGTCGCCGTATGGAGAGAGCAAGCTCATCGGCGAGTGGCTGCTGCGCGACGCAGCCCGCGCCTTTCCGATGCACCACACGTCGCTGCGCTACTTCAACGTCGTCGGGTCCGCGGTGCCGGACCTCTACGACACCAGCCCGCACAACCTCTTCCCGCTGGTCATCGAGGCGTTGCTCGAGGGTCGTACGCCGCGGATCTTCGGCGATGACTACCCGACGCCCGACGGCACCTGCGTACGCGACTACATCCACGTCGCCGATCTGGCCGACGCCCATGTGGTGGCGGCGCAGAAGCTGCTCGCGGGCAGCGAGCTCGAGCCGGTCTACAACCTCGGCAGCGGCGACGGGGTCTCCGTGCGCGAGATCATGACAGCTGTGGCCGAGGCCACCGGCATCGAGTTCGAGCCGGAGATCAGCGACCGCCGGCCGGGCGACCCGGCGCGCATCGTCGCGTCAGGGGAGCTCGCGACGCGCGACCTGGACTGGGCGATGCGGCACTCGCTGGCCGACATGGTCAGCAGTGCCTGGAACGCCCGCCAGAACCACCCAGTTTCGTGACGGAGCTCGTCACGTCGGCGCGCTGGAGTGACGAGTTCCGTCCCAAAACGTGGGGATGTCAGGGCAGGTAGTAGGTCGGGTTGGGCAGCTTGTACGCCTTGCCGTGCCCACCGATCAGGTCGCTGAACTGGTCGCCGAAGTTGGCCACGATGTCGTAGCTGCCGCCGCTCGGCGACTCGACGTGCGCTCGGGTCTGCGACTTGTACTCGATCGTCGTGCACTTGGCGGCCGCGCACGTCACGTACGAGGGCTGCTGCGACGAGCCGACACCGGTCCACTTGGTGTAGTAGTTGGCTGCCGTGAACCCCTCGTAGCCGACCTTATGCAGGTTGGCGATCGTCGCGGCCTTCTGGTTGTCGTTGCGCCCGGTCAGGCCGATGATCGTGCAGCCGGCCTGGTCGGCGGCGTTGACGAACGAGACCATCGCCGGCGTGGCGGGGAACTTCTGGCCCTGCACGTAGACGTCCTGGAGCACGGGATCGAACGTGAAGTGCATGCCCGCGACCTCCATGTCGTACGTCCACAGGGTCGTGTCGTCGGCATCGAGGACGATCGCCGGCTTCGTGTGGTGCCTGGCGCCGCTGCGGCACTTGGCGAGCACCGACGGGGCGAAGGAGCGGGTGAGCTTGGTCATCTCGCGGATGTAGGGCGAGGTCGTCTTGTCGGCCGTTCCGGTGCCGTGGTCGCCGTAGTAGGCGTAGATCGTGCTCTTGACCGAGTCGATGTTGGGGATGCCCTCGCCGTCGCCCTTGAGCCCGCTCGACCCGTCCGGCTTCATGGTGAAGTGCGTCCGCGGCGCCAGCTCCGGCTCGTGCACGCCCGGCAGGTCGGCCGACGGCAGGTAGTAGGTCGGGTTGGGCAGCTTGAGCACGCGGTCGGCGTAGCCGCCCTGCAGGTCGGACCACTGGTCGCCGACGTTGAGCGTGATCTCGTAGCCGAGGGACTCGATGTGCCTGCGCGTGCCGGCCTTGTACTCGACCGTGGTGCACTTGGCGGCCGCGCAGGTGATGTACGACGGCTGTTGCGAGCTGCCGGTGCCGGTCCACTTGGTGTAGAAGCGGTCGGCGGCGAAGTCGTCGTAGCCGACCTTGTCGAGGTTGGCGAGCGTTGCGGCCTTCTGGTTGTCGTTGCGTCCGGTGAGTCCGAAGATCGTGTAGCCGATGTCGGCGGCCTTGTCGACGAAGCCGGTCATCGCCGGGGTCGCGGGGAACTTCTGCCCCTGCACGTAGACGTCCTGCAGCGCCGGGTCGAACGTGAAGTGCATCCCGGCGACCTCCATGTCGTACGTCCACAGGGTCGTGTCGTCGGCGTCGAACACGATCGCCGGCTTCTTGCCCTGCTTGATCTCGCGGTCGTACGTGGCCTGGAGGTTCTTGGTGGCCCGCTTGACGATGCGGTTCATCTCGGAGATGTAGGGCGAGGCGTCCTTGTCGGCGATGCCGGTGCCGGGATCACCGTAGTAGGCGGCGATGGTCTTCTTGATCGAGTCGATGTTGGGGATGCCGGCGCCGTCGGTCTTGAGCCCGCTGGAGCCGTCGGGCTGCATGACGAAGTGTGTGCGAGGTGCCAGCTTGGTGTGGTGGTCGTGGCCCTTGGCCTGGGCGGGTCCTCCGGCCAGGACGAGCGACGAGGTCACGGCGACGGCCGCGAGCGTACGAATCGAGATCATGGGTCCCCCCGGGACGAAGCAGTTGCCTGACGCAACGACGCTACTCGCGTTGCCGCGCCGAGGCGAGACCCAGAAGGTTAAGGACCGACTAAGCCGAGTTTCCCGTTCCCCAAGGAAGCCGCCAGCGTTCGGACCCGTTCCCTAGTGAGGCCAGCTGGGAGCGTTCCGGACCCCGTTCCCTAGTGAGGCCGCCCGCGGCCGAACGGGAGCGTTCCGGACCCCGTTCCCTAGAGAGGCCGCCCGCGGCCGAACGGGAGCGAGCTCTGCGAGCGAAGGGAAGTGACCCGACGAGCTCGCCCGTGGAGGCTCAGGTCGATCCAGCTCAGAGCAGTTGTGACTCGTCCTCGACTCTGACGCCCGGCCCGGTCGCGATCAGCTTCTTCTTCTTGCTGCGCATCCAACCGTGAACGACCCGCTCCCTGCCCCAGGCTTCCGACACGCGTTGGTACTGCTCGAAGTAGAGGAGTCGAACCGGCAGACGGGTTCGGGTGTACTCGGCCCCGAGCCCTTGCCTGTGCTCCCAGAGGCGGCGAACGAGGTTGCGAGTGCTTCCGACGTAGAAGGTCCCATCGGCGCACAGCAAGACGTAGAAGTAGCCCATGCGCGGATGATGGCCGAACCTGTCGCGCGGCGCTGCGAACCATCCACAGGCGAGCCTTTCGGCTCACCGCCCTTCGCTCGCAGAGCTCGCTCCCGTTCGGCCGCGGGCGGCCTCACTAGGGCACGGGTTCGGCGGGCGGCCGCGCTAGGGCACGGGTTCGGCGGGGGGCCTCACTAGGGCACGGGTTCGGCGGGCGGCCTCACTAGGGCACGGGTGCCGCGGGCGGCCTCACTAGGGAACGGCGCAGCGACGAGCGATCAGACGCGGCGGAGGACTGCGGTGACGATGCCGAGGATCGAGGCGTGGGTGCCGTCGATCGGGTCGTACGCCTCGTTGTGCGGCAGCAGCCACACCTGGCCGTCCTTGCGCTGGAACGTCTTGACCGTGGCCTCGCCGTCGAGCAGGGCGGCGACGATGTCACCGTTGTTGGCGGTCTGCTCCTGACGGATCACGACGTAGTCGCCGTTGCAGATCGCCGCGTCGATCATCGAGTCACCCGACACCTCGAGCAGGAACAGCGTGCCCTCGCCGACGAGCGACTTGGGCAGCGGGAAGATCTCCTCGACCTGCTCGGTCGCCAGGATCGGACCACCGGCGGCGATGCGGCCGACGAGCGGGACGTTGGTGGCCTGGGGGAGTGCGTCGCCGATGCCGGTCTCGTCGAACGTGCTCTCGACGGCGCTGCTCATCGAGCGACGGGCCGCCATGACGTCGGGCAGGAAGATCTCGAGCGCGCGCGGACGGTTGGGGTCGCGCTTGACGTAGCCGAGCGCCTCGAGGGCGCGAAGCTGGTGGGCGACCGAGGACGTGCTGGTCAGCCCGACCGCCGCACCGATCTCGCGCATGCTGGGCGGGTAGCCGCGCTTCTCGATCTCGTCGCGCAGGAACTCCAGCACCTTGCGCTGCCGCGCGGTCAGCCCGGAGGAGTCTGCGGGCCCGTCGGGGAGCTCGGTGACGTCGGCGTTGCGGTCTTCGGTCATGCCGGAAGGGTAACCCGGAACACACGGCCAGTTCAAACATATGTTCGATGGCGTGTCGCGAGCCCTGACGTCTACGTTGGGGCGGTGTCGAAGCCCCTCGTGAAGCCCGGAAGTCCGCGTTCAGCCGTCGTCACCGGGGCGGGCAGGGGCATCGGGCGGGCCATCGCGCTCGAGCTCGTCGGCCGTGGATACGAGGTCGTCGTGACCGATCTCGACGGCAACGCGGCGGAGATCGCAGCCAAGGAGATCGGCGCCGCGATGGGTCTCGCGCTCGACGTGACCGACCCGGACGCCAACCGCGACGTCGCCGCTCGGGCTCGCGAGATCGCGCCGCTGGGTGCCTGGGTGTGCAACGCCGGCGTGCTGGCCGAGGGTGACCTGACGGCGTTGTCGGTCGGGCAGGTACGCGCAATGGTCGACGTCAACGTGCTCGGCGTGATCTGGGGCGTACGCGCTGCCGCCGACACGTTCCGCGACCAGCACGGGGCGACCGGGGGAGACATCGGCATCGTCGCCTCCCTGAGCGCGCACGCACCCGTCCCGGCGCTCAGCGTCTACGCGGCGACCAAGGCGGCGGTGCTGTCGCTGACGACGTCGCTCGCCTCGGAGCTGCACCGCGACCGGATCAAGGTCCACGCGGTGTGCCCCGACGGCGTCGACACGGCGATGGTGCAGTCGATGGACGCACAGGGAGACGTACGTGCTGCGCTGGCGGCCGGTGTCCTGCTCACCCCGCCTCAGGTCGCGCGCGAGCTCGTCGACATGTTCGGCACGGGCCGCGTCTACAAGACGCTCCCGGCGTGGCGCGGGGTCGTCGCGCGTACGGCGTCACTCGCGCCGCGAGCCGCGGTCCATGTCGATCCATGGGTGCGCCGCCTCGGAGCTCGCAAGCTCAAGAAGGCGGGCAAGCGCTAGCGTCAGTGCTGGCGTGCGTGGCGCTTGCGCCTGAACAGCGAGCCGAACCGAGACGTCGGCGCAGGGTCAGGCTCGGGCTCCTCGACGACCTCGACAGGCACGGTCTCGCCGGCGGCCTCGGCCGTACGCCACTCGGCGATCTCGTTGTCCTCCAAGACCGTCTCCGGCGTGACGACGTCCTCGCGCACGGCCTCGACGCACGCGCCGAGCAGGATCGCGTAGATCCCGATCCACAGCCAGAGCAGCAGGACGACGGCGCCGGCCAGGGCCCCGTACGTCTTGCCGTAGCTGCCGAAGTTGTCGACGTACAGCGAGAAGCCCACGGACACAAGCAGCCACAGGGCCGTCGCGACGAGCACGCCCTTGGAGACCAGCGAGCCGGTGGCGGCGCGGTTGGGAGCGAGCCGGAACAGCAGACCGATGGCGACCGTGACGGCGGCCAGCAGCAGCACCCAGCGGCCGGCCTCGAACGCCGCGCGTACTCCGGGCACGATGTCGACCTCGTCGAGCACCGCCGGAGCGACGGCGACGAGCCCCACGACGAGCACGACGAACACGATCGCGCCGAGGGTCAGCAGCAACGACAACGCCTTGCGCTTGATGAAGCCGCGGGTCTCGCCGAGGCCGAACATCGCGTTGATCGCGGTCACGAGGTTGCCCACTCCGCCGGCCGCGCCGTAGATCGCCAGCACGAGGGCGACTGCGAGGCCGAGGCCGAGGGAGCCGTCTGCTGTCTTGGTCAGCTCGTCGAGCTGCCCGGTGACCACTGACGCGGCGTCGGCGGGCAGTGCGTCGGCGATGTCCGCGGACTGCTTGGCGACCGTATCGGGCGAGGCGATCAGCCCGTACGTCATGACGGCGGCGATCATCGCGGGGAACAGCGAGAGGAAGGCGTAGAACGCGACCCCGGCAGCCAGCAGAGGAGCCTGTCGGGACGATGCCTGCTTCCAGGCCGTGACGACGCTCGTGCGCGGAGAAGTCATGCCTCGACGGTAGTGCGGCTGCGACGCGTTCGCCTGTCGGCGGCCGTCGGGCGTGCGAGCGTGGCGAATTTCTGGCGGCGATTTCGCACTGGAATCCCAGGGTCTGTGGCACACCTCTCGAAATTGTGTTCGACAGATGCTTCCTTTTGTCGGAGGCGTCCCCTATCGTCGTACATGTGTTCGATCGAACGCCTGTTCGCACCATCGAATGACATCGAGAACAGCGTTTGATCGACCACACCACAACCTCACATCAGCCCTCACTTCCCCCTTGGAGGCCATCATGAGCAGCATCGCATTCGGTCATCACGACCACTCCGCCCGACCGGTCCGCCACCTGCGTGCCGTGGCCGCCGCCAAGCCGGCGCCGCACGTGCGTCTGACCCGTCGCGGCAGGGTCGTCGTCCTCGTCGCAGCGGTCGCCGTCGTGGCGCTGCTCGTGGTCATGTTCGGGTCGTCCTCGTTCGCCGGCGACCAGGCCGGCACGGCGCCCGAGACCACCTCGGTCCGCGTGCTCCCGGGCCAGACCCTGTGGCAGATCGCAGCCGATGCCAACCCCAACGGTGACATCCGCAAGACGGTCGACGAGATCGTCCGGCTCAACTCTCTCCCGAACGCCTCGGCACTGCAGCTGGGCTCGGAGATCGCGGTTCCTGTCTACAAGTAGGGGACCTGCTGCAACACCCACCGGCGTCCGCGGTGCACCTTGGGGAAGGGGTGCCGCGGACGCCTTCGTTGTGCCTCGTTGACCCGCGGACCGGCACCTGTTTGACTGCTTTTTCTGTGCGCAGGCGAAAGCCTGACACCAATTCCGAGAGGGACCACGTGACGTCACCTGCTGGACCCGGCCGACGGATGGTTGCGATGTTGAGCGGAGCGGCGATGCTGGCGGCGCTCCTGAGCGCCTGCACCGGTGGCCCGCCCGATCCTCGCAAGGCAGCCGAGGCGCTGGCCGGCGGGCTCGCCAAGCAGGACCTCAAGGGCATACCTGCGGTCAAAGGTGGCCGCATCCCGCAGGCCGACCTCAAGCGCATCGTCGAGGGCATGGGTGCCGCGCGCGCCAAGGTCACCGTCGGCGACATCGACAAGGACGGCGACAACGCCACCGCCACGCTCAAGACGAGCTGGACCTTCAAGGGCGCCGACTGGGCGTACGAGACTCCGGCCAGGCTGACGTACGAGGACGACGAGTGGCGGGTGAGGTGGAGCCCGGCGATCGTCGCGCCCAAGCTGACCGCCAACGAGGCCCTGCGGGTGCGCCTGTCACCGGCTGATCGCGGCGACATCGTCGGGGCCGGCGGCAAGGGGCTCGTGATCGAACGACGGGTCGAGCGCATCGGCATCGACAAGTCGCGCATCAAGGCCGCAGAGGCTGACGGATCGGCTCGTGCGCTGGCCAGGCTGATCGACATCGACGCCGACAGGTTCGCCAAGGCGGTCAAGGCGGCCGGTCCGCAGGCGTTCGTGGTCGGGTTGGTGGTGCGCGCGGACTCCGACGACACGCTGAGCGACAGCCTTGTCGCGGCGATCCCCGGCGCCGCCCAGCTCGGGGCCGAGCTGCCGTTGGGGCCGACCAAGGCGTACGGACAGCCCCTGCTCGGCGTCGTCGGTGAAGCCACCGCTGAGGTCATCGCCAAGTCCAAGGGGTCGGTCGGACCCGGCGACCTGGTGGGACTGACCGGGCTCGAGCAGCGCTACGACAGCCAGCTGCGTGGCAACCCCGGCGTCACGGTCGAGGCCGTCGCGGGCTCCAAGGCTCGCGAGCTGTTCGCGACCGCTCCGCGACCCGGCAAGACGCTGCGCACCACGATCGACGCGGGCCTGCAGGGCTCGGCCGACGAGATCCTCGCCGACGTCAAGCCGGCGAGCGCGATCGTCGCGCTGCGCCCGTCGTCCGGCAAGATCGTCGCCCTCGCGAGCGGCCCTGGCGGCAAGGGCGCCGACACGGCGGCCTCCGGCCACTACGCACCGGGCTCGACCTTCAAGCTGGTCACCGCGCTGGCGTTCCTGCGGTCCGGCCTCAAGCCGTCCACCCCCGTGCCGTGCACGCCGACCGTGACGGTCGAGGGCCGCAGGTTCAAGAACTACTCCGACTATCCGGGCAGCGCGATCGGCAACATCCCGCTGCGCTCGGCGATCGCCAATTCGTGCAACACCGCGATGATCGCCACCCGGGGCAAGGCGCCCCAGGCCAAGCTCGCCGGCGCTGCGGCCGCGCTCGGCCTCGGGCCGGACCTCGACCTGGGCTTCCCGGCCTACCTGGGGTCCGTGCCGCGCAAGGCCGAAGGCACCGAGCACGCCGCGTCGATGATCGGGCAGGGCAAGATCGAGGCCTCTCCGCTGGCCATGGCCGTCGTCGCCGCGTCGATCGCCCATGGTTCACGGGTCACCCCGACCCTGCTGGCCGACTCGCCGACCAAGCCCGCGGCGAAGCCCGCCGATGCGCTGACGAGTCGTGAGGCCGAGCAGCTGCAGGAGATGTTCCGCGGCGTCGTGACCGACGGCAGCGGCCGGTTCCTGTCGGACGTGCCGGGCAAGCCGGTGTCGGCCAAGACCGGCACGGCCGAGTACGGCACCGACACCCCGCCGCGTACGCACGCGTGGATGATCGCCACGCAGGGCGACCTCGCCGTCGCGGTGTTCGTCGACGACGGCGAGTCCGGGTCGCAGACCGCCGGGCCGTTGCTCGAGGCGTTCCTGCGGAGTGCCCAGTGACTGTCGAGCTCACGCCCGCCCCGGAGCGTACGACCTGGCGGTCGCTGCCGCCGCTGGCCCTCGTGCCGATAGCGGCCGTCGTGTGGTGGGTCGTCGGGTTCCTGCCCTGGATCCTCGATGGGCTCGGGCCCGACGTCCCGGCCGGAGCGTCCTCGCCGGTGTTCGCGATCCCGCTGTACGCCGGCCACGTCGGCGAGCTCGTGGTCGGCGCCGGCCTCGGCGGGGTCGCCGCCGGACTGCTGACGCTGTGCGGCACCGGTCCACGCACGTTGCGCGCGGCGGCGTGCGCGGTCGGCGTGACCGGTGCCGTGTTCATCACCGTCCTCCAGTCGCGATCCGCGGTGAACGGCTTCACGTTCCTCAGACCGGACACCCGCATCACGAACGGACTGTCCGTCGTCGTGATCCTGACGGCGCTCGTCGGTCTAGGACTGGGCCTCCTCGCGCTGGTGGGTCGGATAGGTGTCGGGCTCGCTCTTGCGGCAGTGGCTGGCGCGGTTCCCTCGTGGTTGCTGAGCGTCCACATGGCGATCGGGGTGAACGATCTGGGTTCCGCGCAGGTGGTCACCGACGTGAGCCGGTGGGGCGGGGCCGCGGTGCTGGCCTTCGCGCTCGTCGTCATCGGGATGCAGCCTGCCCTCCGTCTGGTGGCGTGGCCGGGTGCCGTGCTCGTGGCCTGGTTCGTCGGTCCCACGATCACGGCCGCGAGCTACATGGAGGTGTTCCTCCGACCTGGCATGGGCTTGCCGGACTTGTGGGGTGAGCCGTTCTCGGCCGCCGCCGACGTCTGGCGCCTCTCGGCCTCGCCGGACCTGCGGCCGCTCGCCTCGTGGATCACCGCGATCGTCGTCGCCGCTGCGTACGCGGGCTGGCGCACCCGTTCCTTGAGCCGCGCACCTGCTCCTTGAGCCTGTCGAAAGGACAACCGGCACAATGACCTCATGCGCATTCACGTGGTCGCCGACGAGGCCGACAAGGACGGCGGGCACTTCCACGAGCGCCTGCTGCAGCTCGGCGGTGAGCTCGTCGAGCTCGACCGCGACGACCTTCCGGCGTACGCGGGCATCGACGACACCGACCTGATCTTCCTGCTCGGCTCCGACAAGGGCGCCCACGAGCCGAAGTGGAAGGACGTCGTCGAGGCCGAGTCCCGCTTCGTACGCGCGGCGCTCCGGGCCGGCACCCCCGTGATGGGCATCTGCTACGGCGCCCAGCTCATGGCTCGAGCGCTCGGCGGCACCTCATGGAGGGCCGACCAGCCGGAGCTCGGCTGGCAGCGCGTCGACACGATCGACCCGGTGCTGTGCCCCGAGGGACCCTGGGCGCAGATGCACAGTGACGTGTTCGCGCCCGGCCCGACGTCGAGGGTCATCGGCACCTCGTGGCGCGGCCCGCAGTGCTTCGTCGACGAGGCACACGGCGCACGCGCGATCGCGTGGCAGTTCCACCCCGAGGTCACCGCGGCGACGTACGAGCGATGGGTGCACGAGGGCTACTACGGCGCTGCCGGCATCGACACCAAGGACCTCGTCCGGCAGGCTCACGCGCACGCTGCGGCGACCCGCAACCTTGCACACGCCCTCGTCGACTCAGCCCTCACCTACCTGCGGGTGACCCCGTGAAGGGCCGGCCCAGCGGCTACGAGTGGGTCGTGCGCGGCAAGGAGGTCGTGATCTCGCACCACGGCCGCGAGGCAGCGGTGCTGCGTGGCGCGAAGGCCCACCAGTTCGTACGCGATGCCGAGTCCGGCGACCCGCAGCTCCTGATGGCGCGTCTCACCGGCAACTACAAGCGCGGCAACGAGCGCACCGCCAAGTCGCACCCCCGCAACCGCTGAGCTGACCCACGCCGTCGTTAGGCTTGTCGCATGGCTGACTCGGTGCAGATCCGCAACGTTCCCGACGACGTACGGGAGGCTCTCGCGGCACGTGCCTACGCTCGGGGCGAGTCGCTCGACAACTACCTCCTCACGCTCTTGGTGGAGGATGCGGGACGTACGACGGCGGCGCCGGTGGCGCGCACCGCACCCACGCCGATCTCACCGATCGAGATCACCAAGGCTGTGCTCGACAGCAAGGCCTGAGCTTCCGACTGCGGCAGCTCCGCCTCCGGTGACTCAGCTGGTTGCGATCGACTTCCACTCCTCCAGCCGCTGGGCGATCAACGCCGCGCGCTGCGCCACGTCGGTGCCGCTCAGGACCGCGAGGTCGGCGGCGTCGGCGCGGACGTAGACGCCGGACGTACGCATGTTGAGCGTCGCGTCGGTGCTCGACCGCGTCGTCCAGAACCCGGTGGCGCGATCGGCGCTCTCGAGGTGGATCTCGCCGGCGCCTTCGAGCTGCGGGGCGTTGGGGTCGCGTGGGCGCTCGCCCTTCCAGAAGTAGCGGACGCCGGACGGATCGGCCTTCTCCCTGGCCGCCTCGCTCCAGTAGCGCGCCGACAGCGTGCCGTCCTCCTGCCACGAGTCGCCCTTGACCTCGAGCGCACCCGAACGGTCGCGGGTGATCCGCAGCAGGCTGATCGCGGAGGGCTCGTGCTCGCTGCGCGCGGTCAGGGAGAACTGCCACCACAGGCCCTCGATCGCGGCGAGCCGTCCCTCGGCCTCGATGGCCTTGCGCAGCTTCTGGTTGATGGCCTTGGTCTCGGCGGGCGTCGTCGGTGTGTCGTAGCGGACGCACGTCAGCCCGAGCAGGTCGCTGGGCAGCTTGGCGCCGTTGGCGTGCAGGATGAACGTCCGCCGCATGCCGAGGACGCCGCCGAAGAGCCCGGCCTCGAACACGACGTTGTCGCGAGGCGAGGCCTGCGCGGGGGCGTCGGGGTCGGTCGTTGCCTGCTCGTTCGTCGTCCAGTCGTCCTGGGCGAACACGAACGCCGCGAAGTCGACCTCGTGCGTCAGCTCGACAAGTCGCTCGAGCGTCGAGGTGCCCGGGTTGAACGTCGTGGTCCACGGCTCGACGTCGGCGACGTCCTCGAGCCCGCGGGTCAGGGACTGCAGGAGCTTGGCCTGCTTGCCGGAGGAACCGAGGAAGATCCGGGGCTTCGTCATGCACTCATATTAGGGGCGCAACGCGTCGCGCCGATCGGCCAGGAACGCGCGTTCCACCGCGTTCTCGTTCAGCTCGATCGCCCGGTCGTACGCCGTCACGGCCTCGTCCGTACGTCCGGCACGTCGCAGCAGGTCGGCCCGGATCGCGTGGAACAAAGCGAACCCGTCGAGGTCGAGCTCCTCGACGATGCGCAGCCCGGCGTCCGGCCCGTCGACCTCGGCCACGGCGACGGCACGGTTGAGCGCGGCGACCGGGCTCGGCGCGAGCCGCAGCAGGTGGTCGTAGAGCTGGACGATCTGGCCCCAGTCGGTGTCGGCGGCCGTCGCGGCGTCGCTGTGCACGGCGGCGATCGCGGCCTGCAGCTGGTAGGGCCCGGGCTGGCCTCGCCGGACGCAACGGCGTACGAGGTCGTGGCCCTCGGCGATCTGCTCGCGGTCCCACTGCGTGCGGTCCTGGTCGGCGAGCAGCACGAGCTCACCGTCGGACGTACGCGCGGACCGCCGCGAGTCGTTGAGCAGCATCAGGGCGAGCAGCCCGACGGCCTCGGGCTCGTCGGGCATCAGGTCGACCAGCAACCGGCCGAGCCGGATCGCCTCGGCGCACAGGTCGCCGCGTACGAGGTCGGTGCCCGAGCTGGCGGTGTAGCCCTCGTTGAACACGAGGTAGACGACCGCGAGCACGCCACGGAGCCGGTCGGGCAGGTCGGCGTCGCGGGGCACGCGGTAGGGGATGCGCGCGTCGCGGATCTTGCCCTTCGCGCGCACGAGCCGTTGCGCCATCGTCGGCTCCGGCACGAGGAACGCTCGCGCGATCTCCGGCGTGGTCAGCCCGCCGAGCATCCGCAGCGTCAGGGCGACGCGGGCGGCGGGGGAGAGCGCCGGGTGGCAGCACGTGAAGATGAGGCGGAGCCGGTCGTCGGTCACGGGTCCCTCCTCCTTCGGTGCGTCCTGCTCGAGCAGCAGTGCTGCCTGGGCGTGCTTGTCGTCGCGGTGAGCCTCGCGCCGGAGTCGGTCGATCGCCCGGCGGCGGGCGGTGGTGATGATCCAGCCGCTCGGACTGGCCGGTGTGCCGTCGGCGGGCCAGCGCTCGACGGCGACGGCGAACGCCTCCTGGACCGCGTCCTCGGCGATGTCGAGGTCGCCGAAGACACGGGCCAGGACGGCCACCGCGCGACCGTGCTCCTCGCGGAACACGCGCGCGATGCCGGCGTCGTCGGTCGTCACGTCAGCGGCGGAACGGGCGTACTTCGATCGCCAGGCCGGTCGCCTCGGCGTACTTCCCGGCCCACGCCAGTGCTGCGTCGAGGTCGGGGGAGTCG
Source organism: Aeromicrobium sp. Root236 (assembly GCF_001428805.1). Lineage (NCBI taxonomy): Bacteria > Bacillati > Actinomycetota > Actinomycetes > Propionibacteriales > Nocardioidaceae > Aeromicrobium > Aeromicrobium sp. Root236. The sequence goes on along the minus strand of NZ_LMIS01000001.1, from coordinate 857,773 downwards.
ACGATCGTGAAACCGCCGACATGCTCCTTGCCCTCGACGTACGGTCCGTCGGTCATGAGCGTCTCGCCGTCCTGATGGCGTACGACGGTGGTCGCCTCGGGGCCGGTGAGCCCGCCGGCGAACACCCACTGGCCGGACGCCTGGAGCTCGTCGTTGACGATCGCGAGCTTGCGCATGATCGGCTCGAGGAACTCCGGAGGGGGAGTGAACCCCGGTTCCATCACGGGTTCGATGACGTTGAGCACGTACTGCGTCATGGTGGTGCCTCCTGTGTGCGGGCCGGCCTGTTGCCAGCCTCTCACCACCTACACGAACGGGACACGAGGAAATCGACACCAGCCCCCGACTTTTGATGACGTGCGCACCACTTTGCGCCGTTTTGTGCGCCTCAACGCTTCAGAAGTCGGGGTTGGGCACCACGAAGCCCCGGCGGACCTGGGTATCGCCGGGGCTTCGGTCTGTGGGGACTGCTCCGTGACGTCGATCAAGGCCTACCCATCGAAGCGGCGCTCACACGTCGGCATACGGTTGCGACATGGCTTTGATCGTGTGTCCGTTGTGCGTCCGCGAGGACGATGTCGTGGTGCTCCGCACCCTGCCCGACGGACGCAAGGAGGCCGAGTGCACCGACTGCAAGTTCACGTTCCCGTTCGGCTCCCCGACGCCGGAGCCCAAGCCGGCCGCGACGCGCAAGAGCACGCCGCGCCGGGCAGCCAGCACGGTCGTGGCGCCGCGGCCCATCGCGTACGTCGTGCCGCAGTTCCCCAAGGCGACCGACGTCGACGCTGCGGCGCTGGAGCGCGTCGAGGCACTGAAGCAGGAGTTCCTCGCGACCCCGTACGAGCCGGATCCCCTCGTCGTGCGCCACTGGGCCAAGTTCACGTGGGTCTTCTCCGCTGACGGGCTCGACAAGGCGACGATCTACGACCTCAAGCTGTTCGCCGACGACCAGACCGGCGCGAGCACGGGGGACCCGACGGAGTTCGACAAGGCGTGGGTCCTGCTCGGTGAGCTCGAGGGCGCCCGCCGCGTACGCGCGGTGACCGCGCACCTGCTGCGCGGGCCCGGCGAGCTCGAGGACCGGTTCAGCAACCTCGTCGACCAGGGCTTCGCCTACTCGATGCCCGGGTGGGGCGAAGCCCTGCTCACCAAGACCCTCGCGGTCGCCGATCCCGACCGGTTCCTGCCGATCGTCACGTACTCCGACAAGCGCGCGATCGTCGAGTCGTTGTACGGCCTGGAGCTCGCCGACGTCGACCTGACGTCGTGGACGATCGGCCGCCTCGGCGTGTGGAGCAACGACCTGCTGGTCGAGCTGCTGGGCGACGGTTTCGCCGACCTCCACCACGCCGCAGCCTTCCTCCGCTGGGCACACCACCACTAGGGGTGGTGCGGCTCTCCAGGGCATACGGGAGAGCCGAAAAGCGTTGATACAGGTGTGTCTGGAGGGTTTCGACACGCCGTAATTTTGGCGACCAAATGGGGTCTGACCTGCAATGACGCGGCCCCATCCAGAAAGTGTCCTAGGTTCCCGGAATCGTGTTGCACGGGCCCCACCACCGGCGTACAGTGGCACTAGATCTAGTAGTTACACCAATGTAGTTCTCCACATGTTGTGGGGAGTTACACACCGAAAATCGGCGGAATCCACACGGCTTCCACACCACTTGTCCCCATCGGGGGACAACTTTTCGGGCCAAGCCCCTTGTATGGGAAGGAGTTGACCGACATGCATTGTCCGTTCTGCAAGAACACCGACACCCGGGTTCTCGACAGCCGTGTCGCCGACGAAGGTGGAGCCATCCGCCGTCGCCGGGTCTGCTCCGCCTGCGAGAAGCGGTTCACCACGATCGAGCAGATGCAGCTCACGGTCGTCAAGCGCTCCGGCGCCACCGAGCCCTTCGTCCGTGACAAGGCCATCGCCGGCGTCCGCAAGGCCTGCAAGGGCCGACCGGTCGACGACGACGACCTGGCGCGACTCGGCCAGCAGGTCGAGGACACGCTTCGCGACTCCGGATGCGCGGAGGTCCCGGCCCACGAGGTCGGCCTCGCCATCCTCGAGCCCCTCAAGAGCCTCGACGAGGTCGCCTACCTGCGATTCGCCAGCGTCTACAAGCAGTTCGAGTCGGCCGATGACTTCGCCGACGAGATCGCCAGCCTCATGGCGGCCGGCGCCGACGGTGAGCTCGCCGAGCACACCGCGACGAAGGACCAACACCAGACCTGAGTCCCGCTGGTTGAGCCTGTCGAAACCACCGAGACAACAGAAACACCACCACCATCACCGCGAAATAGGAGCACTCTCATGACGGAAACGGTCAGCGGACCCTCGGGGTCCTCGCGCAAGACTGCTGGCAAGAAGGGCAACGCCGCCCTCAAGATCCAGCGCGTCTACACGACCGAGGGGGTGCACCCGTACGACGCCGTCACCTGGGAACGTCGCGACGTCGTGCAGACCAACTGGAAGACCGGCGAGAACGTCTTCGAGCAGCGCGGTGTGGAGTTCCCCGACTTCTGGAGCGTCAACGCCTCCACGATCGTCACGACCAAGTACTTCCGCGGCGCCGTCGGCTCGCCCGAGCGTGAGCAGAGCCTCAAGCAGCTCCTCGACCGCGTCGTGCTGACCTACACCAAGGCCGGTCGCGAGCACGGCTACTTCGCCACCGAGGACGACGCGACGATCTTCGAGCACGAGCTGACGCACATGCTCCTGCACCAGGTCTTCAGCTTCAACAGCCCGGTGTGGTTCAACGTCGGCACGTCGAGCCCGCAGCAGGTCAGCGCCTGCTTCATCCTCGCGGTGGATGACTCGATGGACTCGATCCTCAACTGGTACAAGGAAGAGGGCCTGATCTTCAAGGGTGGCTCCGGTGCCGGCCTCAACCTGAGCCGCATCCGCTCGTCCAAGGAGCTGCTCCGCTCCTCCGGCGGCACCGCTTCGGGTCCCGTCTCGTTCATGCGCGGCGCCGACGCGTCCGCCGGCACGATCAAGTCCGGTGGCGCCACGCGTCGCGCGGCCAAGATGGTCGTGCTCGACGTCGATCACCCCGACATCCAGGAGTTCGTCGAGACCAAGGCCCGCGAGGAGGACAAGATCCGCGTCCTCCGTGACGCCGGCTACGACATGGACCTCGGCGGCGCCGACATCACCAGCGTCCAGTACCAGAACGCCAACAACTCGATCCGCGTCAACGACGAGTTCATGCGCGCCGTCGAGCAGGGCACCGAGTTCGGGCTCCGCGCCCGTACGACCGGTGAGGTCATCGAGACCGTCGACGCCCGCAAGCTGTGGGAGGACATCGCGCAGGCTGCCTGGGCGTGCGCCGACCCCGGTATCCAGTACGACGGCACGATCAACGACTGGCACACCTCGCCCGAGGCGGGCCGCATCACGGCGTCCAACCCGTGCTCGGAGTACATGCACCTCGACAACTCGTCGTGCAACCTCGCCAGCCTCAACCTGCTGAAGTTCCTCAAGGACGACGGCTCGTTCGACACCGAGACGTTCGTCAAGGCGACCGAGTTCATCATCACCGCGATGGACATCTCGATCTGCTTCGCGGACTTCCCGACCGAGGCGATCGGCGAGACCACGCGCGCCTACCGCCAGCTCGGCATCGGCTTCGCCAACCTCGGCGCGCTGCTCATGGCGTCGGGTCTGGCCTACGACTCCGACGGTGGCCGTGCCCTCGCCGGTGCGATCACGTCGCTGATGACCGGTACGTCCTACCGTCGCTCGGCCGAGCTCGCCGGCGTCGTCGGCCCCTACGACGGCTTCGCTCAGAACGCCTCGGCGCACGAGCGCGTCATGCGCAAGCACCAGGCCGCCAACGACGAGATCCGCACGATGCACTCGATCGACATCGCGGTGCACCGTGAGGCTGCCAAGCAGTGGAAGCTCAACCTCGAGATCGGCCAGAAGAACGGATGGCGCAACAGCCAGGCGTCCGTCCTCGCGCCGACCGGCACCATCGGCTTCATGATGGACTGCGACACGACCGGCATCGAGCCGGACTTCTCGCTGGTCAAGTTCAAGAAGCTCGTGGGTGGCGGCTCGATGCAGATCGTCAACCAGACGATCCCGGCGGCGCTCAAGAAGCTCGGCTACACCGGCGAGACGATCGAGGCGATCGTCGAGTTCATCGCCGAGAACGGCCACGTCGTCGACGCGCCCGGACTCAAGACCGAGCACTACGAGATCTTCGACACCGCGATGGGTCAGCGCTCCATCAAGCCGATGGGCCACGTGCTGATGATGGCTGCCTGCCAGCCGTTCCTGTCCGGCGCGATCTCCAAGACGGTCAACCTGCCCGAGACCGCCACGGTCGAGGAGATCGAGGACGTCTACTTCCAAGGCTGGAAGCTCGGCCTCAAGGCGCTCGCGGTCTACCGCGACAACTGCAAGGTCGGCCAGCCGCTCAGCGACGGCAAGGAGGCCAAGTCCTCGGGTGACACCAAGGTCGAGGTCAAGGAAGTCATCGTCGAGAAGCCGATCCGCCGTCGCCTGCCGAAGTCGCGCCAGTCGATCACGACGTCGTTCTCCGTCGGTGGTGCCGAGGGTTACATGACCTCAGGCGCTCACCCCGACGGCTCGCTCGGCGAGATCTTCATGAAACTCGGCAAGCAGGGCTCGACCCTCGCCGGCATGATGGACGCCTTCTCGATCGCCATCAGCATCTCGCTGCAGTACGGCGTGCCGCTGGAGACGTTCGTCCAGAAGTTCACCAACATGAAGTTCGAGCCGGCCGGTCTGACCGACGACCCGGACGTCCGCATGAGCCAGTCGATCATGGACTACACCTTCCGTCGCCTGGCCCTCGACTACCTCGACTTCGAGACCCGCTCCGCCCTCGGCATCCACTCGGCCGAGGAGCGCCAGCGCTACCTCGACACGGGTTCGTACGAGCCGATCAACACCGGAGGCACCACCGCCGCTGAGCTGATCGGTGGGGAGCTCGGATCCGAGTCCAAGATTTCGGTCCCTAGCGACGAAGTCGCGGGAGCGAGCTCTGCGAGCGAAGGGCCCACGGGTCACCTCGAAGCCGAGGACAAGTCCGACACGGACCCGGTCGAGCACATCGCGATCACGTCCAAGCCGGCCCCGGCAACCGCCCACACGAGCGCCGAGCTCCTGGAGACGCTCACCGGCTCCGCGGTCGACTCGCCGCTCTGCATGACCTGCGGCACCAAGATGCGCCCCGCCGGCTCCTGCCACGTCTGCGAAGGCTGCGGCAGCACCAGCGGCTGCAGCTGATCAAGCCGTGAACGTGGATGAGCCCCGACCGACAAGGTCGGGGCTCATCCACAACACAGAACTTCAATCCCAGAGGCTGTCCGAGGAGAGGAATAGGGTTCGAACATGAGCTCGAAAGACCCAGCCTTCACCTTCATCGACCTCTTCGCCGGCATCGGCGGTTTCCACGCGGCTCTGAGCGCGCTCGGCGGTGAGTGCGTCTACGCCTCGGAGATCGACGAAGCAGCTGCCAAGATCTACCAGCACAACTGGAACATGCGTGTGCATGGTGACATCGTCCCCGAGACGGACCCAGTCGTGAAGGTCCCGAAGCACGACGTGCTGGCGGCCGGTTTCCCGTGCCAGCCCTTCTCCAAGTCAGGCTTCCAGCGGGGGATGGACGAGGCTCGGGGCACCCTCTTCTGGAACATCTGCCGGATCCTAGAAGAGCACCGACCCTCGCTCGTTCTGCTCGAGAACGTCCGCAACATCGCCGGACCTCGCCACACGCACGAGTGGGACGTCATCATCCGCAGCCTGCGCGATCTCGGCTACCAGGTCTCGTCCACGCCGGCAGTCTTCTCACCACACCTCTTGCCGCCTGACATGGGTGGGCGCCCACAGATCCGTGAGCGCGTCTTCATCGTCGGCACCTACGTCGGCGATGAGACAGCGCACGACGAGGTCGAGCCGATCGTCACCAACCGCCCGTTGCCAGGCTGGGACCCGCAGCAATGGTCGCTGAAGGACGAGATTCTCGAGGCAGAAGACGAGATTGCTGACCGTGCCAACTATGAACTTACAGAGGCCGAGCAGCACTGGGTCCACGTGTGGTCGGAGTTTGTGCGTCGGCTCCGTGAGCTCGGCGTTCCAAAGCTTCCGGGCTTTCCCGTCTGGGTCGACGCCTTCGTCCACGAAGACGACCTCTTCATCCCTGAGGACACGCCTCGCTGGAAGGCGAACTTCCTCCGCAAGAATGCTGAGTTCTACACCCAGTACCGAGGCGTCCTTGATCCCTGGCTTCAGGAGTTCAACGGTCTGGCTGACCTGCCACCGTCCCGACGTAAGTTCGAGTGGCAGGCGCAGGACGCAGCCTCGCTCGAGGAATGCATCATGCACTTCCGCCCTTCTGGCATTCGCGCAAAGCGACCTACCTATGTGCCAGCTTTGGTAGCCATCACGCAGACGACGATCCTGGGTGCCCCACTTCGACGCTTGACGCCCCGCGAAGCTGCGCGCCTGCAAGGACTACCCGACACGTTCGAGTTCCCCGGCCAGACCGATGCGCTCACTTACAAGCAGATGGGCAACGGCGTCAATGTTGGGGTCGCGTACCATGTGCTGCGTTCGCAAATGGCGCGCTCCGGCGAGCGCTGGAAGGCACTCGTAGGATCGACTCCCGCCAATGTAGATGGGGCACTGCAGGAGATCACGAACTCTGTCGTCTAGTCTCGACAACGCGCCAAATCCGCTCGGCTGCCTCGATCGGAGGCTCGTGTTCCCACACACGAACAACCTCCCAGCCGTGCTCGGCGAGGAGTCGATTCGTGTCTACGTCACGGTCCCTGTTGCGTTTGATTTTCCAGTCCCACCATTCGCTGTTAGTAGCAGGCCTGGTTCCGTGCAGCGGGCACCCGTGCCAGAAACATCCATCTACAAAGACGGCAACCTTCGCTCGAGTGAACGCGACGTCGATCCTCCTGCGCCGATTGCCTGGAACGGGAAGTTGTACGCGATAGCGGAGACCCGCGGCGTGCAGAGTTGATCTCAGAGCGAGTTCGGGAGCGGTGTCGCGACGAGCGAGCTTCGACATTTTTGCCGACAGGTGTCCGCCCGGACTGGTTCGCTGCGGCTCCTTCTCCATGACTCAATTTCATTCGCGAACGCGTTCTATCGCGTCAAGCAGCGATTGACACCGAATAGATCAGAAAGTTGTCAATGTTCCTCTTGTTGATCATCACCTTCAGGGCTCGGGCGGCGCCATTGGGCTGCTTGCCTTGCGCGAACTCCCCTAGCACGAGCCCGAAGTTTGCTTCATTGACCTCGAGTATTTTCATTCCCACAAAGCGGACCGACTCCTTGAATTTTCGAGCATAGGAGAGCGGGTTGTACTCCTTTCTTCCTTTGTGACCCACGGATCGCCGGTACTCGTTCCACTCGATGGTTGCGAGATCACCGTTGTCACGAGCGTGCCGTGTTTCGTGCTCGTAAATCACGTACCAGAATCGGCCGAACTCTTCGACAGATCGCGCAATGTCTTTGGCGTCGTTTCCCGGCGCTTCGTGTTTCGTGACGTTTGACGCCTTCAGATCTCCCAAGTATTCGAGTTTGCCAGCTCGCAAAAACGCGAGATCGAAGTCGAACTGGTCACGCCGTTTCACCTTTTGGAGTTTGACTGATTGATCGAGACTGTGTGCTCGGATGAACTTGTCCAGCCGGTACTCGACGTAGAACCCGGGCCATTCGCCCTGGAAACGGTCAGGCCAAGAAGCCATATACATTTCCCGAACGGCTGGCAGCGCATCGATCTGTTGCGCGTCCAAAAACTCACAATTGAACTTCTCAAAGACGTCAAGTCGTGGGTCCCGTGCTTCGTATCCCTCCTGCAGGTAGGCGGCAAACTCATCGGCGCGAAGGCTTGTTAGACGATTCCCGTTGCGATCGGTCCGGGCGAACTGCCCAGCAGTAAGCCCTTGATAAAGATCGTTGGTGGATACGTGGGCTGCAGAGTTGTTCGCCTTCCGCTGCACGTAGGTCGCCGGGTCGAAGTCCGTAAACACGGTAACTTCACCGCAGTGATAGATGCCCACGAACCGAGGAACAAGGCCATCCGCTCTTGCGCGCTGTTCGACTTCGAGCCACGACTTCGGTATCTGGATGCGCTTCTTAAAGCCGGGCCATGGTCTGCCGAGATGCGTAATTTGCTTCTTCAGGAGGATCTGGTCCCGGAACCGGACAACTCGAACCCCCGCGTACCGCTCGATCGTTGCTCCAGGAAGCGCGGCGAGGAGTAACTCATTCTTCGCAACTTCGCTGAGTTCGATGTCTGGGCCCCGGAATAGGGCGCCGCTAGGCCTCAGTTGGTCGACGTCCTCGGCGGTCATGTCCCCAGTTCTAGCAGCGGTGGCATATGCGTCGCAGCACATTCACTCTGTTGAGGCACGGAGGATTCTCTAGGTTGCAATGGTGCGCGGTTGGCTTGGATTTCGGCTCGCCATGGAAGGGCCCGCAGTTTCGGACGGTTGTGATTGAGTTTCGGCCTTTTCGAACACGGTGGCGCTAGGGTGCTCAGATGCCCGAAGCGAACAGCGGTTGGAACCTCCAGCGAATTCCGCTCTCAAAACTGCGCTTGGATTGGCAAAATCCTCGACTCCCTGAAGAGAAGCGCAACGAAGGAGTTTCTCAAGAGGAACTTGCGTTGTTCATCGACGACGAGTATGACCCTTTGCGGATCGCGAGCTCGATAGCTAGGCACGGCTATTTCGAGTCAGAACCGCTCATCGCGACGAAGGCGTCGGACGACGAGTACGTAGTCTTGGAGGGCAATCGGCGCCTCACCGCACTGCTGGGTCTTAGCGACGATTCATTGCGGGCGCAGTTCGTGAGGCAAAACTCGGGGTGGAAGTCACTCGGCGGAGTGAGGTTGCCCGCGGAGTTTCCAGTGATAGTCGTCGACGACCCAGCCTCCGTGGTCCCCCTGTTGGGTTTTCGGCACATCTCGGGGATTACGCCTTGGGACCCGTACCAGCAGGCGGGCTACATCGCGAGACTCGTCGATGAGGGACGCCCTCTGGTTGAAGTTGCAGAATTGGTTGGACGCGAACTTACAGAGGTTCGAGCGATGTATCGTGACTTCGAGATCCTGAGGCAGGCGCATGAGGAGTTCGGGCTGAATATAGCCCGGGCGCGTGACAACTTTGGCGTGTTTAACGCGGCAATGGGTCGCGTCCCGATTCGTGCATTCATCGCCGCGCCAGCCCCTCGCGAGGTCGACCCTGAGTATTGGCCACTACCGAGTGATCATAAGCCTCAAATGTCGCGGTTATTGGGCTACATCTTTGGTGACGCAAAGGGCGAGAACCGAGTCGTGCGTGACTCGCGCCAACTGAAGCAGTTGGCTGACGTGCTGAGCGATGCAACTGCGACCGTCGTCCTGGATCAAACTCGAAGCCTTGAGGATGCTCATGCCGCGACCGTTGACGCCAGGTCGCAATTGATTGCTGCCGTGGCTGCTGCTGGTCGCAATCTAGCAAAGGCGAATGCGCTCGGGCCGACCTCAATCGACGCATCGACTAGGCGCGAGTTGCAGACTCTTATTGCTCGCGCCAACGCCTTGCTCGGACTATCCGATGAAGGCGCAGAAGAATGAGCGGGCTTCGGACTCCAAGCGATGCGGATCCTTACAGCCTGGCTGAGTTCATCGAGTCGTGGATGCTCATCAGCGCTGAACCGAAATTGAGTAACCCAGAACTACGAGGGCTCTTTCCCGCTGGGCAAGAACCCTCAGATATCGAGTTCTCCGACGGTCGAGGGGAGATCGAGCGTCGTTCAGATTTGATGGGCAGCGGGTATCCATACGCCGTGAGCAGTCGAGGGGTCGAGAGACGCACCAGCAACTTGACAGCCGTCTACGACTTCCTTCTCCTGATGTCGTTGAAGGACACTCCAGTTCGGATTGAGAAATCGTTCCATCGGTCTGACGCGATCTTTGACGCAGTGGTCCGCGAAGCGGCGCGTGCGCGTCTCGGGAAGACGGCTGTTGCTATCGATTTCGGGTACCCGCCCCGAAATGGCCGACCCACTGACTTTTCGAAAGCCGTCAGTTGGGTCGGGGATCTAATCGGGGTGGGAGATCGAGATTTGGATCGACCGGGTGATTCGAACGACGACGGCGTTGACGTCATTGCCTGGGATCCCGTCGGTGACGGAAGAGTCGGATTCCCTGTGTACCTGATTCAAAACACGGTGCGAATGGACTACGCGAAAAAGCCAAAGGACATCGTTCCGGCTAGATGGGTGCAATGGTTGCGGTTGCCGAAGGAACCTCATACGGGCTTCGCAGTACCGTTTGCGATCCCAGTCGGCGACGATCGCTGGCCCGAAATCACCACTGTCGCGGATCTGCCGTTCGATCGGGTCAGACTGTTGATGGCGCTCGCCGGGTCTGACCCGACGGCGTGGGCAGAATATGCCGCGATTGAGTCATTCAACACAATAGAGTTGCGCCGAATTCGGTCAGACGATCCGGCGACGTCACAACTTTCGGTTGCCCGTCCGCGAAAGCCGAAGAAGGCCTATGAGGATGTCAGGGACCGGCGCTCGCGCTGAATGCGTGAAGTAGCAACGAGGAAAGCCACCACGTACTCGAGGGAATGCCTCAACGGAGTGCCACCCAGATAGGAGCGGACTCGCACTGCTGCCGCACGTCCGGGCAGCAGATCGCTGACGACAATGGAGAGGATGAAAGTAGTTCGAACGATCCGCGATCGCTCTGGCGGCAAACAGCCAGCTCGTAGGACCACGGCAATTTTCGGGCGGGAGGCTGCGTTGCCCTTCGAACACACTCGCATGCATCTGGTCTCGGGTGTCGGACTCGACACGGCGGCAATCGTGGGAGCATGAGTTCGACGCAGGAGGCAACGTGCACATTGAGCGGCTTCAAGTGGAGGCAGAGGGCTTCCTTTCAGGTCTCGATATCGAGTTCGCGCAAGGTTTGAACGTCATCATTGGCGCAAGAGGCACGGGAAAGACCTCGATCGTCGAATTGATCAGATTTTGTCTCGACGCTGGATCGTTCACCGAGGATGCGCGTCTTCGAGGTGAGCAGCAAGCAGTGGCAATTCTCTCGGGGGGCGCGGTGACGCTCACTATGGCTGATGGTTTAGAGCGATTCACAATCACAAGGTCGGCGTCGGGGCATACCACTAGTTCAGATCCGACTCGATCGCTGATCTGCACTGTTCTTGCGCAGAACGAAATGGAAGCGGTGGGAGCTCAATCGTCGGGCCGACTACGGCTAATCGACCGATTCCGACCGAATCGATCGATAGCGGCAGAAAGGGTGCAGTCTCAGCGAACGCAACTTCGCAGCTTGACCAGTGAGTTGATGACCTTGGTCCAGGAGGGCGTGGCTCTCAACGCTGAAATCGATCAACTGTCTCCCGTGACCCAACTACTCTCAGGAGCGCTCGAGAGGCAGTCGGAACTGTTGAAGGGTTCTACTGCCACACAAGAGCAGCAGGATCGTTTGAAAAGACTGCAGTCTGCTGCTCAAAGGGTGTCGGCCAAGAGTTCCTTACTTGGTCAGGATGCTGCTCAACTCGAACAAGTGAGGTCGGAGATCCGGCGCCTGGAGATGAACTTGCCGCACGCCCTGCAACCGTGGCCCGACTCGGTCGGCGACGATCCCTTGACCAACGAGCGCGATCTGGTTGCGCAAGCAGTAGTGATGATAGACCTTGCCGCGGCGCAGTTGGAGCAGGCAGCGGCTGGCGTCGATAGTGCCAAAGCCGAGGCAGAGAAGCTCCGCGCGTCGATAGACGAGCAGAGTAGGGACGTAAGACAAACGTTGGATCAAGTGCGCGAAGGGGTGGGTCAGGCCTCGCGTCAGGTTGCAGAACTTGAGGAGAAGCAGGGCCAGCTGAATTCCTTGCACAGCCGCTTGGAAGATCGTCGACGGCGCTTTCGACAACTAGTCCAGGAACGGGACCTCCTCCGTGAGGAGGTTGAAAAGACTGTGGATGCTGTGTTCGATGAACGGCAGCAGATCGTCAACGAGCTTAACGCGGAACTCTCGCCTACTATCCGAATTCGCGTGCAGCGATCATCGAACGTTGAGGAATATCGGGACGCTCTCGTTGCGGCATTTCGAGGAACGGGAATTCACTACAACTCCCTCGCACCGCAACTCGCTCGGGAGGTCGCCCCTCACGAGTTGGTGACCTGGACGGAGACGCTGGACGCGGACTCTCTGAGTGGCGCGACAGGCGTAAGCAGAGACCGCGCCCTAGCAGTGCTTACCGCACTCCGGAATCCGAATCTCGCTGGCCTATTCGCGGCGAATATCGAGGACGGGGCAACACTCGAACTCCTTGACGGAGGCGAATACAAGCCCAGTGACCAACTTTCAATCGGCCAACGATGCACCGCAGTCTTGCCGGTCCTGTTGGGGCAGCACGGCGATCCTCTGATCCTCGACCAACCGGAAGATCACCTCGACAATGCATTCGTTGCTTCGACTTTGGTTGAAGCTCTGCAACGGCGACACGCCGATGATCAGTACATCTTTACGTCGCACAATGCCAACATCCCGGTACTTGGCAACGCCGATCGGATCATCCACATGGGTTCAGACGGTAAGCATGGGTATGTTGCTAGCGCGGGAGCTCTCGACGAACCTGAAGCGGTTTCCGCTGTTACTGGAATCATGGAAGGTGGCGCGCGAGCGTTCGCGCTGCGAGCGGCCTTCTACGGTCAAGAGTCGCAATAGTGAGCGAGTCCGAGGCATCCAAGCTCTTAAACTCGTCCGCGGCAAGCGCTCGCTTGCAGGGTGCGCGTTTGGCCTTGGGAGACACGTCGCTCACTCTTGCGAAGCTCCGGGCATTTCGCGACCAGGAATCCAATTCGTGGGTTCGCATCGCCCTTGGCAGAGCGATCAGCGCTCGGAGGCCGGATGGTGACGTGCAGATCGGCGAGGCCTGGATTTCGTTGCCAGATGAAATCGACCGTAACGATGTTCGGGCCGAGGCGATTCAAGCCGTGACCCGGACCATCATTCATGAGGCTCGACCGATCGTGCTTGACGTTCATCTGGCGGCTGCCAGGGACATTGGTGAGTCGTACGAATCGTCCGATACCCGACAGCGCCTGGAACGTCTTAGCGAATTTCTAGACACGCTCACGAGGTTGCATGACGCCGCTGCACCGCCCCAATTTCGGGAGACCGACCTAGCCGATTTGGTCGTGGAGGAGATAAGTCAGATGGGTTACGCGGATGGCGTAGTGCGCGCCGCCCGCTCTGAACCGGTAGTTGTTCAGTGCGACCAGGGATTGTTGAGCCTTGCCCTTCAAAATGCAATACGCAATGCAGTTGAAGCCACGCTGCCAGTAGTTGGCCCTCCGGTGGTCGTCGCATTCGGTGCTGACAATGATCAGGCTTGGGTGACGGTTCTCGACGAGGGCAAGGGTCTGCCGGACGGTGCCAATCGAATTTGGGAGCCGGGCATATCGGCAGGGAAGTCCAAAGACAAACACTTCGGCTTTGGGCTCCCGATCGCGGAACTGGCCGTGCACTCCCTCGGTGGCACGATCGAGTTACGTCCGCGAGAGGATCGAGGCACCGCGTGCGAGATCCGCTGGGCACTACCGAAGGTGGTTACGGGTGAAGATTCTTCTAGTCGAGGATGAAGATCGGAGTCTGCGGCAAACCAGCGAACTAATCGCGTTGGCGGATTCAACAGGATCAATTACCGCAGTGGTTAGTCGGGATGAGGCGCTCGACGCACTGCGTGCTGACCAATTTGATTTATTAGTGTGCGACCTGCGGCTGCCGCCATTTCGCGACAGCGCTGATGTGCGTGAAGAATACGGTCTGGCTGTGCACGCTGCTGCGCGGCAGGTATGTCCTGGCACACCGATAATTTTCCTGACTGCGTTCGCCACCGACACGAACTTGCGTGATCAGCTTTCGTCCGGAGGACTGGGGAGAGTCTTCGGTTTGCCGCCGGCGCCTCTGGTTCAACTGCGAACGAAAACAGAGAGCGATTCGTTTGTCGAGCTCGTATCCGCTCTGGCCGATGGCTTGAGTGCTTTGCACTCAGAGGTCGCCCTTGAGTGCTCGGACCCGCTAGATGAAATGTTCGATCGCGGCGCGCGGGCTTACGCGCGCGAACTGGGTCACTCCTCTGTGGCCGTAAAGGGGCTCAGTGGGCTTTCGGCCGCTCGAGTTGGTCGACTTTCATTTCGTTCTGAAACGCAATCAGAGGCAGCTGTTTTCATGAAGGTTGCCCATTTCGAGGTAGCCCGAGATGAGCATGAGCGTTTCGTGACGCTTGTCGCGACACGTCTGCAGCCAGGAACATTTGCTGGTGCTTTGCCGCCCATGACGGCCGGTCTACGTGACCAGACGGCGCTCTTCTCTACGCTTGCCAACTCTGAACACGTGTCCCTATTTAGTTTGCTAACCCGCAGTCCGGCCGACGCGTCGCAAGTCGTCAGCCGACTCCGAGCGAGCTTGTTGCCCTTCGAGTCCGATCATGAAGCTCTGGGTACCTCGCTGGGAGATTTGCGACGAGAGTCCATCTCGGACGAAAAACTCGCTCAGTCGGTTCCCGACTTTGCTGCCTACGCTGAGGATGATCAAATCGAGTTGGACATTCGACGGTATCTCGCCCACGGAGACCTGCACGGTGAGAACGTTCTCGTCGATGGCTCGAACCGGCCGATCCTGATCGATTTCGGCGATGTTGGGACTCGGGCAGCGCCTTTGGACCCTATCACTTTGGAACTGAGTCTTATTTTCCATACGAATGGTCCAGCGCGAGACACAGAATGGGCCGCGACAGTCGATTGGGGTTCTTGGGCCGAAGTTGACAAGTTTGCTGCCGGGTCGCCGTTTGAGCCTTTCATTCAGGCGTGTCGTGCCTGGGCGCATGACCGCGATGAGCCACGCGCGGTCTATGGCACTGCATATGCGCACGCAACGAGGCAATTGAAGTACGCAGACGTAAGCAAGGAGATCGCGCTGTCAGTCGCGGCGTCCGCAAAGCAGGCGATGACATCTTCATAGGTTCAATTCGACCCCCCACAAAGGTTCGCTCGTCGAAAGGTCGACCCCAAGAAGCTTACGATTTGAAAGGTAGACAAGCCGGAGTGGGTCGAGGGCATGGGCGACGAGACTGCCGAGGACGATGAGCTCGTACGCGCGGTGATCGCGCTGATGGACCACGCCGATGACGTGCGCCGGCTGGGTGTGCGCGCCAACGCCGACACGCCTGAGGACGCTGCGCGGGCGCGCAGGTTCGGCGCGCAGGGCATCGGACTGTGCCGCACCGAGCACATGTTCCTCGGCGATCGCCGTGAGCTCGTCGAGCACCTGATCCTCGCCGAGAACCCCGACGAGCAGCGCGAAGCCCTCGACGCCTTGCTGCCCATGCAGCGCGATGATTTCACCGGCATCCTCGAGGCGATGGACGGGTTGCCGGTCACGATCCGGCTGCTTGACCCGCCGCTGCACGAGTTCCTGCCCGACTACACGCAGCTGGCGGTGCGGCTCGCGCACGAGGAGGAGAACCACGAGGACAAGCCCCGGACGCACAAGCTGCTCGCTGTGAAGCGGCTGCACGAGGAGAACCCGATGCTGGGGCTGCGCGGCGTACGCCTCGGGATCGTCATCCCCGGCCTCTACACGATGCAGGCGCGGGCAATCCTCGAGGCCACCGCTGCGCGCACGGCTGCCGGTGGAGACCCACAGCCGGAGATCATGATCCCTTTGGTCGGCTCGCCGCAGGAGCTCGAGCTGATGAAGGCAGAGATCATCGGCGTCGCCGCCGAGGTGGAGAAGGAGACCGGCACCAAGCTGACGTTCAAGGTCGGCACGATGATCGAGCTGCCACGCGCCGTGACCTTGGCCGACCAGATCGCTAAGGTCGCGGAGTTCTTCTCGTTCGGCACCAATGACCTGACGCAGATGACGTGGGGATTCTCGCGGGACGACGTCGAGGCGTCGTTCTTCTCGACCTACCTGGAGAAGGGCATCTTCCCGGTCTCACCGTTCGAGTCGCTCGACGTCGAGGGCGTCGGCCTGCTCGTCGAGCACGCGGTGAAGGCAGGGCGCAAGGCGCGGCCCGATCTGCA
This sequence comes from Aeromicrobium sp. Root236, assembly GCF_001428805.1. NCBI lineage: Bacteria > Bacillati > Actinomycetota > Actinomycetes > Propionibacteriales > Nocardioidaceae > Aeromicrobium > Aeromicrobium sp. Root236. The sequence continues at coordinate 841,686 of NZ_LMIS01000001.1, read as the reverse complement.
CCTCGGCGTCTGCGGCGAGCACGGGGGAGACCCGGACTCGATCCACTTCTTCGACGAGATCGGGCTCGACTACGTGTCGTGCTCGCCCTATCGCGTGCCGGTCGCCCGACTCGAAGCCGGCCGCTCGGCGACCGCTGGCTCGGCGTCAGCCTGACGGCGCAGCAACGGGACCAGCCATGCGTGACAGCTGATCCCGTTGTTGGTCTGCTGCATTACCCCTGGGCTGCAACGCCTTGAGACTAGGGCGGAAACCGTGCAACCACACGGGTACAAGGTCCCTCGCCCAGCGTGTACCAGTTCGGCTCCGGCGGATCTTGCTGCGGACCGCCGTTACGGCATGGCCGGCACGATATTGGCGGATGTGGCGTCGACAGTGGGGCGCCAGGTCGGATCGAAGTCCGTGTGCTCGACCTTCCACTTCTGAATTCGAGGTGCTACCCAGAAGCTGTAGATGCCCAGTGTGATCACCATGAGAAGGAGCCACTTGATCCACAGGCCGAACAGACCCAGCCCGGTGCCGGTGAACACCAACCGGTGACCATCGATGTACGTGTGCTTGGCGCGCCAGCGCTCCCTCAACACGAGGGCGAATGGATAACAGATCCCGAGCGTGCAGATCGTGATCAGCGCGGCCAAGAGCCCCGTGCCGAAGTATGTTGCGGCTCCGCCGTCGAAACGGAATCGGCCAGAGTTGTGAGCCATGTCTCCCCTGTGAACGTGGCAGCTCAGGTGAGCCGCGGCACCTGACCGTAGGCCGGATCCAGCCGAATGAACCGGGGCAAAGGTCCCGAGTGTGCCGGCTCAGACGACGCCGTGGGTCAGGACCAGGCCGACGGCGCCGAGTGCTCCGGCGCGACGGTCGATGTCGCCCATGCGCACCTCGACGTGGTTGTTGACCGGCAGGCAGTGCCGTCGCAAGTTGTTCTTGATGAGCTGAGCTCCTTGTGGGTAGGCGCGACTGAGCGCTCCACCGAGGATCACGGCGTCGGGGTTGAACACGTTGACGAGCGACGCGGTCGCCCGCCCCACCGTCTCGAACGCGTCCTCGACCACGCCGACCGCAGCGGCGTCGCCGGCCGTCAACAGCTCTCGGAACTCTGTCCAGCTCGGCGCGTGCGGATAGATGAGGCTCACCGAGTGCAGCAGGGCCGGCACTCCGGCGACCGTCTCCAGGCATCCACGGTTGCCGCATCGGCACATCAGGCCGTGCGGGTCGACGTTGACGTGGCCGATCTCGCCGGCGGCGCCGGTCGACCCGGTCACGATGCGCCGGTCGAGCACCACGGATCCGCCGGTGCCGGAGTGGAGCTTGAGATAGAGGAACGAGTCGAAGTCGCGCCCGGCTCCCCACAGCATCTCCGCGTGGGCCGACAGCCGCGAGTCGTTGCCGATGTAGCTGGGGCAGGGCAGGTGCTCGGCCGCGGCCTTGAGCAGGTCGCCGCGCCATCGCAGCTGCAGGCTTCCGCCGAGCGCCACGGCGTTGCTGCCGCGTTCGATGGGGGCGCCGACGGCGATGCCGGCTCCGACGATCTCGGCCCAGTCGGTGCCCTGCTCAGCCAGGAGGGCGTCGACCATCTCGCGGGCCGCCTCCAACGCCTCGTCCTGCCCGATCTCGTCGGCGAACGGCCGCTCGTCGATGGCCAGGACGCTGTGGTCGACCGCGGCAATTATGGTCCGAATCGAACGGAATCCGATGTCGATGCCCACGACGCGGCCCGCGGCCGGATTGAGGCTGAGCCGGGAGACCGGCCGTCCTCGGCCGTGCGCTTCCCCTGGCTCCTCGGTGAGCAGGCCGCCGTCCATGAGGAGCGACACGATCCGGGACAGTGTCGTCCGAGACCAGCCCAACGAGTCCATGAGCTCGGCTCGCGTCTGGGGCGGACGGGCGGCCAGGTGGTTCATCAGGGCGGTCGCGGGTGTACGCAGACCGAGCGGCTGCTGAGCGATGAACTCCACGCCGATCTGTCGATTCTGCGACATCGGAGCTCTCCTGAAGTGAAGGTCAGAACGAATTATTTTTGACGCTTGCTGAACATAATTAGGTCCTGCAAGGTTCTCACTGTGACCGCAATCACGCAACCTCCTTCCCCAGCCAGCCCCGGCATCGGCGTCGACTTCACCGGCGAGGTGACACCCCGTTTCCGGCGTGTCGTCGACGCGGCGGCGAGCAACATCACCACGGGCGACGACCTCGGGTTCCAGCTCGCTGTCTGGCATGACGGCGACCTCGTCATCGACGTCGCAGCCGGTCATGTCGACCGCGGCCGGACCCGCCGACAGACGACCAACGACCTGGCCATGACCTTCTCGGTGTCCAAGGGCGTGCTGGGGCTCTGCGTGGCACTGCTCGTCGAGGAGGGAGCGTTGGACCTCGACCGTCCGGTCGTCGACTACTGGCCGGAGTTCGGGGCTGCAGGCAAGCAGTCCATCACCTTCGGCTGCCTGCTCAGCCACCGTGCCGGGCTGCCCGCGTTCGACCGCACCATCTCGGTCACCGACCTCATCGACTGGGACCTCTGCATCGCACGGCTCGCCCAGCAGGCGCCAGTGTGGGATCCCGGCACGCGGCACGGCTACCACCCGCTCACCATCGGCTACCTCGTCGGGGAGGTCATCCACCGGGTCTCCGGTCTCCGGCCGGCAGAGTTCTTCCGGCAGCAGATCGGGGATCCCATGAGCATCGACGCATGGTTCGGCGTTCCGGCGGCCGAGCTCGGTCGTATGGTCCCTCAGCTCGGCCTGGCTCCGGCTTTCGACGACGACGGATGGCGCGCTCAGGTGGTGCAGGCAGCGCCCAGCTACGTTGCCCGGGCCTCGACCAACCCCGTCCTCAGTGACCTCGACGTGCCGGAGATCTGGCAGGCGGACATTCCGGCCATCTCGTTCGTCAGCAACGCCGCAGCACTTGCTCGGTGCTACTCGATCGCCCTGGCTGGGCCGCAGCAGCTGATCTCCGCGGAAACGCTCCGTGCGGTGACCTCACCGGTGCACGATGGTCACGACCACGTCCTGCTGGACCAGGCTTCGCGATTCGGCGGGATCTTCCAGATGTCCTCTCCACGCCAGCCGATGCTCGGCCCGACGAGCTTCGGTCACGACGGCTACACCGGCAGCATCGCGTTCGCCGACCCGGAGAGCCGTACGGCCGTCGCCTATCTCGCCAGCCGACCTGATCTACGCCCCACACCTCACAGCCGCGTGACACGCGTACTGGCCGCTCTCCGCGAAGCGCTGTGACCACCCACCGACACGCCCCCTTACCCACCCGAAGAAGGAGAACGATGAACATCAAGAAGACACTCGTCCCGCCGATCGCAGGTCTGCTGCTCCTTGGCGGACTCACAGCAGGATGTGGGGGATCGTCGGACGGCAGCAAGAAGTCCTCGTCGAACTACACGATCATCGACATCTCCGGCCCCGTGTCAGACCCCTTCTTCGGGTCGTTCAAGCAGGGCAGCGATGCGGCGGCGAAAGACCTCGGCATCGACTACGAGTACAGCGCGTCGAAGGACTACACCGACCTCGTCCCCACCTACGAGCGCATCACTAGGGCCGCGATCGGCAAGAAGCCCGACGCCCTGATCATCGGCGACTACTTCCCTGAGGCACTCGAACCATTGATCAAGCAGGCTGTGGGCAAGGGCATCCCGGTCTTCGTGACCAACTCCGGTCGCGACTCCTGGCAGAAGCTCGGAGCGCTCGGCTTCATCGGCGAGAACCCCACCGCGATGGGCGAGGAAGCCGGCAAGGTCGCGGTCAAGGCCGGCGCCAAGAATGCGATCTGCGTCAACCAGATCGCCGGCAACCCGGTGCTGGAGCAGCGCTGCAACGGATTCCTCAAGCAGGTGACCGACGCCGGCGGCAAGGGCAAGATCCTGACCATCCCGACTGAGGACGCCAGCAACGAGGAGAAGGTCCGGCAGAGCATCGCCGGTGCGCTGAACGCCGACAAGGACGTCGACAGCGTCCTCACGCTCGGCTCGTCGATCGCCACGGCAGCGCTGGCTGCTGCCAAGCAGGCCGGCATGGATGACACGGTCAAGGTCGGCACCGTCGACATCTCGACCAACGTGCTGGAGTCGGTGAAGTCCGGCAAGCTCCTGTTCGCTCTCGACCAGCAGCCCTACCTCCAGGGCTACTACGGAGTCCTTCAGGCATACCAGTGGCTGGAGTACGGCCTGCGTCCCACCAACGCCATCGACTCCGGCCCGCAGGTCATCACCAAGGACAACGTGGATCGCGTGCTCGAGGTGCAGAAGAAGCATCGCGGCGTGCGAGGGGCCTCCTGATGTCGAACACCGAGACGATCCGGGCACCGCGCGCGGCCGGGGGTGAAGCACCTGGTGACGCCCCGCCCGCGGTCGCGCGCAAGCAGCGGCACATCGCCCGCCTCTATCAAGCCACCCAGCTCGGCGCGATGCTGTCGGCCCTCGCGGTCTTCGCGTTCTTCTCCATCACGGCCGGTGACAAGGGTTTCCTCTCGCTGGCCGCGACAAGCGGCTGGCTGAATGCCTCGGCAGAGCTCGCGCTCATCGCCATCCCGATCGGGCTGCTGATGATCGCGGGGGAGTTCGATCTGTCGGTCGGCTCCGTCGTGGGCGCGTCGAGCATCACGATGGCGCTGGGCGTCAATGTCTATGAGCTTCCCGTCCCGCTCGTGTTCCTCATGTGCCTCGCGATCGGTGTGCTGGTCGGGTTGTTCAACGGCATGATCGTCAACCACACCGGGCTGCCGTCGTTCATCGTCACGCTTGCCGCCAACTACGTCCTGCTCGGACTCGCCCTCGGTCTGTCCCGCAGCCTGGCCGGCACCAGCACGGTGTCAGTCGACATCACGGGGTTTTGGGGCAACGTCTTCGGCGCGACCTTCGGCGACCTCAACGTCACCGTGATCTGGTGTGCCGTCCTCGGCCTCATCGCCTACTGGGTGCTGAGCCGGATGAGTGTTGGCAGCTGGATCTATGCGACCGGCGGCAACCTCGACGGCGCGATCAAGGCGGGAGTCCCGACCCAGAAGGTCCGGCTCGCGCTCTTCATCACGACCGGTGTGGCGGCATCGATCGTCGGAGTCCTGCAGGCTGCGCTGTTCAACTCCGGCAACGCCGTCCAGGGCCAGGGATTCGTGTTCCAGGCACCGATCGTCGCGGTCATCGGCGGCGTGTTGCTGGTCGGCGGCTACGGCACGGTGCAAGGCGTCGCCCTGGGCACCATCACGTACGGGATGGTCAACATCGGGCTGTTCTACACGGGGTGGACGACCGACTGGCTCTCCACCTTCATCGGCGGTCTGCTGATCGTCGCCGTCCTCGCCAACGACTTCGTACGGAAGGCCGCGCTGCGGCAAGCGTCCTCGATCCCCGCAAAGGGCCGGACGACGCGCAGCATCGGGAAGGTGAACGCATGAGCACGCCAGATCGTCAGCCGACCATGGAGCTGGAGGACGTCAGCAAGGCGTTCGGGAGCACCCACGCCCTCCAGCATGCGTCGATGGAGCTGTACGCCGGCGAGGTCCACTGCCTGCTCGGCGACAACGGTGCGGGCAAGTCGACCCTGATCAAGGTCATGTCGGGTGTGTACGTGCCCAGCAGCGGCCGCATCCTGGTCGACGGCGCTCCGGTGACACTGAGCAGCCCGCGCCAGGCGCAGGACCTGGGGATCGCCACCGTCCACCAGGACGTCGGGATGATCCCGCTGATGAGCGTCGCGCGGAACTTCTACCTGGGGCGCGAGCCCAACAAGGGTTGGGGTCCCCTGCGCCGGTTCGACGCGTCGCGCGCGAGGGCGACAGCGCTGGCCGAAGTGCACGCGATGGGAATCACGCGGGTGACCAACGCCAACCAGCTCGTCGGCACGCTGTCCGGAGGGGAGCGACAGGCCTTGGGAATCGCGCGCGCGATCCACTTCGGGGCGAAGGTGCTGATCCTCGACGAGCCGACGTCAGCGCTCGGCGTGAAGGAGGCCAGCGTCGTGCTCAAGCAGATCGACTCCGCTCGCCGACGCGGACTTGCGGTCGTGCTGATCACCCACAACGCCAGTCACGCCCTGTCCATCGGCGACCGCTTCACTGTCCTGATCCAGGGACAGGTTGCCGATCAATGGGCCCGCGGGGAGAGAACCAGGGACGAGGTTCTCGACCTCATGGCCGGAGGAGAGTCCGTGGAGGATCTCTTCGAAAAGCTCGGCTGACGCCGGGTCTTCCGGCACGCGGGCCACGAGTGCGTACGTCCGCCGATTCCTCCAGGTCGGCGGGCGTACGCCGGCGAACCCTGGGCCGCGGTAGTCGCGGCGCCCCACCATTTCCTGACAGCAGCACCCCTGACGAGAGGTAGACCACCATGACGATGTCGAGAACACCTATGAGGCGCGGGCGAGCGGCCGCCGTGGGTGCCGTCGTCTCCCTGGCATTCCTCGGAGCCCAGGCGGCCCCGGCCGCGGCGTCGGACAACAGTGTCGTGCCGATCGGGTCGACGATCGTGACCACGGTTCCGACCGATGACCTGACCTTGCAGCTCAAGCACATCCTCACCAACACCAACACGTACGGCGTCACGACGTGGTGGAACACCACCAAGAACTTCGACGCGCAGTCGGGGGACCCCTACCTGAGCTTCGGCGGCACCGACGAACCCAGCATCCGGCCATCGGCAGCCGAGGCCGTCGGGCTGGCCACCGCGCTCCGGTTCGGCGCGTACGACCCGGTCGCGACCGGCGTCCCGACCGCGACCGCGACGGCGCAGGTCGTCAGGCTCGTGAGCTCACTCGCCTTTCGGCACCACTCCAACTCGACCGGCGGCTGGGGCGTCAGCTATGCGCCGGGCACGCCCGGCTCTGCTGGCTGGCAGACCGCGCTGTGGGCGAGCGCGGCGGGAACCGCAGGTTGGCTGATGTGGGGGTCGCTCTCGGCGACCGACCGGGCCTATGTCCAGCACATGGTCGAGTCCGAGGCCAACCGGTTCATCAACTGGACTCCGCCCTACTACCGGAATGCCGCGGGCACGGTGCTCATCCCCGGCGACACCAAGGCCGAGGAGCTGGCCTGGGACGCCAACATCCTGCAGCTGGCGACCGCGATGATGCCCAACCACGCCAACTACGCCGCCTGGATGGATGAACGGCTGAAGCTGTCGCTGGCCGCGGTCGCCAGGCCGGATGACCGCAGCGCGACCAACGGCGCGAAGGTGATCAACGGCAAGCGACTCGATGTCTGGGTGACCGGCAGCAACGCGTTCGACGACGGCACGGTGGTCAACCACGGGATCGTCCATCCGGAATATCAGACGTTCCCGGCCGTCATCGCGTTCGGTGCGATCGACCAGGCGCTGGCGGGCAAGCAGACGCCGTACGCCGATCTGCGGGGCTTCCCCGCGTTCTACAAGTCGTTGGTGACGCAGATCTGGACACCGGGTCCCAAGCCGAGCCAGTACAACGTCGACTCGAGCGTGACGCACAAGGTCGACGGGCCCGGCGGTCCGACGTACGCGGGCACGGCCACGGGTGCGACCGACACGGCCGACATCTACTACCCGATGGGCAACGACTGGGGTCCGGGCAACCGGGCGAACTTCATGTTCATGGACGTGGTGGCGACCACCATCCCGTCCATGTATGGAGCGCTGGATGCCGGCCTCACCCAGGGTGGCAGCTACTGGGCACCCATCCACGCCGAGAAGGTGCTCAACCAGCAGGCCCGCTTCGCCGACGGTCACACGTACGCGCCCGGCGAGAACACCTATGACGGTCGTGAGGAGATGGTCGCGCAATATGCGGGCTACGCCTATCTCTCACGACTGCTGAAGGCGAACGGGAGATTCTCGGTGACCAACGGCACCCTCTGACCCTCGGCCGGACGCTTCTTCTTGCCGTCGGCGGGTAGGCATGACACATGAAGGCCATCACCTACACGACATACGGCGACGCCCCCCAGATCCTCGAGCTCACGGAGGTCGACGAGCCCAAGATCGGACCTGACTGGGTCAAGGTCCAGGTCAAGGCGACCTTGGTCAACCCGGTCGACTGGAAGATGGCGACGGGCGGGATGGACGGCATGCTCGACACGTTCTTCCCGGTCACGCCCGGCTGGGACGTGGCGGGCGTCGTCGAGTCGGTCGGCCCCGCGGTCACCACACTGTCGCCGGGCGACGAGGTCTTCGGGTACGTCCGCAAGGACGCGGTGCACGGTGGAACGTACGCCGAGAAGGTCTCCGCCCCCATTCGTACGCTCGCGAAGAAGCCGGCCGACGCCAGCTTCGCTGAGGCGGCCGCCATCCCGCTCGCGGGGCTGACCGCGTTCCAGTGCCTCGTGCACGCTCTCGACGTCAGCGCCGACGACACCGTGCTGATCCACGGCGCCTCCGGGGGAGTCGGCTCGTTCGCGGTGCAGATCGCCCGCTCGTTGGGCGCCCGGGTGCTGGGCACGGCGTCGGAAGCCAACCACGACTACCTCCGCGAGCTGGGCGCCGAGCCGTTCACGTACGGCGAAGGGCTTGTCGAGCGGGTGCGGGAGGCGATCCCCGAAGGTGTCACCGCGGTGCTGGACCTCAACGGGGGAGACCTCGAGGTCAGCCCCGACCTGCTGGCCGACTCGTCCAAGGCCCGGCTCGTCTCGATCATCGACCCGGTCGTGAACGACATGGGCGGCCAGTACGTCTTCGTGACGCCAGATGCCGATGACCTCGGCGAGCTCGCGACGATGTTCGACGACGGGTCGCTGAAGGTCGAGATCGCCGCGACGTACGCGCTGGCCGACACCCGCAAGGCGTGGGAGCAGAGCCAGGACGGTCACACCCGCGGCAAGATCGTGATCACCGTCGACTGAGGCTCGGCGGAGTCGCGAAAGCGCAGTCCCGGCGGCAACACGTACGTGCCCGGCTGTGGAACGCCGCGCGCAGATGCGAGAGGCTGTTCGCAGGAAGCAACTCGAGGGGGTCGAGCGGTGCGGGAGCAGAAGCGAGCGCGTGAGGCGTTCGACCGCGGGATCCGCTTGCTGACCGCCGACTACAGCAGCGGCCCCGTCGTCGCCAAGCCGCACTTCGAACGAGCGTTGAGCATCGACCCCACGATGGCCGACGCGTGGCTGGGGCTACACGCCTGCGGCGGCGACGCCAAGGTCTGCGCGCGGCAGATGCTGATCAACGTCAGTACGTTCGGGAGCGAGCGTGCCCGGACGGGCCTGACGCTCCGGTCGCGCGACTCGATCGGCAGCTATGTGACCCACAGCCTCGAGACCCTCGACGAGCTGTGCGCGGTCAACGCGGCGTACGACATCTCCGATGGCGATTACGCCCGCGCCGAGATGCGGATCGACCAGATCGGCGACCTCCCACGCGTGCAGACGTTCCTGCGGGCCCGCGTCGCGCACACCCAGCACCAGTTCGAGCTCGCGATCGAGCGCTTCACTGAGTGCCTCGGCGGCGACGTCTACATCGACGTCGAGGCCCACCTGACCATCGGCCAGTCGCTCGCACGACTCGGCAGGTGGCACCCCGCGGCGATCGAGCTCGACACGACGATCGAGCAGCAGACCAATCCGGCGGCGCACGCCGAGGCGAAGTACTGGCGCGGCCTGATCCACCGCGCGATGGGCGAGGAGGCGAGGGCCATGGAGCTGATCCGCGAGGCGTACGCCGAACGGCCGAAGCTCTCCGGCATCTCGCGAGCCATCTCGGACCCGACGTACGGGATCGAGGTCGTCCAGACCGCCACGGCCGGCGTCGCCGAAGCCGTACCGACATCGTCGGCGGCGCCGTCTGAAAACGAGCCCCTGGACGTTGATGCGATCCTGGCGAACATCGACCGCCGCATCGGTCACGAGGACATCAAGCACCAGGTGCTGAGCCTGGCTGCCCAGGTACGCGCGAAGCAGGCCCGCGAGCGTGCCGGGCTGCAGGCGCAGCGCCTGACGGAGCACCTCGTCTTCACCGGACCGCCGGGCACGGGCAAGACCTCGGTTGCGCGCGACATCGCCCAGCTCTATCGCGCCCTCGGGGTGCTGCGCCGGGACGACGTCATCGAGGTCGACCGCTCCAAGCTCGTCGGTCAGGTGCTCGGCGCCACGGCGCTCAAGACCGCCGCGGTCGTCGAGTCGGCGCTGGGCGGGGTGCTGTTCATCGACGAGGCGTACTCGCTGCAGCAGTCCGGGCTGATGGGCGGCGATGCGTTCGGCAGCGAGGCCCTCGAGACGCTGATCAAGCTCATCGAGGACCATCGCGGTGACCTGGTGGTGATCATCGCCGGCTATCCGCGCGAGATGCAGGAGCTGCTGTCGTCCAACCCGGGGTTGCGGTCGCGCTTCACCACGACGATCGCGTTCAGGGCGTACACGCCCGACGAGCTCGTGGCGATCTCGGGGATGATCGCCGCGGACAACGGCGATGTCGTCGATCGCGACGCTGCGCTGTCGTTCCTCGACATCTACATCGACGTGGAGCGACGCGAGCTCACCGACACGCTCGGCAACGGGCGTCTGGCCCGCAACCTGGTCGAGCGTGCGGCGCGCTACCGCGACCTGCGGCTGTTCGGCAACGGCGACCCGGGGGAGCTGAGCGCGGAGGAGCTGTCGCGGCTGACCCGTGACGACATCGATGCGGCCTGGCGGACGTACGCGCTGCCGGAGTGACTGTTTCTGGGCTGTGTGGAGTCACTGTCCACAGGCTCTACGGGCGGTTTGCCGGGGTGTCGCAGGCGTTCTGTAGGCTGGGACTGGGCAGAGTCTGACGCCTGATCTGGACTGCAATTGCAGTGAAAAAGTATGGCTGAAGGTCTTGCCAGACCGTTCGGATTCTGGTTGACTAGAACACATGTTCGAGAAGTCGTCTCCCACCGTCGCGGATGTCGCGCGGCTGCTGGATGCGATCAGTCTCGACACCTACGACCACATGAGCCCGCGCGAGCAGATTGCTGCGTGCGAGGCTCTCGGCCGGCTGGAGTCGCGGGTCAAGGCGCACCAGCTGGCTGCGGCCGCGGCGGCCGACCGCTCGGAGGCGGCGTCGACGATCGGCGCGGCGTCGACGGGCGCGATGATCGCCAACGGCTTCGGTGGCGATCCCGCGGCAGCGGCCAGGCTGCTCAAGCAGGCCAAGAAGCTCGAGGACGTGTCCGCGACGCAGGAGGCGCTGGCCCGCGGCGAGGTGTCCCTCGCGCAGGCTGAGCTGATCGCCGACAAGCTCAAGGATCTGCCCGGCGATCCGACCGAGGCGCAGCGCGAAGGGTGCGAGACCCAGCTGCTCGACGACGCCAAGAAGCTCAGCCTCAAGGACCTCAGCCGCAGGGCCGACCGCATCACCGAGACCTTCGCGCCCCACGATGTCGATGCACATGAGAACGAGACGCTCGCGCAGCGCGAGGCCAGGGCTCGCAAGAACTCCTATTTCTGGATGGCTGACCGCAAGGACGGCACCTACAAGGGAGAGTTCGTCATCCCCGAGGCGCAGGGCGAAATGCTCAAGAACGCCCTCGAGGCACTCAACGCGCCGCAGATCAAGACGGCCGAGGACGACCCGGCGCTCGCGGTCCTTGACGACAAGCCGACCTATGGCCAGCAGATGGCGAGTGCGTTCTGCACATTGATCGAGCACCTGCCGGCTGACAAGCTTCCCGACACTGCCGGTGTCGGCGTGACGGTGACGGTCAACATCGACCTCAAGAGCCTGATCGACGGTCTCAAGGCAGGCACCCTCTCGACGGGCTGCCGGATCTCGGTCTTGGAGGCTCGACGGATGGCGTGCGAGCACGGCCTGCTGCCGATGGTCTTCAACGGCAAGCCGCTCCCGCTCGACTGCGGTCGGGAGCAGCGCCTGTTCAACCGTGCGCAGCGTCGCGCAGCCGAGAAGCGTGACCGCGGCTGCAGCTTCCCCGGCTGCGACCGGCCGCCTTCATGGTGCGTCGGGCATCACGCCCGCAAGCACTGGGCCAAGGGCGGCGCGACCGATCTCGGCGACCTCGTCCTGATCTGCGCCCACCATCACCGGGTGGTTCACGCTGACGAATGGGAGATCCGGTTCGCCGACGACGGCTATCCCGAATACAGCCCACCACCATCGATCGACCCGAGACGAAGGCCATTGCGGAACTCACGATTCCGCGCCGACGTCTCCACCCCCGCTGCCGCCTGAGCCCGTCCCTCCGGGCCCATTCGGCATGCCCTGACGTGTGTCGCGGTCAGACGACGGAGGCGATGTCCTCGACCTGCTCGTCCGCCTTGTGCTTGCGGCCGACGATCAGTGCGGCAAGTAGCGCACCGAGGGTGCCGAGCAGCTCGTCGCTGAGCGTGTCCTCGTACGCCCCGTCGAGCTCGGTGCCGCGCCGGATGAAGGTGTACCACTCGCCGAGCTCCCAGCCCACAGCCAGGATCGCGCCGAGGCCGGTGATCGTGAGGATGAGTCCCCACGTCGGCCCGGTCCAGACGAGGCGCAGCAGCAGGCCGCAGCCCCAGAGGAGCAGCATCCAGTTGAAGAAATGATTGGCGTTGTCCCACCAGTCCACCGAGTCGTACAGGTCGACGGTGTTGCCGGAGACGTCCACCAGGAACGGCGCCATGATCAGGGCGAACGCACCCCAGGGGAGGTCGTCACCTCGGCGTCCTTTCGACAGGCTCAAGGACCGGTTCCTGCGCCAGATCCACATGGCCGGGACGATCAGCATCAGCAGGGGATAGGCGAGCAGTCGATAGCCGAATCCCTTCCCCTCGAACTGGTCGAGCCCGGCGAACGTGCCCACGGCGAGCTGGACGAACGTGAGCGCGAAGATGACGACCGCCGCATAGAAGCCGCGTGTCCTGGGGATCCGCATGGCGAACAGACTCCCACACGAACTCACCGTGCAAGCCCCGTTCCGCTCGCCTAGCGTCGAGGCATGAAGAAGCCGAGCTACAGCGCCCTGATCTCCGTCGCCACTGCCGCGTACTCCGTGTTCGCCCTCGCCAAGCCCCGCCACCTCGGCAACGCGATCACCGCGAGCCCGCTGAAGCAGCCGGACTACGACATCGCGGCGCGTACGTTCGGCGTACGCGACCTGGTCGCCAGCGGACTGGCACTGGCGGCACCGACCACGAAAGCGCGTGAGCAGGCGATGCTGGGCCGCGTCGTGTTCGACCTCACCGACTCGGCACTGTTCACGAACGAGGCGACCACCACGGGCCGCAAGGCCAAGGTCCTCGCGGTCACCGTCGGCTGGGCCGCGCTCAACGTCGCCGCGATCGTCGCCGACCGCAAGCGTTAACGGCAGATTTCCACCGGCATGACGGGCATGCCGGGGTGACGGGTTGTTCGTGAGGGCCCTATCCTGACCCGATGCTGCACATTCGCTTGGGGGAGCTCCGCGCAGTCGACCCGATGAGTGACGATCTCGGTCGCACGCACGTCGGTTATCGAGAAGGCATGACCGAGTCACAGGTCTACGAGGCCAACCGCGGATGCTGGCGGTTGGGACCGCAGGCGCAGGACGAGCGCTACGCGATCTTCAGCTACGACGGCATCGTGCGGCAGGCGCTGGAGATCTCCAGCATCGAGCCGGCACCGAAGCGATCGATGCGCAGCGTCGTGTACGGACGCGTCCTCACCGCCGGGCACCCGATCCACGACCGGTTCGTCGGCCAGCACGCACCGGAGTCGCTCGGCCGCAACCCCATCTCGTACCTCCCCGACGAGGCGCCCGCCGAAGATGCGCTGAAGGTGCGGTTCTCCGGCGTCACCGAGAGCCGTGCGGTCGAGATCATCGCGATGAGCTTCGTGTGTGGTCAGTACGCCGTCGACGGCTGGATCGTCGAGGACGTCAGCGCACTCGGCCTCGGGTGGGACATCACCGCGACCAAGGGGCCGCGCGTGCGCCACATCGAGGTCAAGGGCGTCTCTGGGCCGATCCCCAAGGTTCTGATCACTCAGGCCGAGCTGCAGGCCGCCGGCCACGACCTCGACTGGGTGCTGTCGGTGGTCACGAATGCGTTGACCAGTCCGACCGCCCGCGAGTACCACCCGGGCGACATCCGAAAGTTCGCCGTGCCGCTGGCGTACGAGGCGGACCTCCGCGGCGCTTAGGCGACGTCCATGCCGACGGCGCGCAGCCTTGTGCGTACGTCCTCCAGCAGGCGCTTGGGGAACTCCGACGTACGCCGGCAGCGCTCGACGAGGTAGACGATCTTGTTGAGCCGCGGCCCAGGCATCTCGAGGCCGCGCGACGCCAGCGCCGGGCGCAGCACGTTGCGGTCGAAGGCGCCGTCGCTGTGCTCCTCGGCGCCACGCCACAGTGCGAACGCTCGCTTGAGATCGCCGTGCGCGACAACGCCGTGCTCCGGCGACAGTGCGACGGCGATGGCCGCGACGAGCCAGGCGTCGTCGTGCTGCAGCGAGTCGACGCCGAGCTGCACCGTGCCCGAACCCGCGGGCTGCTGCGCCGACAGGTCGAACTCGACGACGGCGGCAAAGGTGAGGTCGGGGTAGCGCAGCTCGATGCGCGTGCCGCTGTGCGTCAGCGAGATCTTCTGGCCCGGCGCCGGGGTCGTGGACTCGCCGTTGGGGCCGGTGAGCTGGACGACCGCGCCGTTGGCGCGTTGACCACGGTGCACGACGGGCTGCCCGGCCGTCGCGGTGATGACGAGTGCGGGGTCGCTGACGTACGGGAGCCGCACGAAGACGTACGCGGAGCCGTCGATGGTCTCGGCGACGAAGGGCTGCTGCTCCGGCAGGTTCATCCGTCGCGCCAGCACGAACGCCGAACCGGCGTCGAGCCGCGCCTCGCCCGCATACTGCTCGCCGGCCGACCAGGCGATGTGCAGCACCGGAGCTCCTTCGTGGAATGCGTTCCGCCGCGGCTCGACCTCAGCGGCGCGCGACCCTGAAGATGATGCCATGTATGGAACTCTGTCGGGCCTGGCCTCCAACCTGTTGATCCTCGTCGTCTTCGTTGCGGTGGTCTGGGTGGGCTTGCGGATCGCGCAGAGCATCTTCGGCGTGGAGTCCAAGCGCGCAGCGGCCGGAGAGGTCGCGGCCAAGCTCGTGTCCTATCCGACGGGCTCTGCCGCGGTGCTGCGGCGCCGGTTCGTACGCGCGCTGACCGGCCAGCACGTCGTGATGCCGAGCGGTGAGCGTCTGGCGTTCGCCGAGCTGACCGTACGCGTGGCGCCGGAGGACCTGGAGAAGCTCGACCCCGACGGTGACCTGGAGCGGCTCGGCGACGACGGGGCGAAGCTCTACCTCGCGCACGCCGAGCGGTCCGGCTGGGCGGTGCCCGACGAGGTCGTGGTCGTCGTTGAGGTCGACCCCGGACTGCGGTCCGGCTGGATCCCGCCGGCACGGGGGAGCGGCCGCGCCGAACCTGCCGCTGCGGCGCCGTTGCGTACGCCGGTGGGCTGGGACGTCGTGCCGGACGACCTGCCGGTGGTGTCGAGGCAGCCCGTCGTCAGGGACCCCGAGGCGACGATGAACTTCCCGGCACTCGTGCCCGACCTCGAGGACACCGCGCCGACCATGAACGTCGCCGCGGGCCTGACCCTGGAGCGCGACGGCCGGGCGACGCCGATCCCGCTCGGCGGGACGGTGCTGGGCCGGCTGCCCGACAGCCCGGTGCGTTTCGAGGAGCCCGAGGTGTCCTATCGCCACGCCGCGATCCGGCGCAACGGCACCCAGTGGCAGGTCAAGGACCTGGGCAGCACCAACGGCACGACAGTCGACGGCCAGCGCATCGACGACTGGACCGACGTGCGTACCGGATCGGTCATCGCACTCGCCGGGGTACGCCTGACGGCCGTCGCCGACACGTCGGGAACCGTGCATCTCCGGGGCCTGACCAGTCACTAGGGACAATGGACCTGCACGTCGTACCGTCATGGGACATCTCTCGTCGACCCGGAGCAGGAGGATCAGCCCTGATGCCAGATCCTCTCGCCACGTCGCCGAACCCGCCCAGCGTCGTCCCGGTCGAGCAGCGCTTCGAGCTGCTGGGTCGCATCGGCGCGGGCAACCACGGCGTCGTGTTCCGCGCCCGCGACAGCCAGCTGCAGCGCGAGGTCGCGATCAAGCGGTTCTCGCACTTCCTCGCCGACGACCCGCGCGCGATGCGCCGCATCACCCGTGAGGTCGCGACGCTGGCGCGGGTGTCGCACCCCAACGTCGTGACGGTGCACGACCTGGTGCACATGACCGACGGCGACGGCGAGGTCACGCCGCACCTCGTCATGGAGCTCGTCGAGGGCACCTCGCTGCGTGAGCTGCTGGCCACCAGCGGTCCCAGCCTGCGCTCGGTGCTCGTGGTCCGTGGCGTGCTCGATGGGCTCGCCGCCTGCCACCAGGCCGACATCCTGCACCTCGACATCAAGCCCGCCAACGTCCTGGTGACGCAGCGCGGGGGAGTCAAGATCGTGGACTTCGGCATCGCCCGTGCCGCCTCCGACACCACGGCGACGGTCGCCGGCACGCCGCACTACATGGCGCCGGAGCAGTTCGACGGCAAGGCCGACGAGCGCAGCGACATCTACTCCGTCGGCTGCCTGCTGTACGAGTGCCTCACCGGCACACCGCCCTTCGAGGGCACGATGGCGGCGCAGCTGTTGGCGCACCGCAACCACCCTCGTCCCGATCCTCGTGCGCGCGTGCCGCAGGTGCCGGCCGCGCTCGCTGCCGTGGTCATGCGGGCGATGGCGATCGACCCGTCCGCCCGCTACCAGAGCGTCACGGAGATGCTGTCGGCGCTGGCCACGGTGGACCTCGGCGAGCTGGACGCCCTTGCGACAAGCTCAGCGCCCGATGTCCTTTCGACAAGCTCAAGGATCAATTCGGTCCTTGAGCCTGTCGAAAGGACACCATCGGGACCCCTCGTCACCCGGGTGACACGGCTCAAGGCGTACGTCGTCGGGCTCGCGCTCAGTGCCTTCATCGTCGCGCTGATGCCCGGCCTGGCCTGGTTGCTCAGCGAGCTGGTGGCGTCGGACTACCGCCCACCGGCGATGCAGAACAGCGCGGCGACCGCCTGGTGGACGTTGGCCGTGGCAATCGCCGGCCTCTATCTCTTCGTACGCCGCCGTGCCTTCCTCGCGTCGATCGGCGGACCGGCCGTCGGCCAGCCGCAGCCGGGTCGCGTCGTCGACCGGTCGATGCGTTCGGGCCTGAGGACCGCCGCCGGTGCCGCCCTGCGTGGCTCGCTGCCGATCCTGTTCCCTTGGTACGTCCTCCTGATCGCCCAGCTCGCGAAGGGTGTCGGCGTGGAGTGGCCCAACGACCTCTTCAGCTCCGGCTGGGACGTCGCGTGGGTGCTCATGCCGGCCGCGGCGGTGGCGCTGGTGCTGCGCGGCGTCTCGCGGCTCAGGCTCCGATTCGGATCGCTGCTGATGGCGATGGTGCACCTCGGCGGTGCCGGCGCTGCAGCCGTGTTGTTCGTCTCGTACCCGCTCGCGCTCTGACCGCGCATCATCCGTGGGTCGCTGGGTATCCATGTCCTGCGGCGCACCCGCCGCGACACCAGCAACACGAAAGAGGAACCCTCATGGAGATCATCGGCGTCATCATTGCGGGCATCATCATCGGTGCGCTCGGCAAGCTGGTCGCTCCCGGTGACAAGGACAACATCCCGATCTGGCTGACCGTCTTGTGCGGCATCGGCGGTGTGCTCATCGGTTGGGGGATCTACAGCGCCTTCGGCGGCGACGGCAGCGACGGCATCGACTGGGTGCGATGGATCGTCGCGGTGGCGGTCTCCGCGGTGCTCGTGATGATCGCCTCGGCAGTGACCGGGCGACGCACGACCCGCGTCTGACCCAGGTATGAGCGAGAGGGACCCCGGCCGCCGGTCGGGGTCGCTCTCGTCCGGTTGCGGCGTGCCTCGTTGGGTAAGCCGGGGCCATGAGCAAGCTGATGGTGGCAGGAGCGTTCGCGGCGGGATATGTGCTGGGCGCCAAGGCGGGGCGGGAACGCTACGAGGAGATCCGTCGGGCGTACGAGAAGTACGCCGGCAGCCCTCAGGTACGCGAGGCGGTCTCCAAGGTCGAGGAGAAGGTCATGAACATGTACAACGACCCGCCGAAGCCCGCCTGAGCGGACCGAACGCCGCCTAGACTGAGCAGCGCCACCGACCCTGGGGGACCATGCTCAAGCTCATCAGCGTCATCGTGTCGCTGGCTGCCCTGATCGGGCCGGCCGAGGCTGACATCGTCAGCAACGCGCACTACTACGCCAACCAGACGCCGTACGGCGACCCGGCGACCACGTCGGTCAAGGCCCCGCCGGCGGGCTACGAGCTCGTGTTCCTCGAGAACGTCGGACGGCACGGATCGCGCAGCCAGACGACCGCCGACAGCGAGAACCGCGCCCTCGCGGTGTGGAACGCGGCGGCGCGCCAGGGCAAGCTGACGACACCCGGCAAGCTGTTCGACGACGACCTCAGGAAGTTCCGGGCCGCCGAGATCACGATCGGCTACGGCAACCTCAGCGCGATCGGCCGCAAGGAGTGGATCGGGATCGGCCGGCGCACGGCGGCGAGCTATCACGCGTTCCTCACCAAGGCCGCTGCCGACGGCGACGACATCGTGTTCCGGACCACCAGCGTCTATCGCACCAAGCAGAGCGCCTCGTCGTTGCTCAGCGGCCTGCGGGCGGGCGTCCCGGGCCTCGACTTCCAGCCGCGCACCGTCGACGACCACATGCGCATCGAGGACGGCGCGACACGCACGGGCAACGCCGCGATCGCCAGCGTGCTGCGACGGTCGGACGTACGTGCGGCCGCCAAGCACGTCCTCAGCCGGCTCTACAGGTCGTCGTACGTCAACAGCCTCAGCGACCCGGTGGGCAAGGCGCTCGACATCTACGGGATGTACGCGCTCGCGCCGGGCATGCAAGACGACACCACGGTGACGTTCAGCCGCTACGTGCCGCTGGCCGACGCACGGCTGCTCGGCTACGCCAAGGACGCGCAGAACTTCTACCGCTACGGCCCCGGGGTCAAGGGCGAGACCAGCTCGTACCGGCAGGCGCGACCGGTGCTCACGGACTTCTTCAGCGAGCTCGACAAGCGCCTCGCCGGGGGCAAGAACGCCGCGGTGTTCCGCCTGGCGCACGGCGAGACGACGATGCCGTTCGCCGCGCTGACCCGCCTGCCGGGCAGCACCAAGCAGGCGTCGGCGAGCAGCCCGTACTCGTACGCCAACAACTCGTGGCGCGGCTACGTCGCCGGCCGCATGGCGGGCAACGTCGAGTGGGCGGCCTATCGCAACCCCGCGAACGGCGGCGTGCTGGTCACGCTGCGCTACAACGAGCAGCCGGTACGCCTCGCCGCCTCCTGCAAGCCGTCGAGCCTCGACCCGTACTTCTACGGCGTCCACATGCTCAAGACCTGCCTCGGCTGATCATCGTGTCCGACGTGATCATCGACGAGCGGCTCGCGTACGCGATCGAGCACCGCAGGCAGCTGGAGATCCGGTACGTCATGGGGCCCCAGTCGCGTGGGCCGCGAGTCATCAACCCGCACGTCGTGTTCACGGCGTCGACCGGCGCGCTGTCGCTCCATGCCGTCCAGGTGTCGGGCTTCTCGTCGTCGGGCCTCGACGTTCCGGCCTGGCGATCGTTCGACCTGTCACGGGTGTGGGTGATCAAGCTGTTGGACACCACGTTCGAGGTCGACGACGACCTCAACCTGGCCAACGACCTCTACGCCGAGGTCCACCTGGCGGTCGGGCAGGGATGAAGACAGTCGATCAGACATCTTGTGGCGAATCGCTCACACCTCGCGCGATTCGCCCGTAGGGTGGCTGCCGGGAGGGGGTCCCGGAGGAAAGTCACACCATGCGCGCAGCTCGGGGGCTACTCGCCCTGCTCCTTGCAGTCATCCTGTCCCTCACGTTCGCGGCGGCTCACGCCGACGACGACACCGGTGGCGGGACGCCCGAGACACCGACCTCGGCCCAGACGCCCGAACCCACGGAGCAGCCGACCGATCCGGCACCAACTCCCACCGAGACGACGCCCACGCCGGAACCCACCGAGACGACGCCCACGCCGGAGTCACCCGAGCCGAGCGACGATCCCACCGACGGGCCGACGCCGAGCGACGGCCCGACGGCCGAGCCGAGTGACCCGGCGACGGATGTGCCCGCCCCGCGGCCCGACGCGCCGGCCAAGGGCATGGTCGCCAAGCTCGCAGCGCTGCTGGCCGCTCCGGTAGCCAACGACGACCTGTTCGCCGTCGTCACCAACACCGGCGCATTCCCCAGCAATGTCGGCCTCATCAGGCCAGGGCCGTTCGGGGTCTACCGCAACGACGTGCCGACCGCCGGTGGCGACCAGACCCCCAACTCGATCGTGCTCATGAACAACGTCGACCACGGAACGCTCGATCTCAACGGTGACGGCGGCTTCCAGTACGTGCCGGAGGTCGGCTACACCGGCAACGACACGTTCGAGTACCGGTATGCCACCGATGACGGCGAGAGCAACACCGCGACCGTCACGATCGTCGTCGGCAACGGCAGCTACATCGCCACCAACGACGACTACGTCACGGCGCCGGACACCCCGCTCGTCGTGAGCATCCCTGGCGTGTCGTCGAACGACAGCGACGTCGCGTACTTCGGGTTCGCGGTGACCAACGACGTCGACCACGGCACCCTGGCCCAGCCGGGCCTGCTGCCGTCCGGTGGATTCACCTACACCCCCGATCCCGGCTTCGTCGGAATCGACACGTTCACCTACCGGTTCCGACCGCTGCCGTTCGGTCCCTACAGCAACACGGCCACGGTCACGATCATCGTCGGCGACCCGCCGGTGGCCGAGGACAACGACTACTGGGTCAACGCGAACACCCATCTCCACGCCGCAGCTCCGGGCGTCATGGGCAACGACACCGGGACCGGCACGCTCGCCGTGGTCAACGACGTCGCACACGGCACGCTCGACCTGCACGCGGACGGCTCGTTCGACTACAACCCCACGACGGACTTCGTCGGCATCGACTCGTTCACGTACCGCCTCACCGATCCGGTGACGACGCTCAGCGACGTCGCGACGGTGACGATCCAGGTCAGGCCGGTCGCGAGCAACGATGCGTACGAGACCCCCGCGGAGACGTTGCTGACCGTCGACGCGCCCGGCATCTTCGGCGACGACACCCCGAGTGACGGTGCGAACCCGAACCTGACGGACGACGTCGACAACGGGACGCTGACTCTGAGCTCGGACGGCAGCTTCACCTACCTGCCCGACGCCGGGTTCGTCGGGGTCGACACGTTCTCCTACTCGTTCGAGAGCGCCGAGCTCGACAGCAACGAGGCGACCGTGACGATCACCGTCACACCCGTCGCGGTGGACGACGAGCTCACCGTGCCGCAGTGCGAGGACGTCCAGCTCCTCACGCTCGGCAACGATGTCGGCGTGGATCCAGCACTGTCGGTGCCGTCGATCGTCGCGCCCACCGGGCACGGGACGCTCACCGCGGCCGACGACCCCGTCGGTTCGCTCGTCTATGACCCGGACGACGACTTCGTCGGCGACGACACCTTCACCTACACCTTCGAGAGCGCAGGTCTGGTGTCGAACGTCGCCACCGTCACGATCCACGTGACCGCCTGTGACGACGGTGGCGGGGACGAAGGCGACGGCGACACCTCCGACGACGGTGACCAGGCGCTGCCCGACACCGGCTCGCCGGTCTCGCCGTGGATGCTGCTGATCGCCGGCGCCACGAGCGCCGCGGGGATCGCCCTGATCCGCCGCCGAGGAGATGCGCGGGCCTGACCCGGACCCGCTTTCGACGGGCTCAAGGGGCGATCCTCCTTGAGCCCGTCGAAAGTCCTACTTGCGCAGGCGTACGAGGTCGGCCAGCGCGGCGTCGGAGAGCTCGGTGAGCGCACCCTCGCCGCCGTTGACGACGGCATCGGCGAGTGAGCGCTTGGACCGGATGAGCTCGGCGATCGACTCCTCGATCGTGCCTTCGCTGATCAGGCGGTGCACCTGGACGTTCTTGGTCTGCCCGATGCGGTGCGCGCGGTCGGTGGCCTGGTCCTCGACCGCGGGGTTCCACCAGCGGTCGTAGTGAATGACGTGGTCGGCCTTGGTGAGGTTGAGGCCGACACCGGCCGCCTTGAGCGACAGCACGAACACCGGGATCTCGCCGCCCTGGAACCGGTGCACCATCTTCTCCCGCGCGCGTACGGTCGTGGCGCCGTGCAGGAACTGGTGGCCGATCTTCTTCTCCTCGAGGTGGCGCGTCAACAGCCGGCCCATCTGGGCGTACTGCGTGAACACCAGCGTCGCGCCGTCCTCGGCGACGATCTCCTCGACCAGCTCGTCGAACACGCCGAGCTTGCCAGAACGCCCGGTGATGCGGCCGTCGGGCTCGCGGAGGAACTGCGCGGGGTGGTTGCAGATCTGCTTGAGCTGGGTCAGCAGCTTGACCACGAGGCCGCGGCGCTGGATGCCCTGGGCGTTCTCGATCTGCGCCATCGTGCTGCGGACGACCGCCTCGTAGAGCCCGACCTGCTCACGCGTGAGGTTGATGCGGTGGTCGGTCTCGATCTTGGGCGGCAGCTCGGGCGCGATGCCGGGATCGGACTTGCGGCGGCGCAGCACGAACGGCCGGATGAGCTGCGACAGCCCGGTCGCCTTGCCGGAGTCGCGGCGCGACTCGATGGCGCGCGACCAGGTGTTGCGGAACTGTTGGTAGGTGCCCAGGAGCCCCGGCGTGGTCCAGTCGAGGATCGCCCAGAGCTCGCCGAGGTTGTTCTCGACCGGGGTGCCGGTCAGCGCCAGACGCGCCTTGGCCGGGATGCCGCGGATGGCCTGGGCGGTGCGCGCGTGCGGGTTCTTGATGTTCTGCGCCTCGTCGGCGACGACCAGGCCCCAGCCCGGCTGGTGCTCGGACAGCTCGATCGCGTCGGAGCGCATCGTGGCGTACGTCGTGACGAGGAAGCCGTCGGTCACGCCGTCGAGTCGCCGCTTGGGCCCATGATAGCGGCGGACGTTGACGCCCGGCGCGAAGCGCTTGATCTCGCGCTCCCAGTTGCCGAGCACGGAGGCGGGGCACACGACGAGCGTCGGGGACGACGAGATCGCGGTGCGCTGCAGGTGCAGGGCGATCAACATGACGGTCTTGCCGAGGCCCATGTCGTCGGCCAGGATGCCGCCGAGCCCCAGGTCGACGAGCTGCGTCATCCACCGCAGGCCCTGCAGCTGGTAGTCGCGCAGCGTGCCCTCGAGCCCGTCCGGCTGCACCGCCGGCGCGATGTCGCGGTCCTGCACGGCGAGCCGCTTGCGTACGTCCTCGAGCCAGCCGACCGTGTCGACCTCGGTCATCCGGCCGTCGATCTCGAGCTCGCCGGTCACGGTGGCCCTCAAGGCCTCGAGCGGAGAGATCTCGCGCGTGCGCCGCTCCAGCACGCGCTGCAGGCGCGACTTGTCGACGAAGACCCAGCGATCGCGCAGGCGCAGCAAGCCGGTCTGCGACTGGGCGAGCTGGTCGAGCTCGGCCGCCGACAGCACGTCGTCGCCGAGCGCGACCTGCCAGTCGAACGAGAACAGCTGACCCTGCGTGAACGCCGACGGACGATCCGATCGCGGCGTCTCGTCACGGCGTACGACAGCAGACGTCGACAGCTCGCGTACGAGCTCGGGTGGCCAGCGGATCTCGATGCGGTTGGCCATCAGGGTGGGTGCCAGCGCACGGTCGCCGAGGCGGGCCAGCTCGTCGGGGCTGACAGTCGCGGCGCCCCGGGTGTGCGGGTCGCGCAACCGTTCGGCCGGGGACCACCACGGCTCGAGCCGGCGCAGCATCGCCGCGGTCGGCTCCTTGGCGTCCTGCGCGAGCGGGTGGGACGCGGTGCCGCCGAACATGTCGCCGGCGTCGAACGCGGCCCACGAGCCCGATCGCGGCTGCACCCGCAGGCGTACGACAGCGGCCTGGGTCGGCGTGGGCTGCTCGAGGAACGACACCATGAGCGTCCACGAGAACGTGGTCTCGCGCTGGCGCGGCTGCTTGGCGTGCGGTGACACGTACGGCTGACGCTGGGGCGTCGATGCGGCAGCGGGCGCGTCGACGGCGAGGGCCTTGAGGAACGCGTTGATCGTCGTCTGGCCGGCGCCGGCGTTGGGCCCGATGGCCGAGGCCGCGCTCTGGAGCTGGTTGAGCTCGGTGGCGTCCGGAGATCCGAGAGCGCCGCGGGCCATGATGCGCAGGGCCAGGATCGCCGGCGTCGCCCAGGCACGTACGGACGGATCCGCCGACATGACACGGATGCCCTGGCTCAGCGCGCCGATCGACTCGTTGGCCGTGGCCTCGTGGTCACCGTCCGGGGCGTGGAACACGAAGCGCGAATCGGCCGGATCCTCACGTGCCACGAACTCCACGGGGAAGCGCAGGAGCCGGCGCAGATCCGTGGACGTGGGCATCCCTCCATTGTCGCTCACCCCTCCAACTTGCGGTCATGGGGCCACCCGTCCACGGACCCTCGGCGTATGCCCTCGGACCGGCATTTGAGCGTGGCGAGGCGTCAGTGCGTCAGGATCTTCGCGTCGAGGAGCTTGAAGTTGGTGTTGACCCGCGGCTCACCGTCGCTGCCGAGCTCGACCGGCGTGTTGTCGCCGTCCTGCACGACGAGCAGGCCGTGGGGATAGCCGGGCAGGGGAGTGCTGACCGTGTCGGCGCCGTCGCAGTCCTGCGAGCCATCGGCGGCGGGCCCGTCGACGATCGCGAAGTGCTTGAGCGGCCGGAGGGTCCGCCGATCGTACGAGTAGAAGGTGTTGTCGCCCTGGCTCGACACCAGCAGCGTGCCGCTCCGCCTGCCGGTCTCGTAGATCGTGAGCCCCTCGGTGTCGGCGGCGATCCGCCCGCCGAAGCCTGGATCGGCACCCGACGGCGCGCACTCCTCGCTCTGCTCGTCGTACGTCGCCGGGACGCCGAACTCCTTCGTACGCTCGACGCTGCGCGGCTTGCCCTGGAACCGGCCGTGCCCGACCTTGACCCGCCACAGGCCGACGTCCTCCTGCGCGGCATACAGCGTGTTGGCTGCCGCATCGACCACGAGGCCCTCGAGCTGCGGGCCCTCGCCGGGCTCCTCGCACGGTGACCAGGTGCTGCCGTTCGGCAGCCGGAACGTCGATGGGAAGTCGAGCGTGTCGACCTTGGTGTACGTGACCTTGCGGCCGACCGCGGAGAGCTTGAAGAGGCCGACGTCCGTGGCGTGCCGACGTGTGCCGACGACGTACGCGGTGCCGCGCTGCGTGAACGTGGTCAGGCCATAGACCGTGGACTGCTCGTTGACCTCGGCCTGATCGGCGGAGAAGGCCAGGGGCACGGTCGAGGCTGTGACGTCGGTGAGATGGCCGGTGCGCTGGTCGATGAGGTACGAACGGATCTGGTCGCGGCCGCGGTCGCTCGTCACCGCGAGGTCGACCTTCCGTCCGCCGAGCCGAAAGTCGTGCACGATGTCGACGTTGTTGAACCGGCCCGCCTCGTCGTCGGGCCCGGGCGCTGCGGGTGCCTGGATGCTCTGCAGCAGCTTGCCCTTGAGGTCGTACACGTTGAGGCCGGCGTTCTTGGCGGTGCCGATCACGATGCTGCGGGCCTTGTCGTGATGGTTGACCCAGATCGCGGGGTCGTCGGCATCGCCGTTGTTGCCCGTGTCGTCGTCGTACACGCCGGGGGTCTCGGCCGCGGCGGTGACGTTGATGAGGTGATCGGTGGGCCGCGGGTGTGCGAACGCCGGTGTGGCGACGAGGGAGGGGACGAGGACGAGCGTGAGCGCCGCGACGGCGCGTACAGGTGAGGTCACGCGCGAGACGCTAACCAGCGATGCCGACCATGAGGTGTCCCCTAGGTGTGCGCCCGGGAAACAGAGACCCACCGATGGTCGGATCCATGCGTACGACCCTTCGGAGGCCTCTGACATCGTGGGGGAGTGCCGACCCCAGATCACGCGTACGCCAAGGAGGACCGCGAGGCGGTCTATCGCGTCATCGCCGAGCGGCGCGACATGCGGCACTTCGCCGGAGGCGTGGTCGACGAGGGCGTCCTCGCCCGCCTGCTCGGCGCCGCGCACCAGGCCCCGAGCGTCGGACTGATGCAGCCGTGGCGCATCGTCCGTGTCACCGATCCTGCGTTGCGTCAGGCGCTCCACGACCACGTCGAGGTCGAGCGCCGGCACACCGCCGAGGCGATGGGGGAGCGCGCGGACGAGTTCATGCGCCTCAAGGTGCAAGGCATCCTCGACTGCGCCGAGGTGCTGGTCGTCGCTCTGGCCGACGACCGCGAGCGACACGTCTTCGGCCGGCGCACGATGCCGCACATGGACCTGGCTTCGGTGTCGTGCGCGATCCAGAACCTGTGGCTCGCCGCCCGTGCCGAAGGTCTCGGCATGGGGTGGGTGTCGCTGTTCGTACCGGCCGACGTGGCCGAGCTGATCGGTGCGCCGGCCGGGGCGGAGCCGGTCGCGATCCTGTGCCTCGGCCCGGTCACCGAGTTCTATCCGCGGCCGATGCTGGAGCAGGAGAGCTGGACGTCCGTGCGGCCGTTGAGCGAGCTGCTGGCCGCCGACGTCTGGCCCGGCTGACTGTCAGACCTCGGTGGTTGAGTCGAGGCATGGATCCAGACGAACCCGGTTGGCCCCTGCTCGACGACTTCTTCGCGCAGGAGGCGTCAGGTCGCGCCGAGCCGACCGTGCGCCGCTACGTGCGCGTGCGCGATCGGCTCACCCACTACCTCGACACCGCAGACATGGGTCGATGGCTCGGCACCGACCCGGGCACGGTGTTGTCGGCGGAGCGTGAGTTCCACGAGCACGGCGCGTTCTGGCACCTCTACGGTCCCGACGAGCTCGTCTGCGTGCTGCCGGGCTTCCTCCAGGAGCCCTGGCTGCCTGAGGGCCTGGGCGAGGCGCGTACGCAGATCAGTCTCGTGTCGCGGCTGCTCAGCCTCCTGACACGGCAGGGACTGCTCGACATGTCGCTGTTCGCCCACACCTACGAGGACGCCGAGGCCGCGGTCAAGCAGGCCCGCATCGACCTCGAGGCGCGCTCGGCGGCCAGCGCACCCGATGAATGGGCGCAGGACGTCCCGAGCCGCTTCAAGCAGGAGCCGGGACCCCAGTGGTGATGCTATAGTTGAAGCATCAACTACCGGAGGAACGGCACCATGGCGACCTACTCGATCTCGGACCTGGACAACCGGCTGCAGCCCAGCCCGTTGATGCCGGTGCTCTTCGTGGGTCACGGCAACCCCATGTACGCCATCACCGACAACTCGTTCACGCAGAAGTGGTCCGAGGTCGGCCGTGGGCTGCCCGAGGCTCAGGCCATCGTCGTGATCAGCGCGCACTGGCTGACTCCCGGTCAGACCCACATCACCGATGCGCCCAAGAACAAGATCATCTACGACTTCGGCGGGTTCCCCGACGAGCTCTACCGGGTCCAGTACGACACCGTCGGTGACACCGACGTCGCGAGGCTCCTTGCCAAGCAGCTCGTCGACTACGAGGCCGAGCTCGACAAGCAGTGGGGCCTCGATCACGGCACCTGGAGCGTGCTCAAGCACCTCGCACCCGCGCCCGAGGTCCCGATCCTGCAGATCAGCATCGACTACGCCATGCCGCTGCCCGAGCTCTACCAGCTCTACGGCCGGCTGCGGGCGATGCGACGCCGCGGCGTCGTGTTCATCGGCAGCGGCAACATCGTGCACGCCCTCGGCCGGGTCAAGTGGGACGGCGGCACCGCCTGGGACTGGGCCGCGCAGTTCGACGCCGACACCGCCGACGCGCTCCGCAACCGCGAGGTGAGCAAGCTCGTCAATCCCTATGCCACCTGGTCCGAGGCCCGCATCGCGGTGCCCACCGATGATCACTACCGGCCGATGGTCGCCGCGCTGAGCCTGCTCGAGGACGGCGAGGAGATCGAGTTCTTCAACGAGGAGATCGACATGGGCTCGGTCGGCATGAGGTCGTTCATCTCCGCCTGACGGCGCCCGGCTCGTATGCTGTGCGGCACCCCGAAGGAGCCGACATGACAGCAGTCACCATCACCCACATCGGCGGTCCGACCGCTCTCCTCGAGTTCGGCGGTTGGCGCATCCTCACGGACCCGACCTTCGACCCGCCCGGCCGGCGCTACTTCTTCGGCTGGGGCACCATGTCCAGCAAGCTCGTGGGCCCGTCGGTGACGCCCGATGATCTCGGCCCGATCGATGCTGTGCTGATCAGCCACCACCATCACGCGGACAACCTCGACCCCACCGGCGTCTCGATGCTGCCGCGGCTCGGCACCGTCCTGACCACCACGAAGGCGGCGGCGAAGCTCGGCGGCGGGGCGATCGGTCTGGCGGCGTGGGACACCTGGACGTTGGAGGCGTCCGGCAAGGAGACGATCACCGTCACCGCGACGCCATGCCAGCACGGTCCCGTGGGCCTCAATCCGATCACCGGCCCGGTCATCGGGTTCGCGCTCGAGTGGGCGGGGCAGGAGCACGGGGCGTTGTGGATGACCGGTGACACCGTGCTGTTCCGAGGGCTGCGCGACGTCGCCTCGCGCCTCGACATCGGCACGATCCTGATGCATCTGGGCTCCGTGCGCTTTCGCTACCTCACCGGCTGGTTCCGCTACACGATGGACGCCCGCCAGGGCGCCGAGCTGCTGGACCTGGTCAAGCCGTCCGCGGTCGTCCCCGTGCACTACGAAGGCTGGTCGCACTTCCAGCAGGGCCGCGGCGAGGCCGAAGCGGTGCTGGCTGCGTCGCCGTACGCGGACCGCATCACGTGGGTGGACCCCGGCGCCTCGACGGCAGTCGTCGCCTGAGCATGGCTCGTTGGAGCCATCTTTGACCGAACCGGCCCGTTCCGCGTCCACGTGACCGAGGATTCGAGAGTCATTGTCTTCACGGGAGGGAACCCCATGATCATCAAGAAGCTCGTCGTCGCGTGTTGCACCACTGCCCTTGGCTTGGGCATGGTCGCCGCGACGTCATTGCCGGCCGAAGCCGCTGCCAAGTCCTACAGCAGCTGCAAGAAGCTCAACAAGGACTACAAGCACGGGGTTGGCAAGCCCGGGGCCCACGACCACACGTCGGGAACCCCGGTCACCAACTTCACCCGCAACAAGGCGGTCTACAAGAAGAACACCAAGCGCGATCGCGACAAGGACGGGATCGCGTGCGAGAAGAAGTAGCCGCCTAGGCGTCAGGCCTGGCGCGCCTCGGGGGCTTCGGCCTCCTGGGCCGCGATCTGACGACGCACGTCGTCCATGTCGAGGTCCTTGACCGCGGTGATGACCTGCTCGAGGCCGGCGGCCGGAAGGGCGCCGGGCTGCGAGAAGACGAGGATGCCGTCGCGGAACGCCATCAGCGTCGGGATCGAGGTGATCTGGGCGGCGGCGGCCAGCTCGCGCTGGTCCTCGGTGTCGATCTTGCCGAAGACGACGTCGCTGTGCTGCTCGCTGGCGGCTTCGAAGACCGGGCCGAACTGCTTGCACGGACCACACCACTCGGCCCACCAGTCGACGAGGGTGATGCCCTCAGCGCCGATGACGTCGTCGATGGTGTCCTTGGTCAGGGTGACGGTGCTCATGACTGCCTCTCATAGGAAAACTCCGTACGCACTGTTCAACGGTACGTCCGTGGTGGGCATTCCCGGAGTCGTCAGGAGCCGTCCGTCGGCGTGGTCGACGTGTCCGTCGGTGTCGGTTGCGAGGGATCGGGCTGGTCCTTGGGCTTCGGGTCCTTCTTGCCGGCGGGCTTCTTCTCCTCCTTCGGGTCCTTCTTGCCCTTGCCCTTGCCTTCATTCGAGGAGTCCCGCGGCACGACGCCGTTGGAGACGGTCAGCGTCACGGTGGCGCCGGACTTCGCCGTGGTGCTGGGATCGACGTCGATCACGGTCCCCGCAGGCTTGTCGGACTGCGCGAACAAGGGGGTGGCCTTGAGCCCGTAGCGGTCGAGGAGCGCGGCGGCCTCGTCGTACGTCGACCCGACGAGCTTGTCGACCGGGATGCGTACGCGCCCGGTGGCGACCGACAGCGTGACGGTCGAGCCCTCGTCGACATCGGTGCCGGCCCTGGGGGACTGGCGCACGACCTCGCCGGCCTTGATGTGCGCCACGTCGACCTTGCGGATCTCGACCTCGAGCCCGGCCTTCTCTAGCGCGGCCGTGGCGGCACTCTGTGACTTGCCGTCGACGTTGGGCACCGTCACGGTGTCCGCGCCTCCGCCCAGGAGCATCCAGCCGAGCGCTGCAGCGATCAGCACGACCAGCGCCGAGCTGAGGAGCACCATGCGCCGGGGTCGCCCGCGGCGTTCGTGCTCGGCAGCCACCGTGCTCCCGCCAGTCGGGGCGGCGACGAGGGTTGCGGGGTCGTCTCCGGGAGCGCCCACGCTGACGGGCCGCTCCACGATGCCCGGGAGGGTGTCGTCGGGTCGTGCGGCGGCATCGGGCATGGTCGGCTCGCCGCTCATCTCCGGCGCGTGGCCCGGCGGCGCGGGGATCGATGTCGCGAGCGCCGCGGCCTCCACGGACACCGCCGTCGCGGACGACGGTCGTGCGCTGGGCTCCTTGGCCAGCAGCGCGCCGACAAGGGTCGTCGCCTCGTCGGGCACGGTCTCCGGCAGTGCCGGAGCAGCATCGTTCAGGTGGGCCAGGGCTGTGGCGATGTCGCTGTCACGGTGGAACGGCAGGGCGCCGCTGAGACAGGTGTAGGCGACCACGCCCAAGGAGTAGAGGTCCGAGGCGGGGGTGGCCGTACGTCCCGCGGCCTGCTCCGGGCTGAGGTAGTCCGCGGTGCCGACCAGAGCGCCGGTCTGGGTGAGCGGCTCGCCGCCTGCCGCGTGCGCGATCCCGAAGTCCACCAGCATGACCCGGCCGTCGGGGGTCACCAGGATGTTGCCGGGCTTGAGGTCGCGGTGCACGATGCCGGCCTCGTGCGCGACCTCCAGTGCCGCGGCGATCTCGGAGACAATGGCCATCGTCTCGCCGGTCGACAGTGTGCCCCGCTCGGCCAGCAGCGCCGACAACGGCGCGCCGTCGATCAGCGGCATGACCAGGAACGGCACCGGCTTGCCGTCCTCCTCGTCCTCGCCGTAGTCGAACACGTCGACGATGCCGGGATGATGCAGCTTGCCGGCCAGCTGGGCCTCGACCCGCAGTCGCGCCCGGATGTTCTCGTCGTCGGCGAGGTGTGGGCGGATGATCTTGATCGCGACCGTGCGGTCGAGGACCTCGTCGTGGCCCTGCCAGACCTCGCCCATGCCGCCACCACCGATGAGCTTGTCGAGGCGGTATCGACCGCCGAGCAGGGGAGGCATTCCTCAAGATTAATGGCGGATCCGGCACGTCACACGTCGAGGAGACGCTGACGCACTGTCGCAGTTGGGTCGGGACCGGCATGATCGATCCATGGAACGCCGAAGCCTGCTGACCGGCCTCGCCGCGATCGGTGCCGCGACCCTCGTGGGCTGCGGCAGCGACGGGGAGAAGCCCAGCCCGACGCGTACGCCGTCCGGGAGTCCCGCCACGACCACGGCCACGGCCACCCCCACCAGCGTCGACCCCACGATCGCCTCGACGATCGCCACCGGTCTCAACGTGCCATGGGACATCGTGTTCCTCGAGAGCGGCGACGCGTTCGTGTCGCAGCGCGACAAGGGCTCGATCGTCCGCATCACGCCCGGCGGCAAGGTCACCAAGGTCGGCGACGTCGACGGTGCATCAGGTGCCCCCGGGGGAGAAGGTGGCCTGCTCGGGCTGGCGCTGGCACCGGACGACGAGTCGACGCTGTTCGCGTTCGTCACGACCGACTCGGACAACCGGGTCGTCCGCCTGACGCTCAAGGGTGGCGTGATCGCCTCGCAGAAGCCGATCCTGACCGGCATCGGGATCGGCGGCCGGCACCACGGCGGACGCCTCTTGTTCGACGGCGAGGGCAACCTGTTCGTCTCGACCGGGGACGCCGGCGACGGCCCGCTGGCGCAGGACAAGAATTCTCTCAACGGCAAGGTCCTGCGGATCACCCACGACGGCAAGGCGGCCGCCGACAACCCGTTCGGCAACCGCACCTGGTCGTACGGGCACCGCAACATCGAGGGCCTCGCGTACGACGCGGACGGCCGGCTGTGGGCCACGGAGTTCGGTGACAAGGCCAAGGACGAGCTCAACCTCATCGCGCGTGGGGGCAACTACGGCTGGCCGATGGTCGAGGGCCTGTCCGAGGACGACGACCTGGTCAACCCGAAGGTCACGTGGCCCACGGACGACTGCTCACCGGCCGGCCTGGCGATCACCCGGTCGACGGCGTTCCTCGGAGCGCTGCAGGGCGAGTGCCTCTTCGCGGTACCTCTTGACGGCGACCACGCCGGGAAGCCCAAGGCGTACTTCGCCGGCGACCACGGGCGCATCCGCACGGTCGTCACGGCCCCGGACGGTGCGCTGTGGGTCACCACCAGCAACACCGACGGCCGGGGCGACCCGCGGGACCGCGACGACCGGATCCTCCGCGTGACGCTCTGAAGCTACCGGGGCGTAAGGGTTACCCGGCGGGCAAACATGAGGATATCCTCAGGTCAACGCCCGTGAGCAGAGGAGAGCCCCATGGACGAGTCCACCTTCGAGATCGATTCGCAGCAGGTTGCCGAGGCGTCGGCCAGGTTCCCCGCTCATCGCCTCGCTCCCCGGCACGCCAAGCCCGACACCGACATCAGCTATCTCGAGAGCGCTCCGAGTGCCGAGTACGGCCGCCACGCGTGGGACGAGTGCGGGCACCTCTGAGCCACGCCTGACACGCGAAAGCCCCCGGAGCAATGCTCCGGGGGCTTTCGCAGTCCGAATCAGAGGGGCCGGCAAGCCGGCCCCCAAGCTCTCGCGAGCTTGTCGTCCTGCTTAGAGGGGCCGGCAAGCCGGCCCCCAAGCTCTCGCGAGCCTGTCGTCCTACCTAAAGGGGCCGGATGTTGGCGGCCTGCAGGCCCTTCTGGCCCTGCTCGACGTCGAACTCGACCTTCTGGTTCTCGTTCAGCGAGCGGTAGCCGCTGGACTGGATGGCGCTGAAGTGCGCGAAGACGTCTTCGCTGCCGTCGTCGGGGGCGATGAATCCGAAGCCCTTGTCAGCGTTGAACCACTTGACGGTTCCTGTTGCCATGTCTAACTCCTCTTGGCGAGATGTCCCTCACGACCTTCGCGAGTGACTGTCGCGACGTACATCCAACCTTCGAGAAGAACTAGACACCCCGAGAGGAACTCATTCATTCTTACGGCCCAACGTCGTGCAACTGCCGACAAGCCTAGGGCACAGCGAACCCCAAAGGGAAAGCCTTCCGGGTGGTGAATTCCAAAATTCACCACCCGGAAACGCTCACTGCTTTCGACCGAACACCTGCGACACCCACCACACTCCGTCGTCGTCCTGCACGGCCCCGACGCCGATCAAGCGGACCTTGCCGTTGAGCAGGTTGGCCCGGTGGCCGGACGACTTCATCCACGCGCCGACGACTCGGTAACCGCTGCCGAATCCGTACGCGATGTTCTCCGACACCAAGGACAATCCGCAGGCGTCCATGATCGGCTGCATCCTCTGGTGCTTGAGCTCCTTGTGACTGGCCATCCACGCTGCCTGCCGTTCGGCGTAGCGGTCGACGCACGACTGGGCCTTGACCTTGGTCTTGTCGTGATCGACCCGCTTGATGTTGGTCCACCTGATGACGTCGTACTCGTAGGTGTAGGGCGTCATCGCCGAGGCCGGCATAGCCGTCAGGACCAGAACTGCGAACAAAGCTCCCGCAAGAGCGCGCGGGTTCAGTATTTTTTTCATGGGTTCTCCCTCCCACCCACACCATAAATCAGGCGGGGTGGACGGGAGCCGAGAACGTGGAAGTTGGGCTGTCTCATTGCCCTAGTCCGAAGGGACTAGTCCTTATAGTCATCCTGAGCCAAAAGTCAAGACTGCCGTTCTTCCTGAAAATTACCTAAGTTGACCCCGTTGTGCAGGGCGCCTCACGAGGGCGTACGCACCGCAGGCCGGGCAAACCACCCGGCTGCTCCATCAAAGGGAACGAGGGGAACAGTGAAGCGTGTGACGTCAGGCCTAGTCGGCCTCGCACTCGCGGCAGCATTCGGGACGGCCTATACGGCTCCCAGCTCCGCGTCAGCAGCACCGCCGGTCGCCGGTAGCGATCGAGTCACCCACAAGCAGGACGAGCTGCGCAGCCCGATGGAGGACAAGCGCCGCGAGCTGCGTGAGTCCGCCATCACCGGTGTGCTCAACGGTGACCTGAAGCCCGTCGAGAAGGACGGCAGCACCGTCGTCAAGGTCGGTCGCGGCACCAGCCCCGCCGATGCCGCCCGCGCAGGCAACAAGAAGTTCCGCAAGAACTTCAAGGCCCGCGCCGGCGCCAAGCAGCAGGACCAGTACGTCGAGCTCTCGCAGGAGCGCGCCGACAAGATCTTCGTGATCCTCGCTGAGTTCGGCAACCAGCGTCACCCCGACTACCCGGACGTCGACACCGACCCTGACACCCCCGGACCCACGACGTTCGAGGGCCCGCTGCACAACAAGATCCCCGCGCCCGACCGCACCAAGGACAACTCCACGGTCTGGCAGGCGGACTTCAACCGCCAGCACTACCAGGACATGTACTTCAAGACCAACGGCGAGTCGCTCAAGACGTACTACAAGACGCAGTCGTCGGGCCGCTACTCCGTTGACGGCACGGTCTCGGACTGGGTCAAGGTTCCCTACAACGAGGCCCGCTACGGCCGCGAGGACTCCGGCACCTGGTACCTCATCCAGGACGCCGTGACGGCGTGGATCGCGGAGCAGAAGGCCGCCGGCAAGACCGACGCCGAGATCAAGACGGCGCTGCAGGCGTACGACCAGTACGACCGCTACGACTACGACGGCGACGGCGACTTCAACGAGCCCGACGGCTACATCGATCACTTCCAGATCGTGCACGCCGGCGGCGACGAGGCCGACGGTGACCCGCAGCAGGGAGAGGACGCCATCTGGTCGCACCGCTGGAACGCCTTCCTGACCGACGCCGGCATCACCGGCCCGGACTACAACCGCCTCGGCGGCACCGAGATCGGCGACACCGGCATCTGGATCTCCGACTACACGGTGCAGCCCGAGAACGGCGGCCTCTCGGTCTTCGTCCACGAGTACGGACACGACCTCGGCCTGCCGGACGCCTACGCGATCGCCGGTGGCGGCGACAACTCCAACGAGTACTGGACCCTTATGGCCCAGAGCCGCCTCAACGCCAAGGGCGAGCCGCTCGGCACGCGACCGGGTGACATCGGTGCGTGGGAGAAGCTGCAGCTCGGCTGGCTCGACTACGAGGCGATCGGCGCCAAGGAGAAGCGCACGTTGGCGATGGGACCGCAGGAGTACAACACCAAGAAGGCCCAGGGCGCAGTCGTGGTCCTGCCGAAGAAGACCGTCGTCAAGGACAACGGCGCTCCGGCTTCGGGTGCCAAGCAGTTCTACTCGGGCTCCGGTGACAACCTGGCCAACTCGATGACGACTGACATCGATCTGACCGGCAAGACGACGGCGTCGGTGACGGCCAAGATCCGCTACTCGATCGAGGAAGGCTACGACTACGCGTACTTCCAGGCGTCGACGGACGGCGGAGCCAACTGGACCGCGCTGAACGGCTCGTTCAACGGGGCCGCGCTCCCGCCGGACACCAGCGGCAACCCGTCGCTCACCGGTGACCACGCTCCATGGGACGAAGTGCTGATCCCGCTGGACACGTACGCCGGACAGAAGATCAAGTTCCGGGTCTACTACAAGACCGACGGCGGTCTCGCCAAGCCCGGACTGTTCCTCGATGACGTCAAGCTGACGGTCGACGGCGCGACAGTGCTGGACGACGGCGCAGAAGACGGTGGACCGGCGTGGACGTTCAACGGATTCTCGATCGTGGGAGCCACCACGTCGAGCCTCGCCGACAACTACTACGTCATGGGTCACCGCTCCTACGTGTCCTACGACAAGTACCTGTTGACCGGCCCGTACAACTTCGGCTTCACCAACACGAAGCCGGACTGGGTCGAGCACTACAAGTACGGTCACGGCCTGCTGATCTCGTACTGGGACACCTCGATGAAGGACAACAACACGAGCCTTCACCCGGGGTCGGGCCGCAACCTGCCGATCGACGCCAACCC
The DNA here is from genome assembly GCF_001428805.1 of Aeromicrobium sp. Root236. NCBI lineage: Bacteria > Bacillati > Actinomycetota > Actinomycetes > Propionibacteriales > Nocardioidaceae > Aeromicrobium > Aeromicrobium sp. Root236. Next base: position 805,586 of record NZ_LMIS01000001.1, on the reverse strand, counting down.
GAGGCCGATCATCAACCTCGCAACGGGTGCACCGTGGCGGCCTCGCATCCAGGTGTACGACGCACCGTTCTCGCTGCACAAGGCGGACTCGATGACGTTGCACACCAACGGCGTCCCGAGCTACATCCGTGGACAGGCTGCCCAGCCGTTGTTCGACGACACCAAGAAGTACTGGTACGCCGAGCTCCCCAGCCACGGGGTCAAGCTGCCTGCGGTGGGCGTCAAGGTGAAGGTCCTCGACGAGGACGGCACCTCGCTGAAGGTCAGGTTCAACTGACCTGAGTGGCCAAGGACTGAGGGGCGCGCATCAGGGGGTGCGCGCCCCTCACTTGTGCCCGGAGGCTGAGCCGCGGCGCCCGCTATGACCTGGGAAGCGGACGCCGCGGCGGTCTAGGAGGTGCGTACGACCTGGTCGATCGCACCGGAGGCGCCGCCGAACTCGTCGGCGACCTCACCGCTGACCTCGTCGTCGTGACCCGCGAGGCTGCGGTCGGCGTCTGCCAACAGGTGGCGGCCGGAGGCGAGCACGCCGATCGCGACGAGCACCGTGATCGCGCCGATCGCGAACGGCACGTGCACGTCGAAGTGCTCGACGAGCTTGCCGGCCGCGAACGGGGCCAGGCCGCCGCCGATGAACCGCACGAATCCGTACGCGGCAGAGGCCACCGGACGCTCGACCGGCGAGACCGTCATGACGGCCTGCGTCATCAGCGTGTTGTTGATGCCGATGAAGATGCCCGCGGCGATGACACAGCCGATCATGAGCACCTGGTTGGTCGGGCTGATCGCCATGACTGCGAGGTCGACGGCGAACAGGCCCAGCGAGCCGTAGAGCGAGGCGGCCGTGCCGAATCGCTGCTGCAGCCACGGAGCTCCGATGACCGAGAAGAAGGCGACCAGGACACCCCAGCAGAAGAAGACCCAGCCGAGCGCCGTGATCGACAGGCCCATCGGGAACGGCGCGTAGCCGAGCATCGTGAAGAAGCCCCAGTTGTAGAGCAGCGCCGTGACGCTCATCGTGAGGAGCCCGCGATGCCCGAGGGCGCGCAACGGCGCGCTGAGGGACGTGCGGTGCTCGGGCTTCGGCGTGGCGGGCAGCAGGAACACGGTGGCGACGAGGGCGATCGCCATGAGCGCCGAGACACCGTAGAACGGGCCGCGCCAGCTGATGTTGCCGAGCACGCTGCCGACGAGGGGGCCGGCGGCGATGCCCAGGCCCAGCGCGGCTTCGTACAGGATGATCGCCCCGGCGAACCCACCACGGGCGCTGGCGACGATCGCCGCCAGCGAGGTGGCGATGAACAGGGCGTTGCCCAGGCCCCAGCCGGCACGGAACGCGACGATGCCCGAGATCGTGTCGGTCGATCCGGCGAGCGCGGCGAACACGACGATGATGACGAGCCCCGTCAGCAGCGTCCGCTTGGCGCCCAGGCGGCTCGAGACCCAGTTGGTGACGAGCATCGCGACGGCGGTGACGACGAGATAGCTCGTGAAGAGCAGGGTCACCTGGCTCTCGGTGGCATCGAGCTGGGTCTTGAGGGCCGGCAGGATCGGGTCCACGAGGCCGATGCCCATGAACGAGATCACGCAGGCGAACGCGACGGCGTAGACCGCCTTGGGCTGCTTGAACAGGGTGGTGGTGTCAGACGACATGAAGCTCCGTGACGTTGTAGAGGGCAGGAAGTGCTGCCTCGACGGCAGCGAGCTCGTCGGGGGAGAGCCCCGCGAGTCGGTCGATGATGACGGCGTCCTGGGCGGCCCGGCGGCGCTCGAGCATCTCGCGGCCGCGCGGCGTGATGTCGATCAGGGCGGCGCGGCCGTCGCGGGCGTCGGCCTTGCGGCTGACCAGGCCGGCGGCCTCGAGGCGCTGCACGAGACCGGTCATGGCCGGCTGGGTGACCGCTTCGCGTTCGGCGAGCGTCGTGATCCGCATGGCCCCCTCGCGTGAGAGCCACGACAGGGTCGAGGCAGCGGTGCGGCTCAGCAGGTCGGTGCGGGTCGAGCGAAGCAGGCCACCGGCGAACTCGCGGAGTGCCTGGGCGAGATGTTCAAGATCAGGTTGCGCCATGCAACCAAGTGTATGACGCAGTTATGCAACATTCAACTTGTGATCGTTGCGTATTCGGACGTGTTGTCGGTCACGCGGGTCTACTCTGCTCGTGACAGGGGAAGGATCACATGAGCGATACCAGCGGCATACCGGCCAAGAAGAGTTCCGCGAAGAAGGCTGCGGCCAAGAAGAGTCCGGCGAAGAAGGCTGCGGCCAAGAAGAGTCCGGCGAAGAAGGCTGCGGCCAAGAAGAGTCCGGCGAAGAAGACGGCCGCCAAGAAGAGTCCCGCGACGAAGACGGCCGCCAAGAAGAGTCCGGCGAAGAAGGCTGCGGCCAAGAAGAGCCCGGCGAAAAAGGCGGCCGCCAAGAAGACGGCGTCGGCGCGGTTGAAGACCACACGACGCGCAGCGACCACAAGGTTGCGGAAGTCTTCCTCCGCCCTGGCGAAGAGTGCCCCCAGCTCGAAGTTCTTCAAGAATGCGCGCAAGAGGGCAGGTTCGATCATCCAAAACCCCGAGAAGCTGAAGAAGCTCGCTGCGGACTCCGCTTCACGGGCCGGCGACAGATCGGGGCCGTTCGAAGAGGTGCTGGGGGATCTGAAGGCGATGATCCGGATGGTCACGTCGTACGCCAAAGGCGACTATCGACAGATCTCGACGGACACATTGTTGCTGGTCGTAGCTGCTCTGGTCTACGTCGTCTCACCGATCGATCTGATCCCTGATGCAATTCCAGGAGTGGGACTGCTGGACGATGTGACGGTTGTCGTTTGGGTTGTCGGCCGAGTCAAGAATGAGCTGGATGCATTTCGCTCGTGGGAGGAAACCCGGTAGGAATCCGTAAGTCTTTCAGTGGCGACGCAGGGCGTAAAGTGCGCCGCCGGTAGCGAGGACGATTGCGCCGACGAGGATCGTCGAGGGCGGCAGGCTCAGGGCCAGCGCCGTGCAACCCGCGAGACCGAGGGCCGACACCAACCGTGGCAGCGTGGCGCGGTTGAGGGTCCACGCCGAGGCGTTGGCGATGGCGTAGTAGATCAGCACGCAGAACGACGAGAACGCCACGCTGGTCACGAGGTCGCCGAAGCAGATCAGCCCAGCGACCACCACCGCGACGGCGATCTCGGCGGCGTGAGGCACCCTCGTGCGTACGCTCACAGCGGCGAGGCCGCGCGGCAGATGGCCGTCGCGAGCCATCGCCAGGGTGGTGCGGGAGACCCCGAGCATGAGCGACAGGAGCGCGCCACCGGCCGCGAGAGCCGCGGCAACCAGGACGAACGGCACGAATCCGTCGGCATCGGCCGCCTTGACTCCCGCGACGAACGGGCGAGCCGAGCCCGCGAGACCGGCGGCGCCGAGCACGTGCAGGAGTGCTACTGCGGCCGTCGCGTAGAGCGCGAGCACGAGGACGAACGTGATGGCGATCGCGCGCGGGATGGTGCGGGCGGGTTCGCGCACCTCCTCGCCGAGGGTGGCCAGGCGGGCATAGCCGGCGAAGGCGAAGAACAGCAGCCCCGCGGCCTCGAGCACGCCGCCGGACGACGTCGGCAGATCCGGGCTCGACGCGGACGATCCCGTGAGCATGACCACGGTGGCGGCGACCACGATGGCGACGACACCCGCGACGAGCGGGATGCTGATGGCGGCCGACTTCTCGACGCCCGCGAGGTTGACCGCGGTGAACACGGCGACAGCAGCCGAGGCGCCGAACCGGGCGTGGTCGGGCCACAGGTAGTGGCCCAGTGCGAACGCCATCGCGGCGCACGAGGCGACCTTGCCCGCGACGAACGACCATCCGGCGAGGTAACCCCACAACGGCCCGAGCTGTTCGCGGCCGTAGACGTACGTGCCGCCGGCGACCGGGTGCCGACGAGCCAGGCGGGCCGACGAGATCGCGTTGCACGCTGCGACCACGGCGGCGAGGGCGAGCGCGACGAGGACCCCGTCTCCGGCTGCGGACACCGCTGGCGGGAACACCACGAACAACCCGGCGCCGATCATGGCGCTCATGCCCACTGCGACCGACCCGACGAGCCCCAGGCGCCGATCGAGCGGTGTGGTCATGTCAGAGGTCGTAGTCGATGACCAGAGGGGCGTGGTCGGACCAGCGTTCGGCCCAGCTCGAGGCCCGGTCGACCACCGCCTCGCGAGCCGCGGCGGCCAGCTCGGGTGTCGCGATCTGGTAGTCGATGCGCCAGCCCGTGTCGGTGTCGTAGGCCTGGCCGCGCATGGACCACCACGTGTAGGGCCCGTCGACGTCGCCGGCGAGGGTGCGGTGCACGTCGACCCAGCCGAGCTCGCCGAAGTAGCGGTCGAAGTAGGCGCGCTCCTCGGGCAGGAAGCCGGCCTTCTTGACGTTGCCCTTCCAGTTCTTGATGTCGCGCTCGGTGTGGCCGACGTTGAGGTCGCCCGTGACGATGCCGTGGTTGCCGGTGGCGCGGATCTCGGCGAGGCGTACGGCCATCTGCTCGAGGAATCGGTACTTGTCGTCCTGGCGGGGCGTGCCGGCCTCGCCGGAGTGCACGTAGGCCGACACGGTCGTCAGGGTCGACCCGTCGGCCAGCGGCACGTCGGCCTCGATCCAGCGGCCCGAGTCGTGGAAGTAGTCGTCACCGTTGCCGACCCGGAACTCCGTGGGCTCGGTGCGGCTGAGCACGGCGACACCCGCCCGGCCCTTGGCGGCGGCCTCGGCGTGGACGACGTGGTAACCGGCGTCGGCGGTCAGCTCACGCACGATCTCGTCGGGCGCGCGGACCTCTTGCAGGGTCACGATGTCGGCACCCCGGTCGGCGAGCCAGTCGCCGAATCCGAGGGTCTGGCCCCTGGTCTTGTTGTGGGCGGCGCGGATGCCGTTGACGTTGACGGTGGCGATACGAAGCACGGGCTCACAGTAGTCGGCGGCGCCGACGGTTCTGACCCCGTGTCAGCTGGCGGCGACGAGCGCCGTGGCGACCGCCAGCAGCGCCGGTACGCCCTGGATCGCGGCGGCGCGGGCGAAGGCCTTGCCCCCGCTGGAGATCAGCACGACGGCGGCGGCCAGCATGCTGCCGCAGGCGAACACGATCAACGTCCAGCCGATGGTGTCGTGGTCGTCGGAGAACGCGACGTACCCGATGCCGACGAACGTGCCGACGGCGAGGAAGAGGTTGTAGAAGCCCTGGTTGTACGCCAGCGACGCCATCGTGTCGGCGTCCTCCTGCGACGCCAGCCCGAACGTCTTCCACGTCTTCGGCTTGCGCCAGTCGAGCGACTCGAGCTTGAAGAACAGCACGTGCAGCAACCCGGCGATGCCGGCGAGGATCAGGGCGAGAGCGGTCATGCCCTGCAACCTAGCGGGTCTGCGAGGTTTTGAAGCGTTGCGCAGGCTCAGGACGCCCGGAACGTGCGCAACGCTTCACAACCTGGCCGCCGCGCGGCCTAGAACTCCTCGTGCGTACGAGGGTCGCCGCCGATGCGTTGCCCGGTGTCGAGCCCGGCGATGCGCTCGAGGTCGTCGTGGTCGAGCTCGAAGTCGAAGATGTCGAGGTTGCTGCGGAACCGTTCCGGCGTGGCCGACTTCGGGATCGGTGCCGCACCGATCTGGGTGTGCCAGCGCAGCACGACCTGGGCCACGGACTTGCCGTGCCGCGCGCCGATCTCGGCCAGCACCGGGTTGTCGAGCAGGTCGCTGCCTCGGCCGATCGGGCTCCAGCTCTGCGTGATGATGCGATAGCCCTCGTCGGCCGCGCGCTGCTCAACCTGCGGGAAGTAGGGGTGCAGCTCGACCTGGTTGACCGCCGGCGCCACCCCGGTCTCAGCCACGATCCGGCTGAGGTGCTCGGGCAGGAAGTTGGACACGCCGATCGACCGGGTCAGCCCCTCGTCGCGCAGCTCGATCATGGCCTGCCACGTCTCGACGTACTTGTCGATGCGCGGGAGCGGCCAGTGGATCAGGTAGAGGTCGACGTGGTCGAGGCCCAGGCGTTCGAGGGATGCGCTCAGCTCGATGCGCGGACCTTGCGAGCCGTGCGCGTTGCCGGGCAGCTTGGTCGTGACGAACAGCTCGTCGCGGGAGACCGGTGAGTCGGCGATGCCGCGGCCCACCTCGGTCTCGTTCTCGTAGCGGGTCGCGGTGTCGAGCAGGCGGTAGCCCGTGTCGATCGCCTCGACGAAGATCTGCGGGTCCTTGATCGAGTACGTCCCGAAGCCGAGCAGCGGCATCTGGCGTCCGTCGTTGAGCTCCACGAGAGGTGCGGTGTCCATGCGTCAAACCTAACCGGGGATGTCCTTTCGACAAGCTCAAGGACCGTGGGCTCAACCGACCTGTTGGGCGGCGGCCCGGCCCGCGGCGCGGCCGCTGAAGATGCAGCCGCCGAGGAACGTGCCCTCGAGCGAGTTGTAGCCGTGCACGCCGCCGCCGCCGAAGCCGGCCACCTCGCCCGCGGCGTACAGGCCGTCGACCGGCGAGCCGTCGGTGCCCAGCACCTGGGAGTCGAGGTTGGTCTCGAGCCCGCCGAGCGACTTGCGGGTCAGGACGTGCAGGCGTACGGCGATCAGCGGGCCCTTCTTGGGATCGAGGATCTTGTGCGGGGAGGCGACGCGGATGAGCTTGTCGCCGCGGTAGCTGCGCGCCTGCTTGAGCGCGGCGATCTGCAGGTCCTTGGTGAACGCGTTGTCGAGCTCGCGGTCGCGCTCGGCGACCTGACGACGTACGTCCTCGACGTCGACGGGCGCGTCGGGCGTCAGGGCGTTCATGCCGGCGACGAGCTCCTCGATCGTGTCGGCGACGATGAAGTCCTCGCCCTTGGACTTGAACGCCTCGACGGGCCCGGTCGCACCCTTGGCCAGGCGCTGCTTGACGAGCTCGCGCACGCTCTTGCCGGTCAGGTCGGGGTTCTGCTCCTGGCCGGAGAGGGCGAACTCCTTCTCGATGATCGCCTGGGTCAGCACGAACCACGAGTGGTCGTGGCCGCTCTGCCGCAGCAGCTTGAGCGTGCCGAGCGTGTCGAACCCGGGAAGCCCTGGGATCGGCAGCCGCTTGCCGGCGCCGTCGAGCCAGATCGACGATGGACCGGGAAGGATGCGGATGCCGTGCAGGGGCCAGATCGGGTCCCAGTTCTTGATGCCCTCGACGTAGTGCCACATGCGGTCGCGGTTGATGTGGCTCGCCCCGGCCTTCTCCGCGATGCCGAGCATGCGGCCGTCGACGTGCGCCGGGACGCCGGAGATCATGTGCTCCGGGGGAGTGCCGAGGCGTTCGGGCCAGTTGGCGCGGACGAGCTCGTGGTTGCCGCCGATGCCGCCCGACGTGACGATGACGGCCTGCGCGGTCATCGTGAACTCACCGATGGACGTACGCGATGTGGGTGCGGCGCGTTCGGCGTCCGTCGGCTCGAGGACCTGTCCGCGTACGCCGGTGACGGCTCCGTCGGTGACGATCAGCTCGTCGACCTGGTGGCGGAAAGCGAACTGCACGAGGCCCTGGTCGTGGCCGCCGCGGACCAGCTTCTCGAACGGCTCGACGATGCCGGGGCCGGTGCCCCAGGTGATGTGGAACCGGGGGACCGAGTTGCCGTGGCCGCTGGCCAGCCCGCCGCCGCGCTCCGCCCAGCCGACGACCGGGAACACGCTGTGGCCGCGCTCCTTCAGCCAGGCACGCTTCTCACCGGCGGCGAAGTTGACGTACGCCTCGGCCCATTGCCGCGGCCAGTGGTCCTCGTCGCGGTCGAACTGGGCGCTGCCCATCCAGTCCTGCATCGCGAGCTCGACCGAGTCCTTGATGCCCATGCGGCGTTGCTGAGGGGAGTCGACGAAGAACAGGCCGCCGAACGACCAGAACGCCTGGCCGCCGATGCCCTGCTCGCCCTCCTGGTCGACGAGGATGACCTTGCGGCCGGCTTCGACAAGCTCTGCGGTGGCGACCAGGCCGGCGAGGCCCGCTCCGACGACGATGACATCAGCATCCATGACGCAGATTGTGTCGTACGTGGGTGTCCCCGCCCGCGTCGGCCGACCCGCAGATAGTCTTCGGCGATGAACCCTCTCGGACTGGTTGCTCGGATTGTGGCAGCAGTGGCGATGGGCGCGGCCGTCGTGTTCTCGTTCGTTCCGCACTTCCTGACGGTGTCGTTCGACTTCGATGGCCCGGGCGGCGGCGGGTACTCCACGGGATTCTCCGCTTGGCATCGCCTGGGCGGTTTGGGCGGCCTGGCTCTGCTCTGTGGCGTGGTCCTCGCGATCGTCGCCGCGTCGCTGCCCACGTCGCAGACGCTGGCACGCCGCCTCCTGGCCGGGATGTCCGGTGCCATCTCTCTCGTGGCGGGTGGGCTGTTCGTCCTGTACCTGCTCGTCGAGCAGCACGATTCGGCCGACGGCATCCGCGGCATGGACTTCGGCCTCGGCTGGTCGGGCTTCGTCGTCCTCGGGCTGACGGCCGTCGCCACGGCGGTGGCCGTGGTCGCGGCACTCCTCGCTGACGAGGTGACCCCGGGCCCCGCTCATCCGCCGCCGCCCTGGGCGTGAAGATCCAGACCTTTTACCACGGCGCGGTTCCTCGCGACACGTTGTACGTGTGGCAGTGAGATGTCTGTCGTATAGGGCCGTTATGGGTCTAGATTCAGCCCTAACATTCATCGTTGGGAGAAGATTTCTTATGGCCACCGACTTCAAGTCTCTGGGCAAGTTCGAACAAGGCGCACTGATAGCTGGTGGCCTGTCCATCATCCTGTCGTTCTTCGGAGCGTACGTACGTGTCAGTGGCGGCGGGGTGTCCAAGAACGTGTCGAATGCGTGGGATAGCTACGCGACGCTCGGCATACTTCTGGTGATCGTCGCCACCGTGATCATCGCGATCAAGGCGTTCGCGGCTGAAAACCTGCCGGACGGTGTTCCGTGGAACTTGGTCGCCCTTGCAGCAGCTGGTCTCGGCACCCTCCTGCTGATCCTGCGTGCTTTCACCTACAGCGACGGAGGATTCACCGGAATCGACGTCGGGCCGGGCTGGTCGGGGTGGGTGCTGTTCATCACGACGATCGCCCTCACGGTCTTCGCGTTCCTGCTCTTCAAGGCCTCGGGCGAGAAGATCCCGGAGATCAACAAGAAGGACACGCCGCCGGCACCGCCTGCTGCGTGATCATCTGAGCTGAACGACGAAGGGCCCGGCTCCGGCCGGGCCCTTCGTCATGTTCTGGAGCGTCAGGGTTCGATCCGGCCACCGCTGAGGAACCGGTAGGTGTAGACGTGCACCAGGATCCCGAAGGGCAGTGTGAAGATCACCCCGACACCACACGCGATCAACCCCGCACCGGTCACCAGTCCCGCAAGGAGCAACGCGACGAGAGCGTTGCCGAAGTTGTTCTTGACCAGCGTGAAGCTCGACTCGATCGCGGCTATCGGCTTCTGATCGCGGTCGAGCAGGAAGTACATGCTGAACCCGGCGAACAGGCCGAACGCGAGGCCGGGCAGGTAGCACAGGATCGTGCCGACGATGCCGCCCAAGGTCGTCAGAAGGGCGAGCAGCAGGATGCGCGGTGCGTTCCGGTACGAGAAGATCGCGCCGACCCCCGGGGTCTCGCCGTCCGCGATCCGCAAGCAGGTCCGGATCATGCCGGCCATGACGACCGAGTAGAAGATCAGCAGCACGAACAACGCCGCGTAGCCCACGCCGAGGGTCGCGAAGTAGTCGCCAGCCCCGTCGAGCTCGCCGGACGAGTCCGTGATGGAGAGCCGGGGGTGATCCACCACTGCGAAGACGGCGCCAATGGCAACGGCATACAGGACGAGTGTCGCGAGCAGCAGCACGAGACCACCCGTGAGCAGCGTCGCCTTGTTGGCGCCGAACTTCTTCCACGCCCAGCTGAAGGCCGCGCCGACCTCGTAGCGCGGGGGTCCGTAGTAGTAGCCCGGAGGCGGCGGACCGTAACCCGGGGGCGGATAACCGGGAGGCGGTGTGCCGTAGCCCGGCGGAGGAGGCTCGTACGGCGGCTGGCCCGCAGGCGGCTCGGTCATGGCGAGAGATTAGCCGTTGCCGGCGGCAACCACATGTGAACGCGCTAAGACGTGAACGGCGGCCGGTCGTCGAGGCGTACGGACTGGCGGCCGGCCCAGCGCCAGAGGCGTGCGGTGAAGTCCCGGTCCTCGTCGGTGACGAAGTTCCCCATCACGCGCAGGGCGAACGTCATGAGCCGGTGCGAGCGCATGCCGACCGGTCCGGCGGTGGGCAGGAGGCGCGGCACCGTGATGAGCCCCGCGAGGCGACGGGCGATCGAGAACGCTTCGCCGTAGTGCGTGGTCAGCAGTGCGGGCCAGGCGTCCTGGAGGTCGGTGTGTGTACGCATGAGCTCGGCGCCGACCCGTCCGGTCTCGAGGCCGTAGTCGATGCCCTCGCCGTTGAGCGGGTTGACGCAGCCGGCCGCGTCGCCGACCAGGATCCAGTTGGGCCCGGCGACGCCGGAGACCGCGCCGCCCATCGGCAGCAACGCGCTCGTGGGCATGCGGAGCTCGCCGCTCAGGTCCCACTCCTCGCGGCGGAGCGTGGCGTAGTACTCCATCAGCGGGCGGATCTGCAGCTCGGCAGGCCGCTTGGCGGTGGCGAGCGCGCCGACGCCGAGGTTCACCTCGCCGTCGCTGAGCGGGAAGATCCAGCCGTATCCGGGGAGCAGCTCGTCGTCCTCGCCGCGCAGCTCGAGGTGTGAGGAGATCCAAGGGTCGTCGCTGCGGCCCGACTTCACGTACGACCGGCCGGCGACGCCGTATGCGGTGTCACGGTGCCACTCGCGGCCGAGCACGCGGCCCAGCGGCGAACGTACGCCATCGGCCACGACGAGGCGGTCGCACTGGATCGTGTGGGGCGTGCGGTCCTTGCCGAGCTGGAAGGTCACCGCGGTGACCTTGCCGGAGGCGTCCCGCTCCGCGTCGACGGCGCGGGCGCCTTCGAGCGGTGTGGCGCCGGACTCGACCGCTACCCGGAAGATCTTGTCGTCGAGCTCGGTGCGCGGCACGGCCGAGCCCCAGTCGGGCAGCGATCCGCCGGGCCAGGGGAGGAGCAGCTCCTGGCCGAAGCCGGCTGCGCGGAGACCGCGGTTGGTGCCGTGTCCGCGTACCCAGTCCTCGAGTCCGAGTCGCTGCAGCTCCGCGATCGCGCGGGGCGTGAGGCCGTCGCCGCAGGTCTTGTCGCGGGGGAACGTCGCGGCGTCGGCGAGCACGGTGTCCATGCCGAATCGCGCCGCCCAGGCCGCTGCCGCCGCTCCAGCGGGACCGGCGCCGACGACGAGCACGTCGGTCCGGGTCGGCAGCTCAGCGGTCATGCATCGATTCTCCCAGAGGTGCCCAGACTGGCAGGATGGGCCCATGACTTCTGCTGCCACCACGGCCGAGCCGGACCGCGAGATCCACTACGCGTCGCGCGGCTCGTCGTACTTCGACGTGATCCTCGCGCTGTTCTGCGTCGTCCTCGTCGTCTCCAACATCGCGGCGACGAAGTCGACCGAGTTCATCTCGGGCCACGACGTGTCGCTCGGGCCGGTGCAGGTGCTGCCGATCATCTCCGACGGCGGCGCGATCCTGTTCCCGCTGGCCTACATCCTCGGCGACGTGATCTCCGAGGTCTACGGGTTCAAGGCGGCGCGGCGGGCGATCCTCGTCGGCTTCGGCACGGCGATCCTCGCGTTCGCCACGTTCCTGGTCGCGATGAAGCTGCCCGGTGCGAGCTTCTACGAGAACCAGGACGCGTTCGAGAGCGTCGTCTGGTCCGGTGTGCAGATCGTCGCGGCCTCGCTCATCGCGTACCTGACCGGCCAGTTCCTCAACTCGTACGTGCTGGTGCGCATGAAGGCCCGCAGCGCCGAACCCGGGCTCTGGCGCCGGCTGATCGGCTCGACCGGGGTCGGCGAGGCTGCGGACACGTTCATCTTCTGCGCGATCGCGGCATCGGCGATCGGCATCTCGACGGGCGGCCAGTTCGTCAACTACTTCGTGGTCGGGTTCGTCTTCAAGTGCGCCGTCGAGATCGTCGTGAGCCCCGTGACGATGCTGGTGATCAACGCGTTGAAGCGCCGCGAGCCCACCTACTGGGTGTGACGGTTTACCAAGAGGTCAGGGCAATCTTCACTCCTCACGGCATACCGCCGCTCCTCATGGTGCGCGCGCCCTGGTGAGTGGCTGTTTGCCCTGACCTCTTGGTAAACCGCCGACGAGGGTCAGCCGTAGAACCGGGCGAGGAACTTCGTCTTGAACTCGGTGAACGTGCCGGCCTCGATGTGGGTACGCATGTCGTCGACGAGGCGCACCGTGAACCGTTCGTTGTGGATGGTCGCGAGGGTCGCCGCGACGTACTCCTTGGTCTTGAACATGTGGTGCAGGTACGCCTTGGAGTAGTGCGCGCACGTGTAGCAGTCGCACTCCGGGTCGATCGGGCCGAAGTCGCGCCGTGACGCCGCGACGTTGAGGTTGTAGCGACCGGTCATCGCGTACACCCGCGACGAGCGGGCCACCCGTGACGGCGAGACGCAGTCGAACGTGTCGCAGCCGTTCTCGACGGCGGTGAACAGGTCGTCGGGCTCGCTGATGCCGAGCAGGTGCCGGGGCTTGTCATCGGGCAGCTCCTCGTTGACCCAGCGCACGATCGTGCCGAGGTTCTCCTTCTCGATCGCGCCGCCGACGCCGTAGCCGTCGAAGTCCAGAGCCACGAGCCCGCGGGCCGCCGCGCGACGCAGGTCCTCGTGCTGAGCGCCCTGCACGACGCCGAACAAGGCCTGCGCGGGCTTGTGGGACCGCTCGTCGGCGAGCCTCTGGTGCTCGACGACGCAGCGCTCAGCCCACGCCTGCGTACGTCTGATCGACTCCTCCTGGTAGCCGCGGGAGTTCATCAACGTCGTCAGCTCGTCGAAGGCGAACATGATGTCGGCGCCGAGCTGGTGCTGGATCTGCATCGACACCTCGGGGGTGAACCGGTGCTTGGAGCCGTCGAGGTGCGAGGTGAAGGTCACGCCGTCGTCGTCGACGAGCGCGAGGCGGTCCTTGCCCTCGGCGATGACGTCGTCGGCCTCGACACCCTTGGCGTCCATCGACAGCGTCTTCTTGAACCCGGCGCCGAGCGACAGCACCTGGAAGCCACCGGAGTCGGTGAACGTCGGCCCGCGCCAGTTCATGAACGTACCGAGGCCGCCCGCCTCGTCGATGATGTCGGCCCCGGGCTGCAGGTAGAGGTGGTACGCGTTGGCGAGCAGCGCCTGGGCGCCGAGGTCGGCCATGGCCTCGGGCAGCACGGCCTTGACCGTGGCACGGGTCCCGACCGGGATGAAGGCAGGCGTTCGGATGTCGCCGTGCGGGGTCGAGATCGTGCCGGTACGCCCGAGGGCGCCTTCGAGCTCCTTGCCGACGGTGAACACGTCCGCCATCCAATCAGGTGAACAGATCGGTGACGCGAACCGCTCCGGCCAGGGCGGCGAGCGTGAGCAGCAGGAAGATCGTGTTCCACACAGCTGCGGGCAGGATCGTGAGACGAGCGAGGATGTCCGCGTCGGTCGTACGCGTCCGCACTCGCCGGCGATGCGCCCAGAGGTCGAGCGTCATGCGGGGTGCGGCGACGAGCAGGAACCAGGCGAACGCCAGGGCGGCGAAGTCCTGCACGCGTTCGGGCGCCTTCCAGATCAGCAGGCCGACGGCTAGCGCGCTGAGCGCGACGACGACGAGGCCGAACCAGTTGCGGATGTACAGCAGCATGAGCGCCAGCGTGGCCAGCCCGGCGTACAGCGCCCACGGGGTGTGACCGGCGTCGATGAGCAGCACCGAGCCGAGTCCCAGGGCCGCAGGAGCGAGGTATCCGGCCGCGGTGGTCGCGATCATGCCGGCACCCCGGGGCTTCCCGCTGGAGACGGTCAGCCCCGAGGTGTCGCTGTGCAGCCGGATGCCGTTGAGGCGCCGGCCGGTGAGCACCGCGACCACGGCGTGCCCTGCCTCGTGCACGAGCGTCACGAGGTGCCGGGTCGTACGCCACACGGGTGGCAGCACGACCAGCACCAGGGCTGTGGCCACGGCGGCCCACTGGGTGTCCAGGTCCGTCAGCCGGTCTGTCGGTCCACGAGCTCGACCCGCGTCGCGTCGCGCTCCGACGCACCCATCGCGGCGGCGACGCGGTGGTGCACCGCGCCCTCGCTGTGACGGCTCTGCCGGTCGAGGGTCAGGCCGAGCGCGGTCTGCGCCCACATGCTCGTGGGCTCCAGCTCGACGAGCTTGCGGAACGCCTCCTCGGCGAGCGGGAGGTGCGCCGCCGCGAAGTGGGCACGGCCCAGCAGCTCCCAGGCGGCCGGGTTGCCCGGTTCGGCTTCGACGACCTTGCGGAGCACCCGAGCGGCATCGCGCGGGAAGCGCGAGTCGAGCAGGTCCTCGCCGTAGCGGAACGCGTCGAAGAGCTCGAGCGACTCGATCTTCTCGTCGCTGAGGTTCGGGGTCATGTAGATGGTCATGAAGCCTCCTTCCAGGGCGTCGGCCGGGTCAACGCCGCCATGACGGGGTTCATTCCGTGGGCTCGGTCGTCTCGGTGGGCGTCGGGGTCGGAGTCGTCGCGCTCGGGTCGGGGGTGGGCGTGGTGGTGCCCGGAGTCGGGGTCGTGGTGGGCGCTGTCGTCGTGGGCGTCGTGGTCGGTGTCTTCGTCGGATCGCTGGGCTTGGGCTTGCCCTTGTGGCCGCCGAGCGAGTCTCCGATCGTGGTGCCCTTGGAGCCGTCGAGGGTCTCGCCGGTCACCAGCTCGTACGTGGAGATGGCGGCGAGCGCCAGGGCCAGCACGACGACGGTCGTCACGATGATGGTCTTCCAGTGCAGGCGCGGCGCCGGCTCGTCGGGCACGAACTCGGCGCGCTCGACCGGTGCGTCCTCGCCGGCCTGCTCGATGGTCTCGGCGATCTCGCCGTCCTCGTCGACGCGACGCTGGATCACGGTGCCCGTCGCTGTGGTGACGAGCAGGGTGCGGCCCTTGTCGAGCGTACGGGCGTAGAGCGCCGACGTGATCGTGACGACGGCGCTGCCCAGTGCCGCACCCACGAGGGTGCCGGCGACACCCAGGCGCGAGGCGATCCAGGCAGCCGTGACGGCGGCCAGCACGCTCGCAGCGAGCTGGAACCAGGAGACCTCACCCAGGAACCCGCGACGCTCAGACATACCGGCCAGCCTAGGGGGCTGACCCGAATACCTCTGATGCCAGCGTTTCTACCTCGTCGAGCCACGCACCGCGCTGCTCGTCGGTCGAGTCGGTGACTGGGCGCAGCACGCGGCGGGTGACCCGCGGACCGCCGAGGTAGGGCGCGACGCAGCGACCCCAGATCGACGCCAGGGGATCGTGGTAGAGCTCGCGCTCCCGTTCATCCGTGGTGTCGGACGTGTTGACGACGAACAGCTCGGCGAGCGGCGCGAGGGGTTCGGGGTATCCGGTGGCCTCGGCGAGGCGGTAGGCCACGCCGGGCACCACCACGCGGTCGATCCATCCGGTGAGGATCGCCGGCGGCATGCCCCACCAGTTGGGGTGCACGACGACGAGGCCCTCGGCGAGGCGGAGCTCTTCGCGGTGCAGCGCGACCATCGGGTCGTTCTCACGGGCGAGGACGGACTCGATCGTCTCGCCGCTGGTGTGTGACTCCTCGGCGGTGAGCACGGGATCGAACAGCTCGGCGTAGAGGTCGTGCGAACGTACCTCGTGGCCGAGATCGAGCAATCGCTCGCCGATCCGTTCCGCCAATGCGTGGCAGTAGCTCGTGGTTCGCGGATGGGCCAGCAGGAGCATCACGGTCGCCATGGTTGACGATTCTGGCAGCCCGCGCGGCGCAGCGTCGCGCGATCGGGCGTGTCATCGGCCTGTCTCCACGATTGTGTCGGTCCCGGTTGCGACACTGACGGCATGGAACTCGTCATCGTGCTTCTCGTGGGACTCGGACTCGGCCTCGTCGGGGGTTGGTTGTTCGGTCGTGCGTCCCGTCCCGGAGAGACCGGCGTCGACGCGCAGGTGCTCGAGGCACGTCACGCGGCACTGATCTCGCAGGTCCGTCATGACGAGGCCGTCGTACGTGCCGAGGTCGAGCAGCAGCTCGCCGCCGCGCAGGCATCGGTCCAGGGGCTCCGCGAGCAGCTCGTCCTGGCCCAGGATCAGCACCGCCAGACAGTCGAGGCGCACCGCCAGGAGACCCGCCAGCGCGAAGCGGCGACGCAGACCGAGAGCAAGGTGCTCGAGAAGCTCGCCCCCGTGGCCGCACAGCTCAAGGACATGCAGCAGAAGGTGCTCGACCTCGAGAAGCAGCGCAGCGAGCAGCACGGCGACCTCGCCGCCCAGATCCGGGCGACGCGGCAGAGCGCCGAGCAGTCCAAGATGGCCGCCGAGACGCTGTCGGCCGCCCTGCGCAACAACTCCGTACGCGGTGCCTACGGCGAGCTCCAGCTCAAGACGCTGGTTGAGTCGGCGGGGCTGCTCAACCGGATCGACTACTCCGTGCAGGAGTCGATCTCCGCGGACTCGGGTGCACGCCGTCCCGACATGGTGATCAAGCTGCCCGGCCGCAAGCAGGTCGCGATCGACTCCAAGGTGCCGTTCAGCGCGTTCATCGACTCGTTCCGCGAGGACATCAGCGAGGCGGAGCGCAAGACGCTCCAGACCCAGCACGCCAAGCAGGTCCGCGGCCACGTCGATGCCCTGGCCGGCAAGGAGTACTGGACCGGCCTGCCGGTCAGCCCCGAGTACACGATCGCGTTCATCCCGAGCGAGGCGATCCTCAACACCGCGCTCGACGCCGATCCGACGCTGCTCGAGTACGCCTTCAGCCGCGGCATCGTGCTGGCCACGCCGGTCAACCTGTGGGCGACGCTCAAGACCGTGGCGCTGACGTGGAAGCAGGAGGACCTCGCCGAGAACGCCCAGGAGCTGGTCGACCTCGGCCGCGAGCTCTACAAGCGCCTCGGCAAGCTCTCCGACCACGTCTCCAAGCTGGGCCGTTCGATCGAGACCACGGTGCGCGCCTACAACGACTTCGCCGGCTCGCTCGAGGGTCGCGTGCTCGTGACGGCTCGCAAGCTCGACGGCATCGACGAGGCGCGCATGCTCGGCGAGGTCAAGCAGATCGAGGGTGACACCCGCCGGCTCACGGCCAGCGAGTTCACCGCGCTCGAGGAGACCGGCATCGCCCGGCCCGAGATCGACTTCGAGCAGGTTGGCCTGCCCGGCGTCGCCGACGACGACGAACGCACCGCCTGAGCTCAGCGCTAGTTCTCAGCGCGTGCGGTGAGCGCTGCGATGACCGCGACCCACACGTAGCCAGGCCACAGGGCCAGGCGTTCGAAGCCGCCGAGTGCGGTCGAACCGTCACCGGCCAGCAACGCCCCGAAGCCGGCGGCCCCTACCGCAGACAGCGCGGCAACAGCCAGCGTGCCCCTTGCGAGACCGGGGCGAGTGCCCCGCAGGCTGAGCGCGGTGAGGAGCAGCGCCGTCGGCTGGGCCAGGAAGACCGGCAGCGCCACGAGACCGTGCAGGGCCCCGTGCTCGTTGACTGGCACGAGCCCCACCCCGACGGACCCGAGACCGGAGACGCACCAGACCAGCACCGCGGCCGCGCCCGTGCGCCCGGGCAGGACGCGAGAACCGAGCAGGAGCGCACCGAGTGCGAGGGTGATGCCGAACCAGACGAAGCCGGCGTTCATTGCGGCGTGCCATGGGGAGCACAGCACGTCGCCGCGAACCGTCCGGCACGAGGTGTTGCCGAGATCGCTGATCGTGGAATCGGCGAACCTGTAGTCATTCGAGGCCCGCAGCCCGACGACGACCTCGGTGACGACGTACAGCGGTTGCAGCGTCCACGCCGCCCTGCCCAGGCCCGTGCCTGGTGGGCGTAACCGTGAGGGGCTTACGGGCGCAATGCTTGCTCCAGGTCGCCGATCAGGTCGCCGATGTCCTCGATGCCGACCGACAGGCGTACGAGGTCGTCGGGCACCTCGAGGAGCGATCCCTCGGTCGAGGCGTGCGTCATCGCACCGGGATGCTCGATGAGCGACTCGATGCCGCCGAGGCTCTCGGCAAGGGTGAACAGCTCGGTGCGGGCGCAGAAGTCGAGCGCCGCCTGCTTGCCGCCGGCAAGGCGTACGGAGACCATGCCGCCGAACCGACGCATCTGCTTCGCGGCGACCTCGTGGCCGGGGTGCTCGGGCAGGCCCGGATAGAGGATCGACGCAATGCTCGAGTGCCCCTGCAGGAAGTCGACGATCGCCTCGGCGTTGTCGCAGTGCTTGTCCATACGCACGGCCAGCGTCTTGGCCCCGCGCATCGTCAGGTAGGCGTCGAACGGGCCCGGCACGCCACCGGCGCCGTTCTGGAGGAACGCGAACGCGGTGTCGAGCTCGTCGTCATCCGTGATCAAGGCACCGCCGACGACGTCGGAATGGCCGCCGAGGTACTTCGTCGTCGAGTGCAGCACGATGTCGGCGCCCAGCTCGAGCGGCTGCTGGAGGTAGGGCGACGCGAACGTGTTGTCGACGACCAGCTTGGCGCCCGCGGCGTGCGAGATCTCGCTGATCCCGGCGATGTCACCGACGTTGAGCAGGGGATTGGTGGGCGTCTCGATCCAGACGGCCTTGGTCTCGGGCCGGATCGCCGCACGGATCGCGTCGAGGTCGTTGACCGCAGCGACCGTGTAGGTGATGCCCCACTGGCTGAACACCTTGTCGATCAGCCGGAACGTGCCGCCGTAGGCGTCGTCGGGGATGACCATGTGGTCGCCGGGCCGCAGCAGCGAGCGGATCGCGCAGTCGGTGGCCGCCATGCCCGAGCTGAACGCCCGGCCGTGCGCGCCACCCTCGAGGGCGGCGAGGTTGGCCTCGAGCGCGGTGCGCGTCGGGTTGCCGGTGCGGGCGTACTCGTAGCCGCTGCGCATGCCGCCGACGCCGTCCTGTGCGAACGTCGAGGAGGCATAGATCGGCACGTTGACCGCGCCGTTCTCAGCGTTGGGCTCGTAGCCGGCGTGGATCGCGCGGGTCGCGAAGCCCTGCCACGCACCCTCGTCCTGGCTGCTCTTCTTCTCGCTCATACGTGAACTCCCAGGAGGTCGTGGCGGGTGAGAACACCGAGCGGCTTGCCGTCCTCGATGACCATGACGGCATCGCTGGTGTGCAGCGCCTCGAGGGCGTCGTCGATGCTCTCGCCGGAGCCGAGCAGCGGAAGTGGCGGCTCCATGTGCTGCGAGACGGCGTCGGTCAGCAGGGCACGTCCCTCGAACACGGCGCTGATCAGCGCGCGCTCGTTGACGCTGCCCGCGACCTCACCGATCACGACTGGCGGCTCGGGGCCGACGACGGGCATCTGGGAGACGTTGTACTCGCGGAGGATCTCGATCGCGTCGCGGATCGTCTCGGACGGGTGCGTGTGCACGAGCGCCGGCATGCCGCCGGACTTCGTACGCAGCAGGTCGCCCACGGTCATCTCGTGCACCGTGCCGTCGAGCGGCTCGCGCAGGAACCCGTAGGACGACATCCAGTCGTCGTTGAAGATCTTGGAGAGGTAGCCTCGGCCGCCGTCCGGGAGCAGCACGACGACGAGGGCGTCCGGGCCGGCCTCTGCGGCGACCTTGAGCGCGGCAACCGTGGCCATGCCGCACGAGCCGCCGACCAAAAGGCCCTCTTCGCGGGCGAGCCGGCGGGTCATCTCGAATGAGTCGGCGTCGCTGACCGCGATGATCTGGTCGGGGATGTCCGGGTCGTACGCACTGGGCCAGAAGTCCTCGCCGACGCCTTCGACGAGATAGGGGCGACCCGTGCCGCCGGAGTAGACGGACCCCTCGGGATCGGCCCCGATGACCTTGACCTTGCCGCCGGAGACCTCCTTGAGGTAGCGGCCGACGCCGGTGATCGTGCCGCCGGTGCCCACGCCGGCGACGAAGTGCGTGACCTTGCCGTCGGTGTCGGCCCAGATCTCGGGGCCGGTGGTCTCGTAGTGGCTCTCGGGGCCGGCCGGGTTGGAGTACTGGTCCGGCTTCCAGGCGCCCTCGGTCTCGCGCACGAGCCGGTCGGAGACGTTGTAGTAGCTGTCGGGGTGGTCAGGCGGCACCGCGGTCGGGCACACCACGACCTGGGCTCCGTAGGCGCGCATGGTGTTGCGCTTGTCCTCGCTGACCTTGTCGGGGCACACGAAGATGCACTTGTAGCCGCGCTGCTGGGCGACCAGTGCGAGTCCGACGCCGGTGTTGCCGGAGGTCGGCTCGACGATCGTCCCGCCGGGCTTCAGGGCCCCCGAG
Organism: Aeromicrobium sp. Root236; assembly: GCF_001428805.1. Lineage (NCBI taxonomy): Bacteria > Bacillati > Actinomycetota > Actinomycetes > Propionibacteriales > Nocardioidaceae > Aeromicrobium > Aeromicrobium sp. Root236. The sequence continues at coordinate 785,304 of NZ_LMIS01000001.1, read as the reverse complement.
GCCTCGGCGGCGTCGACCATCTTGACCGCGATGCGGTCCTTGGCGCTGCCGCCGGGGTTGAGGTACTCGATCTTGGCGGCCACGGTCGCGGATCCCGCGGAGGTGACCGAGTTGAGGCGGACCAGCGGGGTGTTGCCGATCAGCTCAACGATGTGGTTTGCAATGGGCATGTCGCCATTCTTGCACTCGGCAGCTCAGCGGGATCGGGCCGTCGTCAGGGCTTCGTGAGGACCGGCGCGGCCTCGCGGACGTCGAGCTCGGCGGCCGGGCCGGAGGCCTGCAAGGTCTGCCCGATCGTCTGCCACGCGCCGCCGTCGACGCGGTAGCGGACCCGGTAGGTCACGTCGACGCGTGGGTGCACGTCATCGGCCGGTTCACGGTAGCGATGGGTCACGTCCATCGCCGGGTAGGGCCTGCCCGGTCGGCTCGTCGTGGAGACCGTGCCGTCGTCGTGGACCCAGGTGTAGCGGACGGGCGTGGCGACGAGGTCGACGTCGAAGCCGAGCAACGTGACGCTGCGCTCGAAGGGCCGTGGCCGCGTGTAGAAGATGGTCTCGACGTTGACGAGCGTCTCCTCGCCGGGCTGGATCTGCACCGTCAGGCTCGGCAACCCGATCTCCCGCACCGCCCGGACGATGTCGCCCTCAGTGAGCTCAGCCGCGTCTGGGGCTTCCTCGGGAGGGACATTCCGACAGCCGTAGTTCGGAGTCTCAGGATCGACCCTGCAAAGCAGCGGTGGGCGCCACGCAGGCTTCTTGGCTGCCGCTGCTTTGGGTTTGGAACCGTTCGAACGGCCGTCTCCCGCTGTGACTCGCTGAGACCCCAGCAACACCTGTGCCTCGTTGGGCGCCGGCTTCACGTACGCGTTGTCGCCATCGTCTGCTCCGAAGACGCCAGCAACTATCATGATCGCCACAGCTATGTTCATCGAACGTCACCCAGTCCAATTTGAGTCAGTCGCCAGCCCGCCTGTCCGCGGCTGACAGCGAAACTCACCTTGTTGTCTTTGCCGGTGCTCCGATGTTCAGGTTTGCCTGCGGCTTCCTTGTACGGACCTGGCTCAGTGCTTGCCACGGTCGTGACATACGTGGTCTTCCCAGCCTGCTGAAGTCTCAAGTCGCCGAGCTTCCAGTCGCTGCCTTTGAAGTAGCCGCCGGCTTTGTACGTGTCGCGGTAGAGCTTGATGTAGCTCTGACACCCCTTGCATTCGGGAGATGACAGCCTCGAAAGCTCGCCGACATCACCCGTGTTGGAGGCGTAGTTGAAGACGTCGATGTAGTGCTTGACGAATGCTGCCGCGCCTTCGGGGGTGTCTTCCTTCGCCTGGGCCGGCATCGTCGGCGGGGTCGACGTCGGCGCCACCGAGGTGGCCGAGCGCTTCGGCTCCTTGGGCTCTGGATCCGACGAGCAGGCGCCAAGGGTCAGCAGGACCACCAGAACAATTCCCCCGAATCGCATGCCCGAGAAACTACCGAAACGCGTCCGGTTCTGTCAGCCCCTCAGCAGCGGCTGTGGACAACCGCCGTCACGGTCGCAGCGGACGACCCTGGGAGTCGTTCGGCTCACCGGTGAGCATGAGGACGCCGTCGATCAACGACCACAGTGACCCGATGCCGCACGTGAAGATCGCCACGAGCAGCTGCGCCACGCCGGTGCCGGTGTCGCCGGTGTAGAACCGACCGATGCCGAAGGGCAGCAGGATGTTGAGGAGCCCGGCGATGAGCTTCTGCTTGTCGGAGTACGGCACACCCGTCACCGGGTGCACACCCCACGGAGCGCCGGCGTGGGCGCCGTACGCGTATCCGGGCGGCGGGTAGCCACCGGGCGGCGGCTGATAGCCCGGCGGGGGACCGTAGCCCGGCGGAGGCGTGCCGTAGCCCGGAGGTGGCGGCGGTGTGCCATACCCGGGCGGCGGGGGTGGCGGCTGGTTGACCCGGCCGTAGTCGGGCTCACCATCCTCCAGTGGGACGGTCGGCTCGTTGCTGTCGGACTCGGGCGGTTCCGGCGGTGTCGACGTCATCCCCACACGCTAGCGGCTACACGACCGCGCCCGACGTCGACCGGCCGTCGTCGACGTTCGCGTACGGATCGATGACCCGCTTCGCCGGGTCGGAGGGGTCGTACGGCCAGCGCTCCTCCAGCACCACGGCGAGCGCGGATGCCGTGAAGATGGTCGACAGGATGCCGACCGACAGCCCGAGCAGCAGTGCGATCGCGAAGTCCGTCAAGGAGTCGCCACCCAGCACCGCGAGCGCAGCCAGGATGAACATCGCGCCGAGCCCCGTGTTGATCGTGCGGGGGATGGTCTGCAGGATCGCCTCGTTGACGACTTCACGTAGCGGCCGCTTGCGGTTCTCGCGCGTGTGCTCGCGGATGCGGTCGAACACGACGATCGTGTCGTTGACCGCGAGGCCGATGATCGACAGGACTGCGGCGAGGAAGACGCCGTCGATCGGCTTGCCCCACCACGCGAACACGCCGACCACGGTGAGCACGACCGACGACATCGAGAGCACCGCCGCCGCCGCGTACGTCCACCGGAACCGCCATGCGAGATAGATCATCTGCGCCGCGATCGCGATGCCGAACGCGATCAATGCCTTGTCGCGCAGCTCCTTGCCCAGGCTCGGGCCGACGAGCTCGTCACGCTCCTTCTCCACGCCGCCGGCGATCCCGGACAGCGCCTCCTCGATCTCGAACGCCTGGTCGTTGGAGATGTCGTCGACGCGGACGGTGATGTTCTCCTTGCCGTCCTCGCCCGACGACGACTGCACGACGGCCTTGGGGAACCCGGCCGCGCCGACGGCGTCACGGGCCTCGTCGACGTCGACCTCCTTCGAGGACGAGTACTCCAGCAGCCGCCCGCCGGTGAACTCGACGCCGAGGTTGAGCCCACGCGCCACGATCCCGCCGATCGAGAGCACCGCCACGACGGCGGTCACCGCGATCCACGTGCCGCTGCGCTTCATGAGGTCGGGGCCGTTCTCGGTCAACCACTTCCGGATACGGCCGGTGCCGGCGAGCCCGCTGATCCCTGGCCGCTTGCGCACGTACGCCCGGCGCACCGCCCACTCGCTCAGCACCCGGGCGACGACGAGCGCGGAGACCATCGACGCGACGACGCCGATCGACAGCGTGACGCCGAAGCCCTTGACCGGGCCCGACGCGAAGAAGAACAGCAGGGCTGCCGCGAGCAACGTCGTGACGTTGGAGTCGATGATCGCGGACCAGGCCTTGTTGAACCCGGTGCTCAGCGCGGGAGACAAGCCCGCGGCCGTACGTTCGGCGTACTCCTCCCGCGCTCGCTCGAAGACGAGCACGTTGGCGTCGATCGCCAGGCCGATCGCCAGCACGAACCCGGCGAGTCCGGGCAGGGTCAGCGTCGCGCCGAGCCACACCAGCAGCCCGTACGAGATCAGGGCGTACGCGCCGAGGGCGACCGTCGCCAGCAGACCGACGAGCCGGTAGACGAACATGATGAACAGTCCCGTGAGGATGATGCCGATGATCGCGGCCTCGATCGAGGCGTCGATCGCCACCTTGCCGAGCGTGGGGCCGACGGTCCTCTGCTCGACGATCTCCACCTCGACGGGGAGCGCGCCGCCCTTGATCAGCACCGCCAGGTCCTTGGCCGACTCCTGCGAGAAGCTGCCCTGGATCTGCGTGCTGCTGCCGCCGCCGGAGCTGCACAGCTGGGACACGACGCCGGGGGAGGAGATGACCTTGTCGTCCAGCACGATCGCGACCCGGTTGCCCGCCGCGGTGTTGGCGCAGGCGTCGGCCACGAGCTGCTTCCAGCCGCCGCTTCCGGCGCCGTTGAACTGCACACCGACGACCCACTCGCCGAGCCCCTGCTGCTCCGTCTCCGCCGTCGCGTCCTTGACCCCGGTGCCGTCCAGCAACGGCTTGCCGATGATGACGGGGGCGCCGCTCTCGTCCGGCAGGAGCTGCTCGCCCTTGGCAGCCTTCTCGCCCTCCGCAGGCACACGGAGGACCTCGTGGAACGAGAGCTGCGCGGTCTGCCCGATGACCTTGGCGGCCTCACGCGGGTCCTGCGCGCCGGGCAGCTCGATGATGATGCGCGTGTCGCCGGAACGGGCGAGCGTCGGTTCGGCGACGCCGAGCGCGTCGACGCGACCGCGCAGCACGCCGAGGGCGCGATCGGTCGACTCGGCGTCGGCCTTGGCGCGGTCGGAGTCCTTGGCCTGAAGGACGATCTGGGTGCCGCCCTTGAGGTCGAGGCCGAGCTTGGCCGAGCTCGTCAGGGCGAGGGCTAGGGAGATGGCGACGACGGCGAACGCGGCGACGGCGCGCCACAAGGGTGCACGGGATGACATGGGACAGCTTTCGTGGAACACGCCGATGACGGCGTGGAGGGACGGGTGGGTTGGCGCGGGCTCAGAGAGCCGGCGGCGCCCGTCCGGTGGGCGTGACGAGGTCACGTCCCGTGCGTACGACCAAGGTGTCGGCGGCCGCCAGGGCAGCCGCCGGGCGTACGTCTGAAGCGGTGCTCGGCAGCGTGGCTGCGAGGTCGAGGTGCAGCGGCGTCTGGTGGTGCGAGGCCGGCGGGACGACGTGCTGCGTGCGGGCGGCCTTGACCGCCGAACCGGCATGGCTCACACCCGACACCGTCGAGCGCTGGGCCGACGCGTGGGTCGGCCCGCCGAACGTCACGAGGAGCACGGCGACCAGCGCCGCCGTCAGGGCAGCGGCTGTCCTGCGCGCTGCGGGCCTCGGGAACATCTGGCGAGTGTACGTGAGGTGGGACGGCGGCCGGCCGCGTCCAGCGCCTGCCTAGGCTGGATGCATGAGCAGCCAGCGAACCCTTGGATCCAGCGACATCACCGTCTCGACCGTGGGTGTGGGGTGCAACGCGTTCGGCACCCGCATCGACGCGGAGCAGACCAGAGCGGTCGTCGACGCCGCGTTCGAGCACGGCATCACGTTCTTCGACACCGCTGACGTGTACGGCACCGGGCAGAGCGAGCAGCTGCTCGGCGAGGCACTCCAGGGTCGCCGCGACGAGGTCGTCATCGCGACCAAGTTCGGCATGGACATGCAGGGCGTCAACGGTGACGACAGCGGCCGGCGGGGCGCTCCCGCGTACGTGCGGACGGCCGTCGAGGCGAGCCTGAAGCGGCTCGGCACCGACCACATCGACCTCTACCAGCTGCACACGCCGGACCCGTCCACGCCGGTCGAGGAGACGCTCGGGGCCATGACCGAGCTGGTCAAGGAGGGCAAGGTCCGCGCGATCGGCAGTTCCAACCTGCAGGCCTGGCAGGCGGTCGACGCCGACTGGGTGTCCCGCACCAAGGGGCTCGAGCGGTTCGTGACGGCGCAGAACGAGTACTCGCTCTACAACCGCACGGCCGAGACCGAGCTCGTCCCCGCCTGCCTCGAGCTGGGCGTCGGGGTGCTGCCCTACTTCCCGCTCGCGTACGGCTTGCTGACCGGCAAGTACCAGCGCGAGCAGCAGGCTCCGGAGGGCACGCGGCTGGCAGTCCAGTCCGAACGCCTTGCGACGGCCGACTGGGACCGCATCGAGGCGCTCGAGGCCTTCGCGAAGGCACGCGGCATCTCGATCCTCGAGCTCGCGATCGGCGGGCTCGCGGCGCAGCCTGCGGTGTCCAGCGTCATCGCCGGTGCCACGAAGCCTGAGCAGATCGCGGCCAACGCGGCTGCCGGCGAGTGGACCCCGACCGCCGAGGACCTCGACGAGCTGTCGGAGATCGGGCGTCCCGCCCAGTCCTACACGACGTTCGCGCCGCGGCGCTGACTCGGTGGAGGGTCGCGCCGGGCTGGGAAGCGCCTCACGGCGCGTGGCCGCTCGAAGCGGCTAATGTTGGGACCCGGGGCTACCACAGCCCGACGCGTGCACCAGCCTAACCGAGCAGCGGCGCAACTCAAGTCACCTCGGCAGGCGTGTGATTCAGATCAATGCAGGCGGGCGGAGCGCTCGAGCTCGGCGGCGCGGCGCAGGTGCACCGCGGTGTCGACCAGCTTCGCCGCGCTCTGTGGATCGCCGCTGTCGAGCTGCGCCCGGCCCACGCCGACGATGTGTGCGAATGCCGCCGCCCGGTCGAGCGTCACGTCGAAGTCGTCGCCGACGATGCCGCGTACGACCGTGTCGACCAGCGCGATGACCTCCTCAGGACCCGGGGGATCGACGACCCCCGCGAGCACCTCGTGCACGGGGGCGTACGCCTTGCCGGCGCCGAACTCGCGTGCCGCCTGCTCAGGCTGGCGGTAGACCCAGGTCCGCAACAGGTAGAGCCGCCAGAGCGCGCCCGCGAGACTGTCGGCGGCCGCGTGCGACCAGAGGTCGGCGATGACGCCGAGTCCCTCCTCGTCGGCGAGGTGCAGCACGCGGTCGACGAGGCCCTGGTCGTCACCGGTCCGCGGCCCACGGACCAGCAACGTGGCGATGCGGTGACCGGCGGCTGCCATCTCGGCGGGATCGGCGCCGTCGGCCTGGGCCTCGAACAGGGCAGAGCCCGGCAACGACGGTCGCTTGAACTCGTTCACGTCGGCATCGCCCCCCGCGGAATCCCTCCGGTCATGCGTCAACCGTAACCGCCCGGCCAACCCCTGGCGGATGACGAGCAAGAGTCTTTTCGGGCGTGTCTCAGCTGATGCGGACGAGCATCTTGCCGACGTTCGTCCCGTCGAGGACGCCGAGCAGTGCCTCCGGCGCGCGCTCGAGCCCCTCGACCACCGTCTCGGCGGTGCGCAGCTGTCCCGATGCGAGCCAGGGGACAGCGTGCTCGAGGTACTCCGGGAACGCGTCGAAGTGGTCGGAGACGATCATTCCTCGGAGGGTGATGCGCTTCTTGACCGCCTCGTAGAGGTTGCGGGGCCCTGGAACCTGGTCGTCGGAGTTGTAGCCGCTGATCGCACCCACGAGCGCGATGCGCCCGTGGTCGCGCATGGCTCCGATCGCCGCCTCGAGGTGGTCGCCGCCGACGCTGTCGAGGTAGACGTCGATGCCGCCCGGCGCCGCGGCCGCGAGCTGTCCCGGCAGGTCTCCGGCCCGGTGGTCGATGGCGGCGTCGAAACCGAAGTCGTCGACCAGCCGGCGGGCCTTCTCGGCACCGCCGGCCGAGCCGACGACTCTCCCCGCACCGAGGAGCCGGGCGATCTGCCCGGCCACGCTGCCCACGGCTCCGGCCGCTGCGGACACGAAGACCGTCTCGCCGGCCTCGACCGGCGCGAAGCGCGTCAGGGCGAGGTAGGCCGTCAGGCCGGTCGTGCCGAGCGGGCCGAGGTAGGCGCTCGCCGGGGCCGACGAGGTGTCGATGACGGTGGCCGCGCCGCGGTCGAGCACCGACAGCTCACGCCACCCGGCGAAGTGCACGACCTCGGCGCCGACCGGGATGTCGGCATCCGCGGAGGCGACGACCTGGCCGGCAGCGCTGCCCTCGAGGGGCTCGCCGACCGCGAACGGCGCGATGTAGGACGGTCCTTCGTTCATGCGGCCCCGCATGTAGGGATCGACGGACATGAGGGTGTTGCGCACGAGGACCTGGCCGGGTCGAAGGGCCGGCACCTCGGCCTCGACGAGCTCGTACGTCTCGGCCGTCGGCGGTCCCTCGGGACGGGAGGCCAGCCGGATCTCACGCGACGTGGCGGGGATGGTGGACGGGTTAGCGGATCTGGCGATGTCGTTGGTCATGTCTCCATTGGACCGGCCGACCGTGACGCGGAGAATGGCACGGACGCGCGAATGGATGTTTCTGCGTCTCACGACCAGCTACGCTGGGGCAGTGGACGTGATCACCCGACTGCTGCTGGAGATGCGGTCCAACGGTGCGTTGTTCGACCGGGACGTGCTGTCCGGCCCGTGGTCGGTGCGTTTCGAGGACACCTCCGGCCTGACCCTGGTGACCTTGCTGCACGGCAGCGGGTGGGTGCATGTCGGCGCCGAGCCGCCGGTGCCGATCGCGGCCAAGGACTTCGTGGTCCTGGTCGGCGCCGAGGACGTCGTCGTGAGCGACCAGGAGCTCTGCGGCGGCGATCCGACCGTCATGGTGACGGGCGTCCACGAGTGCCGCGACCACCGAGGGATCGACGTCGCGGACGACGTGAGACTCGGGTCGCACGTGCTGGACGAGCCGGGAGCGGGGACCGCAGCGATGCTCACTGGGCGCTACCAGGTGCGTGGCCGGCTGTCCGACCGGCTGCTGTCGGCGCTCCCGACGGTGCTCGTCGTGCCCGGCGACGGCCGCCCGTGCCCCATCCTCGACCTCACGGTGGACGAGCTGCGTCGTGCTGGTCCCGGCAGCCAGGCGATTCTCGACCGGCTGCTCGACGTCCTCATGCTGACCGCGCTGCGCGACTGGCTCGAGCTCAACGAAAGCCCGGCGCCTGCGTGGTACCAGGCGCTGGCCGATCCGGTCGTCGGGCCGCCGATGAAGGCGATGCACGACCAGCCGGCGGCGGCATGGACGGTCGAGCAGATGGCCCGCATCGCCGGAGTCTCGCGGGCGACCTTCTCCCGACGGTTCAGCGAGCTGGTGGGGGAGACGCCGATGGCCTACCTCAACGGTTGGCGGCTCGCCGTCGCTGCGGATCTGCTGGCGCGGGGCGGATCGACCGTCGACGCGGTGGCCCGCGAGGTCGGATATGCCAACGGCTACGCGTTGAGCGTCGCGTTCAAGCGGGTCTACGGCCTGCGGCCGTCGGACTACAGGCGCGCGGACGTGCTCGTCGGCTGAGCCGCCGGGGCGGGCGACGCTGCGGGCTTGCGCAGGTAGAGCGGCAGGATGACACCGAGATACGCCGCCCAGCAGATGCCCTGCAGCCACGACGGATCGGGCTGGAAGTTGACGGTGCCCTTGAGCAGCGTGCCGTACCAGCTGTCCTTGGGGATCGTCGACGAGATGTCGAAGATCGCGTTGCCCAGGTGGCTGATGCTGCCGACGTCGCCGGTCAGGCGGGGCAGGAAGCCGGCCTCCTGGAGGTCGTACACGCCGTACGCCAGCACGCCCGCTGCCACGATGATCAGCAGGAAGCCGGTGATCGTGAAGAACTTGCCGAGGTTGACCTTGATCGCGCCGCGGTAGATGCCGATGCCGAGCAGGATCGCGATGATGAAGCCGAGCGTGGCGCCGATGAACGGCTGCGGCGAGTAGGCGTTGGCGATCGTGCTCCACATGATCGCCGCGGTCTCCAGCCCTTCGCGGCCGACGGTGAGGAACGCGACGAGCGCGATGGCACCGTTGCCGAGCGCGACGGCCGAGGCCATCTCGCCCTCGAGCTCCTTCTTGAGGCCGCGAGCCGTGCGACGCATCCAGAAGATCATCCAGGTCACCAGGCCCGCGGCGAGGATCGACAGCGTGCCACCCACGCCCTCCTGCGCGCGGAACGACAGCGACTCGAACGCGATCGTGACGAACGTGAAGACCGCGACGACGAGGACGATCGCGGCGGCGACTCCGAGCCACACGTAGCGGATCTCGTGACGACGCTTGGTCTTGACGAGGTACGCGATCAGGATGCTGACGATCAGGCTGGCTTCGAGGCCCTCGCGGAGACCGATCAGGAGGTTGGCGAACACATCCTCGATCGTAACTTAGGTCGCGCTTACCTAAGCCACCGAGAACCTAAGAACTACGTCACACGCTCTCAGCGCGGAGGGCGTGCGTCAGCGGGTCGACGATGAGGCCGATCTGCCAGGCGCGTGCGCCGTCAGCGGCCAACGCCTCGGTCACGGTGTCGACCGTGATCGGCGTCGGCGGCTCCCACGCGAGGTTGCGTACGAGCTGGGGGCTGATGAGGTTCTCGGTCGGCAGGTCGTGCTTCTCGGCCAGCTCGACGACGACCTCACGGCTGCGGGCGAGCCGGTCGGCGGCGTCGGGATTCTTGTCGGCCCAGGCGCGCGGCGGCGGCGGGCCGTCCGTGCGTTGTCCGGTCGTCGGGAGCTCGGACTCGTCGAGCGTCAGGCCGCGTTCGACCGCGTCGTACCACTCGCTCAGGAACCGACGCGGGCCGCGATTCTTCATGATGCGCATCGACTTGAGCGCGTTGGCGTCCTGCGGGGGATTGACCGCGATCTCGAGGATCGAGGTGTCCGGCAGGATGCGTCCCGGTGTGGTGTCGCGGGCCTCGGCGATCGCGTCGCGGGTCTCCCAGATCTCACGGACCAGGCCCAGCGCCCGGCGGCCGCGTGCCTTGTGGATGCCCGACGTACGACGCCAGGGCTCCTTGCGCTCGGGCGGGCCCTGGAACGACAGCAGCGCCTCGAACTCCTCGGCCGCCCACTCACGCTTGCCGGCCTTCTGGAGGTCGGCGTCGATCAGGTCGCGGAGCTCGATCAGCACCTCGACGTCGAGGGCGGCGTAGACGAGCCACGGCTCGGGAAGGGGACGGGTCGACCAGTCCGCCGCGGAGAACTCCTTGGCCAGGCTCAGGCCTAGGTAGTGCTCCACGAGGGCGGCGAGGCCCACGCGCGGCAGGTTGAGCAGCCGCCCGGCGAGCTCGGTGTCGAACAGCGACTCGGGATAGAGCCCGACCTCGGCGAGGCACATGAGGTCCTGCGTCGCCGCGTGCAGGATCCACTCGTTGCCGTCGAAGGCGGTGTCGAGGGGCACGAGGCTGTCGAACGCCGTGGGGTCGATGAGGTGCGTGCCCGAGCCCTCGCGGCGTACCTGCACGAGGTAGGCGCGCTGCGAGTAGCGGTAGCCGGACGCGCGCTCGGCATCGAGGGCGATCGGGCCGGTGCCGGCCGCGATGCGCTCGCAGGTGTCGCGGAGCAGCTCGGGGGTGTCGACGACCGGCGGCAGCGGGTCGCGGAGCTCGAGGCGCGGTGCTTGTGGTGTGACCGGCTCCGGCGTCTCGTCTGCGATGGCGTCGGTCGGGATCTCGTCGGGGGTGGTCTGGTCAGCAGGAGTCAACGGACACCACGCCTGCGCGGTAGGGGGATGACGCCGGGGGCCAGCGGGGGCAGCCCGGCGATGGCGCACAACAGGTTGGACCACGCAGCGGCGTGCGAGTCCATGCCCGGCGTCGGGGCCTCGGTCAGCGGCGTCCACGACGCGCGGACCTCGATCTGTGCGTCGGACCCGTCGGCCTCCATCTCGCCGAAGCCCTCGGAGCGTACGACCGTGACGCTCCCGCTGCCGGCCGTGTAGCCGCTGCCGTAGGCCTCGAGCGCCTCGGTCAGCCAGCTCCAGCCGACGCTGGGCAGCACGGGATCGGCTGCCATGTCGGCGTCGATGTCAGCACGGGCGAACGTCACACAACGGAACGTACCGCCCCAGGCGTCGTTTCCGGCAGGGTCGTGCAACAGGATGAAGCGTCCGGTGGCCAGCTCGTCGTCGCCCACCAGCACGTCACCGCTGATCGCGAACGCGTGCGGGGCGATGCGTTGGGGCGCGGGCATCTCGTCGACCACGACCTCGGGTCGAAGGACGGCTTGGCGTATGAGCTCCACCGCAGCGGTGAACTGCGCGGGGGTGCGGTCGATGTCGCTTCGGGCTCCCACACTGTGATCGTAGGCGTGCCGGGGTCAGCCCGGGCCTCGACACTCCGCACGAGCGAGGTCGCTGCCCGTCTCGGGCGGTCACCGCCCACCTGAGAGAATGCAGTGTGACTGCAACCCTGACTGACAGCGACTTCCTGCGGGCCGCCCGTCGCGACCAACCCGCCCGCACGCCGGTGTGGTTCATGCGCCAGGCCGGGCGCGCGCTGCCGGAGTACCTCGCGATCCGCGAAGGCGTCCCGATGCTCGAGTCGTGCTTCCGCACCGACATGGTCGTCGAGATCACGATGCAGCCCGTACGCCGCTACGGCGTCGACGCCGCGGTCTTCTACTCCGACATCGTCGTGCCCCTCAAGGCGATCGGCGTCGACCTCGACATCGTGCCCGGCACCGGACCGGTCGTCGCCGATCCGATCCGTTCGAAGGCCCAGCTCGACCAGTTCCGCGATCTCGAGGCCGACGACGTCACGCCGATCACCGACGCCGTCACCGCGCTCGTCGGAGAGCTGGGAGCCACGCCTCTGATCGGCTTCGCCGGTGCGCCGTTCACCCTCGCGTCCTACCTCGTCGAGGGCGGTCCCTCGCGTGACCACCGGCTGACCAAGCAGCTCATGTACTCCGACCCGGAGCTGTGGCACGCGCTCCTGAGCCGCGTCGCGGCGATCGCCGGGCAGTTCCTGCGGCTGCAGGTCCAGGCCGGCGCCTCGGCGATCCAGCTGTTCGACTCGTGGGCCGGCGCGCTCTCACTCGCCGACTACGAGACGTACGTGAAGCCGCACTCGGCCGCGGTGCTCGCAGCGGTCGCCGACCTCGACGTCCCCCGCATCCACTTCGGCGTCGGCACGGGTGAGCTGCTGCACGCCATGGGCGACGCCGGCGCTGACGTCGTCGGCGTCGACTGGCGGGTCCCGCTCGACGAGGCCGTGCGCCGCATCGGTCCCGGCAAGGCGGTGCAGGGCAACCTCGATCCGGCGGCGGTGTTCGCGCCGACAGAGTTCCTGCACGCTCGCGCAGCCGAGGTCATCGAGGCTGGACACGCGGCCGAGGGTCACATCTTCAACCTCGGGCACGGCGTGACGCCGGCGATGGACCCCGACGCGCTCACCCGGCTCGTCGACTTCGTCCACGCCTACGAGCCCCAGAGCTGACATGCGCGTAGCGGTCGTCGGCGGTGGCATGTCCGGTCTCGCCGCCGCGTACGAGCTCGTCGACGGCGGCGCCGAGGTCGTCGTGCTGGAGGGGTCCGACCGCCTGGGCGGCAAGCTCAAGCTCGGCTCCGTCGGCGACCTGACGCTCGACCTCGGTGCCGAGTCGATGCTCGCGCGGCGGCCTGAGGCGCTCGACCTGGTGCACGCCGTCGGCCTCGACGAGCGAGTCGTCAACCCGCGTACGATCACGGCGTCGATCTGGACTCATGGGGCGCTCCGGGCCATGCCGCCGACGGTCATGGGCATTCCGGCCGACCTCGATGCCCTCGCCGCATCGGGCATCGCTGGAGTCGACCCTCATGTCGTGCCGGTGCCCGACGAGGACGTCTCCGTCGCGTCGTTCGTCAGCGAGCGCCTCGGCCGCGACGTGCTCGACCGGCTCGTCGAGCCGCTGCTCGGTGGGGTCTACGCCGGGCACACCGATGCGCTGTCGCTGCGGGCGACCACGCCGCAGATCGCCGCGCTGGGTCCGGACCTGCTGGCCGGCGCCACGACGGCGCGAGCAGCCGCAAACGCGACGGGCCCGGTCTTCGCGGGTCTCGTCGGGGGAGTCGGCCAGCTGCCGGCCGCCATCTCTGCGACGCCCGGCATCGAGGTATGCCTCAACGCCACGGTGCGTGCCGTCACGCGTACGTCCGAGGGTTGGCGGCTCTCGGTCGGGCCGACCACCGACGTCGAGCACCTCGACGTCGACGCGGTCGTGGTCGCTGCCCCGGCGCCGGCCGCCGCTCGCCTGATCGCGGAGGACGCGCCCGACGCCGCGTTCGCGCTCGCCGCGATCGAGTACGCCAGCATGGCGATCGTCACGTACGTCTTCGACGAGCCCCCCGCGTTCGGCGGCTCGGGCTTCCTGGTCCCGCCGGTCGACCACACGTTCATCAAGGCCGCCACGGTTTCGTCCAACAAGTGGGAGTGGGTCGCCGACACCGGTCGCACGGTCATCCGCGCCTCGGTCGGCCGGGCCGGCGAGGCGACGCTGCTGCAGCACGACGACGGCGACATCGCCGCCCGCGCTCTGGCCGACCTGCGCACGGCGTTCGGCGGCCTGCCGGATCCACTCGACCAGGTCGTCCAGCGCTGGGGCGGTGGCCTCCCGCAGTACGACGTCGGGCACCTCGACCGCGTCGCCATCGTCGAGCGCTCCATCGCCGCTGTGCCGGGGCTCGAGGTCTGCGGCGCCGCCTACAACGGCGTCGGCATCCCGGCCGTCATCGCCTCGGGCCGGGCGGCTGCGCGACGCATCCTCGACGCTGGGACAATTGGGTCATGAGCGAGCGCGTGGAGAACAAGGGCAAGCTGGCCAAGGAGATCAACGACACGATCCGCTACACGATGTGGTCGGTGTTCCGCCTCGAGCGTCCGCTCGGCGACGCTCCTCGTGCCGCGTTCGCTGCCGAGGTCGACGAGCTCATCGGCAAGCTCGCCGGCGACGACGTCGTGGTCCGCGGGACGTACGACGTCAGCGGTCTGCGCGCGGACGCCGACCTGATGATCTGGTGGCACGCGCCGACGAGCGACGCCCTGCAGGCGGCCTACAACGCGTTCCGGCGCACCGAGCTCGGCTCGCACATGGCGCCGGTCTGGTCGCAGCTGGCCCTGCACCGGCCCGCGGAGTTCAACCGGTCGCACATCCCGGCGTTCATGGCCGAGGAGGAGACGCACCCCTACGTCTGCGTCTATCCGTTCGTCCGCTCGTACGAGTGGTACCTCCTGCCTGACGAGGAGCGCCGCGACATGCTGCGCGAGCACGGCATGCAGGCGCGCGACTACCCGGACGTACGCGCCAACACCGTCGCGTCGTTCGCCCTCGGCGACTACGAGTGGATCCTTGCGTTCGAGGCCGACGAGCTGCACCGCATCGTCGACCTCATGCGTGAGTTGCGGGCCAGCCGCGCCCGGCGCCACGTACGCGAGGAAGTCCCGTTCTACACCGGCCGGGCCCACACCGTCAGCGAGCTCACCGACCTCTGGCCGTGACCCGCTGAGCCTGACGCTTCTGCAGAGAGGCTTTCGGTTCAGGCGTCGGGCTGCAACGACAACGCCACACCATTGATGCAGAACCGCTGGTCCGTGGGCGTCGGGAATCCTTCGCCCTCGAACACGTGGCCCAGGTGCGAGCCACAACGGGCGCACCTGACCTCGGTGCGTACGCCACCGAAGACCGAGCGGTCCTCGATGTACTCGACGCGGTCCTCGGCGAGCGGCGCGTAGAACGCGGGCCAGCCGCAGTGCGCGTCGAACTTGGTCTCGCTGCGGAACAGCTCCGACCCACAGGCCCGGCAGGAATAGACCCCGACGGTCGGGTCAGTCTCGTAGGACGAGCTGAAGGGGCGCTCGGTGCCCTGCTTGCGCAGGACCTGGTACTCCTCGGGGCTGAGCTCGGCCTTCCACTCTTCCTCGGTCTTCTCCACGTCGTACGTCATGTGTCCAGCCTACGACGCGGGGCACGCTCAGCGCTGGGCGTCCTTCGCTCGCAGAGCTCGCTCCCGGTCGGCCGCGGCCGGCCTCCCTAGGAACCGGCGCACTTAGCGCTGAGCATCAAAGGGGACGTGCTCGAGGAGGTGCACGCTCGGGACCTCGAGCTTGCGCTGTGCCCGGGCGGTCCAGTCGATGCGGAGGAACTCCTGCACGATGTGCGGCTCGGTGAGGATGATCGCCTCGGAAGAGCCGGTGTCCTTGACCAGCTGCACGAGGGCGTCGATCGGGTCGTCCTCGGTGAGCAGCGCGGTGACCTGCTGGCCACGTTCGCTGAGGAGCGCGGCGCTGGCGTCGAGCTCGGACTGGCCGGCCTTGACGATCTCCTCCTGCACGTCCTCGATCGCGTCGGACTCGCCGATCGGCACGATCTGCCCGGAGCCGAGGGCGCTCATCGACGATGTCAGGATCGCGTTCGAGCTCTCGACCGGCAGCAGCAGGTGGTAGCGGACGGTGTCTTCGAGCCCTTCGTGCAGGGCGATGATCTGGTCGGCATCGAGGTCGTTGAGCTGGCGCTCGATGAGCAGAGCAACGTCATACATGTGCGGTAGTCCCTTCGTCGCCTTCACCTTACGGTGAGCCGCCGCGCGCGCCCGCGACTGCATCCATGTTCGGGCATACTGCGGCCATGGCCAAGACCCTCGACTCCCTGCTCACGGTGACCGGCGAGGTCGACCTCTCGGCGTACGACTCGCGCGCCACGACCGGGTTCGACGGCAAGAAGGCCGACGCGCTCAAGCAGCTGGCGGCGCTGGGCGAGGAGCTCAGTGACCTGCAGGAGAAGCTGTTCGCCGGAGGACGCGCCGGCACGAGCCCGGCACGGGTGCTCGTCGTGCTGCAGGGCATGGACACGTCGGGCAAGGGCGGCATCATCCGCCACGTCGCAGGCCTCGTCGATCCCCAGGGGCTGGCCATCACGTCGTTCAAGAAGCCCACGCCGGAGGAGCTCGAGCACGACTTCCTGTGGCGCGTCGAGAGCCGGCTGCCCGAGCCCGGCATGATCGGCGTCTTCGACCGCTCGCACTACGAGGACGTCCTGATCGGGCGCGTTCGCCGGCTTGCCGGGCCTGAGGAGATCGAGCGCCGCTACGGCGCGATCAACGACTTCGAGAAGGCGTTCACCGACTCCGGCGGGATCCTCGTCAAGTGCTTCCTGCACATCACCAAGGACGACCAGAAGGAACGGCTCGCCGCCCGCCTCGACGACCCGACGAAGCACTGGAAGTACAACCCCGGCGACCTCGACGAGCGGATGCTCTGGGACGACTACCAGCACGCGTACGCCCTGGCGCTGCAGCGTTGCTCGACCGATCACGCCCCGTGGCACCTCGTGCCGAGCGGTCGCAAGTGGTACCGCAACTGGGCGGTCGCTCAGCTGCTGATGGACCAGCTGCGCGGGCTCGACCTCACGTGGCCCGACGCCGACTACGACGTCGAGGCCGAGAAGACCCGGCTCGCAGAGATGTGAGGCCCGTTCCTCGAGCTCGCACCGTCCCTTGAGCTTGTCGAAAGGATCCTTCCGACAAGCTCAAGGAGCGGGTGGTCGCTCGACCCGTTCGGGGTCACGGGGTTTCGAGGCTACGGCCGCAGGCGGCCTTCGCACCTCAACCAGCGCGACCGGTCGCGCGCTGAGCGCGCTCGGGCATCCCTCAGGCGAACAGGGCTTCGAACGGGACCAGGTCGACGGCACCGACGGCGTAGCGCGCCAGGATGACCCGGGCGACCTCGACGTCGACGCCCAGAGGCTCGGCCACGGCGACAGCGCCGGCCTCGTACGCCAGCTCGGCGACGCGGTCGGGCAGGACGCCCGGCGCGAGGAAGAGCTGACCGACGGCGATGTGCCGCCGCCCGTCGGCACGGTGCGTGCGCACGGCCTCGCCCGCAGCGGGCGGGACCGCGGACGCGAACGCCGCGATCGTGGGCAGCTTGTGGTGAGCACCCCACGCGCGGGCTGCGCGCGAGATCGCCGCGTTGGCGATCGGGTCCGACGAACCGGCACCGGCCAGGACGAGGGCATCGAGCTCACGCACACGGTTCTTCGACAGCGCCTCGCGGAGCCGCTTGTCGAGGACGTGGAAGAACGCGTTCTCGATGCCGAGGACCTTGGTGGCCTCGATCTTGATGCCGTCGTGGCGGGCCAGTGCGCCCTTGATGACCTGCGGCACGTCGACGTTGGCGTGGAACGCCTCGGTCAGCAGCAGCGGCACGACGACGATCTCTTGGAACCCCTCAGCCACGAGCTGGTCGACGACGCGGTCGAAGTCGGGCTCGGCGAGGTCGAGGAACGCAGGCTCCACCCGGAGGTCAGGACGCATGCATGCGACCAACTCCGTAAGGGCTGTGATGGTCTGGGCAGAACGCGGGTCGCGGCTGCCGTGCGCAAGAGCAATGAGTGCTGGTGCGGTCATGATGCATCCTCCTTTCGAGATGGTGCTGTCGGTGATTCGTGGGTGGTCAGGTTGCTGGGGGAGAGCTGGCCGATGAAGCCGAGGCGGAACGCCCGCAGACACGATCGGCACTCCCACTCGCCGTGCGTGTCGCCGTGGGGACGCAGGTCCTCCTCGGCGCAGTAGGGGCAGTGGAACGGGACGGCGCGGGCGGTCATCGGAGGACCTCCTCGTCGGCACGGGCGACCCAGCGCGCGAAGGACTCGGCGTCCGCGCGCTGCTCGAGATACGTACGCGAGAGCTTCTCGATGTAGTCGGGCAGGTGATCGCCGATGACCTTGTGCGCGCGCAGCTTGCGACCGAACCCGGCCTCGAGCCCGAGCGCGCCACCGAGGTGCACCTGGAAGCCCTCGACCTGGTTGCCGTCCTCGTCCATCACGAGCATGCCCTTGAGGCCGATGTCGGCGGTCTGGATGCGGGCGCACGAGTTGGGGCAGCCGTTGACGTTGACGGTGATCGGAGTGTCGAGCTCGGGCACGCGCTGCTCCAGCTCACCGATCAGGTCCTTGGCGCGGTCCTTGGTGTTGACGATCGCCAGCTTGCAGTACTCGATGCCGGTGCACGCCATGGTGTTGCGGCGCCACTGCGACGGCCGCGCGTCGAGGCCGATCCCGGCGAGCGCGGCGACCAGCGACTCGACCTTGTCCTCCTCGACGTCGAGCACCAGCAGCTTCTGCATCGGGGTCGTGCGTACGCGGTCGCTGCCATGGGCCTCGACGATGTCGGCGACCTGGTGCAGCAACGTGCCGGAGATGCGGCCGACGGTAGGCGCTGCGCCGACGAAGAACTTGCCGTCCTTCTGGCGGAACACGCCCACGTGGTCGGCCGGGGTCTCGGGTGCCTCCGGCGCGTCGAGGTCGACGAGCGTACGTCCGAGGTACTCCGTCTCGAGCACCTCGCGGAACTTCTCGACGCCCCAGTCGGCGATCAGGAACTTGAGCCTGGCGCGGGTGCGCAGGCGGCGGTAGCCGTAGTCACGGAAGACGCTGGTGACGGCCTTCCAGACCTCGGGCACCTCGTCGAGCGGCACCCAGGCGCCGAGGCGCTGCGCGAGCATGGGGTTGGTCGACAGCCCGCCACCGACCCACAGGTCGAAGCCTGGCCCGTGCTCGGGGTGGACCGCGCCGGCGAACGCGATGTCGTTGATCTGCGGCACGACGTCGTGCCCCGGGTGGCCGCTGATCGCCGTCTTGTACTTGCGGGGGAGGTTGGAGAACTCCTTGTCGCCGATGAACTGGCTCTCGATCGCCTCGACGGCGGGCGTGCCGTCGATGATCTCGTCCTCGGAGACGCCGGCGACCGGGCTGCCGAGGATGACGCGCGGGCAGTCGCCGCACGCTTCCTGCGTCGACAGACCGACGGCCTCGAGGCGGTTCCAGATCGTCGGGACGTCGCGGATGTCGATCCAGTGGTACTGCACGTTCTGGCGGTCCGTGAGGTCCGCCGAGTCACGGCCGTACTCGACCGACAGGTCGGCGACCGTGCGCAGCTGCTCGAGGTTGAGCTGGCCACCGTCGATGCGTACGCGGAGCATGAAGTACTTGTCGTCGAGCTCTTCGGGCTCGAGGGTCGCGGTCTTGCCGCCGTCGATGCCGGGCTTGCGCTGCGTGTAGAGGCCCCACCAGCGGAACCGGCCGCGCATGTCGCCAGGATCGATCGACTCGAAGCCTCGCACGGAGTAGATGTTCTCGATGCGGGCGCGGACGTTGAGTGGGTTGTCGTCCTTCTTGGACTGCTCGTTGGCGTTCAGAGGCTCGCGGTAGCCCAACGCCCACTGGCCCTCGCCGCGCTTGGGGCGCGGCCGACGGGCTGGTGTGTCGGTGCCGGGTGCTGAAGCCATGAACTTCCCTTGGAGGCAGGGCACACGGCGATCAGGACGATTGCGTCAGGATGATGGTCGCCGCACGCCTGGATTGATCGAAATCAGTGCAGAGGTCGCGCGTTGATCAACGACACATCATGTTGCGGGCGCGACCGAGGTCGACGTGGAGTCGTCCCACGAGCCAGAGGGTCTGCGCAGCAAGCATGGAAACAGTGTGGATGCGCGCCGTGCGCGGCGACAAGCACCGGTCTTAGTATGTGGGACGCGTATCCAAATGTTGAGATCAGACCCGGCGGCTGAGCGTGAAAACGGGTGTGGTTGTGGGCTGGGTCACTCGTGCGGCACGAGGGCAGTCACGGCGTACGCACCGACGATCGACGCCAGGAGAGTCGTCCCGGCGGCGACGAGGGCGACGTCCCACGGCACCAGATCGGCGGTGGCGAGGCCGATCACTGCGGCGGGCTGGAACACCGCGAGCAACCCCAACGGGAGGACGGCGCCGCCCACGATCGCCGGTATGCCGGACAGGGCCTCGGGCCCACCTCCGTCGACGCTGAGCGTCGTCCACGCCCCGATGAGCCCGACGACGGCGGCGCCGACGGCTGCGACGACGAGACCGGGCTGGGTGAAGACTAGGGTGTCGCCGAGCCGGTCGTCGAGTCCGAGCGCCGCGAGGCCACCGAGCACCGCGCCGACCGTGTGGGCCGCGAGAGCAGGCAGGATCGTCGCCCACGGGCGCCGGCCGACGACCGCCAGGGTGAGGACGGCAGCCGGGTTCGCGAGGCCGAGGGCCGATCTCTCGTCGGTGGAGTGCAGTTGGGCGTACCAGGTGAACAGGACCGCCACCGCGGCGACTGCGGCGACCGCGAGCGTGGCGTCGGCGGCTCGCAGGGCCAGTGCGGAGACAAGCGTGATCAGGGCGGACAGCACGGCCGCCATCGTCAGAAGACGCATTCAGTTCTCCAGGTGAGGGGTCGCACGGGCGACGATGCCCGCAAGGTCGAGTCCGCGGGGGAGCGTGCCGAACGTGCCGCCCCAGTCGCCGGCGAGGCGCGAGGCGCAGAACGCGTCGGCGACGGACGGGTCGCCGTGCTTGATGAGGACCGTGCCCTGGAGGGCGACCGCCATGCGCCCGGCGATGCGCCGGGCCCGTACCTCGACGTCACTCAGGTCGGCGAGCTCGGTCAGCACCTCGTCGACGACGGCGTCGAGGCGCGCGTCCTCACCGCGTACGGAGCCGACCTCGGTGATCCACGCGTCGAGGCTCTCGGGCTCGCGGCCGAGCGCACGCAGGACGTCGAGCGCGTTGACGTTGCCGCTGCCCTCCCAGATCGAGTTGAGGGGCGACTCGCGGAACAGGAGCGGCATGCCGGACTCCTCGACGTAGCCGTTGCCGCCGAGGCACTCGAGCGCCTCGGCGACCATGAACGGCGTGCGCTTGCAGACCCAGAACTTCTCGAGGGCCAGGCCGATGCGGCGCAGCGCCTGCTCGTGCGGGTCGTTGAGGTGGTCGACCGCACTGGCGAGCCGCAGCGCGACGAGGGTCGCGGCCTCGCTCTCGACCGCGAGGTCGGCGAGGACGTTGGTCATGGCGGGCTGGTCCGCGAGGGTGGCGCCGAACGCCGCGCGCTGCGACGTGTGCCACGCGGCCTCGGCGAGTGCCTTGCGCATGATGCCGGCCGAGCCGAGGATGCAGTCCATGCGCGTCGCCGACACCATCTCGATGATCGTGCGGATGCCACGGCCCTCGTCGCCCAGGCGCACGGCGAACGCGTCGTTGAACTCCAGCTCGCTCGAGGCGTTCGACCGGTTGCCGAGCTTGTCCTTGAGCCGCACGATCGACAGCGCGTTGCGGCTGCCGTCAGGGCGTACGCGGGGCACCACGAAGCACGTCATGCCGTCGGGTGCCTGGGCCAGCACGAGGAACACGTCGTTCATCGGCGCCGACGTGAACCACTTGTGGCCCGTGATGAGGTACTCGCCGTGCGTCTCCGTCGGCACCGCGACCGTCGTGTTGGTGCGCAGGTCCGAGCCACCCTGCTTCTCGGTCATGCCCATCCCGGCCAGAAGCCCGGCCTTCTGCTCCGGCGGGCGGAGCCCGAAGTCGTACGTCCTGGAGGCCAGCCCCGTCGTCCACTGCTTGGCGAGCGCGTCGTCGGCTCGCAGCGCGGGCACGACGGCGTACGTCATGGTGATGGGGCACATGTGGCCCTGCTCCGTCTGGCCCCACGCGAAGAACCGGGCGGCACGCTGGAGGTGCGCGACGGGGCTCTGGGAGACCCACGGCTCGGCGGTGAGGCCGAACCCGACGCCCTGCGTCATCAGCCAGTGCCACGACGGGTGGAACTCGATCTCGTCGATGCGGTTGCCGTAGCGGTCGGCCGTACGCAGCACAGGCTCGTTCTCGTTGGCGAGGTGCCAGTGCTCGCGGGCCTCCGCGGATCCGGCCAGGCTGCCCAGCGGGGTCAGCGTCTCGACGATCTCGGCACCGTGGTCGCCGCCGAATGCCGCCACGGCGTCGAGCAGGGCGTTGTCGGCGGTCGCGACGTTGTATCCGACGAGTGGGGTCGCCTGGTTCGAAGGTGCACGCTGCAGGGGATCCATGTCGCTACGGTAGAGCCATGGCGGTTGAACCGGTAGGCCGACCGGCGATCCCCGAAGCAGGCAAGAAGCTCGTCGCCCGCACGGTCAGCAGCTGCTTCCGCTACCGCGTCACCGGGCTCGCCGCCGAGGCCGCGTTCTTCGCGATCCTGTCGCTCCCGCCGCTGGTTTTCGGTCTCGCCGGCACGATCGGGTTCATCGCCGAGCGCTACGAGGTCGCCAAGGTCGAGGTGCTCAAGGACCGGGTCATCGACCTCGCGTCCCAGGCGCTGACGCCCGGCACGGTCGACGCGGTCATCACGCCGACCCTCAACGACGTGCTCGGGGGTGGTCGCATCGACGTGATCTCGATCGGCTTCGTGCTGGCCCTCTGGTCGGGGTCGCGCGCGCTCAACGTCTTCATCGACACGATCTCGATCATCTACGGCCTCGGCGGTCACCGCGGCATCGTCAAGACCCGCGCGTTGTCGTTCGTGCTCTACATCGTCGCGCTGCTCGTGGGGATCATCCTGGTGCCCCTGGTGCTGGCCGGCCCCCAGGTCGCCGCAGACCTCCTGTCGGACCGTTGGTCGTTCCTGCGGTTCATCTACTGGCCCGCCGTCCTGCTGCTGTCCGTCGGCTTCCTCACGACGCTCTACCACCTCGCGGTGCCGGTCAAGAAGCGCTGGCGACATGGTCTGCCCGGTGCGGTGTTCACGCTGTTCCTGTGGGTCTTCGGCAGCTACTTCGTCCGGTGGGCGTTGGGCTTCTCGACGGGCGGCACGTCGATCTACGGTCCGCTGGCCGCGCCCATCGCCGTGCTGCTGTGGCTGTACGTCCTGTCGATCGCGGTCCTGATCGGCGCAGCGATCAACGCCGCCGTCGAGGAAGGTCTCGAGGAGATGGGCTGGTGGGGCCACCCACGCAAGGTCCGCCTCCCACCCGAGCCCGCCTGACCTGACTGAGTAGGTGGCGCTCGAAGGCGAGCGCAGGATTCGATCTTCCCAAAGAAAGTGACAGTACGCTATGATTTGATAGTCAACTGTCAGATTCACCTCAGGAGGAGACATGAAGGACTCGCCTCGCCGTTGGTTCGCCCTCGGCGCTCTCACGCTCAGCGTCTTGGTCATCGGCCTCGACGGCACCGTGGTCAATGTCGCGATGCCCACGTTGGCCCGCGATCTGGGCGCATCGTCAGCTCAGCTCCAATGGATCGGTGGCGGCTACCTGCTGGCACTCAGTGTCGCGATGCTGCCGGTCGGCCTCCTTGGTGACCGCTATGGCCACAAGCGCCTGCTTGTTGCGGGGCTGGCGCTGTTCGGCGCGGCGTCGGTGCTGGGCTCGATCGTCCAGACTCCCGCAGGAGTCATCGCGGCGCGGACGGCACTGGGCCTGGCCGCCGCGATGATCATGCCGCTTTCCATGGCCATCCTCCCGCGGGTGTTCGGCAAGGATGAGCTGCCGCGGGCGATCGCTGTCTGGACGGCCGCCACTGCTGTTGGCATGCCGATCGGTCCGATCGTCGGCGGCTGGCTCCTCGACCACTTCGCCTGGCCTTCGGTCTTCCTGTTCAACGTCCCGGTCGTTGTCGTGGCGCTGATTGCCGTGCTGGCGCTGCTCCCCGTCGACGAGCAACTGACTGTGGAGAGGCGACCGTTCGACTTCCTGGGCACGCTCCAGAGCGCCCTTGGCATCACCGCGATCGTCTACTCCACGATCCGGGTTCCAGACCACGGCTGGTTCGATCCTTCAGTGCTGGTCCCCATGGCTGTGGGTCTCGCTCTGATGGTGTTGTTCGTGCGTCGGCAGGCGAACTTCTCAGATCCGCTCGTCGATCTGGCGCTGTTCAGGATCCCGGCGTTCCGCTGGGGCTCGACGCTGGCGGTCTTCGTCAACTTCGCCGTCATGGGCACGCTGTTCGTCGTCCCGCAGTACCTCGCCGGAGGACTCGGACTCGGCGCGCTCGGCACGGGTCTGGGACTGCTTCCGTTGATCGGCGGCCTGATGGTTGCCGCTACCGCGGCCGAGCCGCTCGTCGCGCGTGCCGGCGAGAGGCTGGTCATCCCCGTCGGACTCGCGCTTCTGGGTGTCGGGGCACTCATCGGGGCCTCCACTGACGTGAGCAACGGCTACGGCTTCGCCGCGGTCTGGCTGTCGATCGTCGGCCTCGGTTTCGGTCTGGCTGTGGTGCCCGCGACAGGGCTGGTGTTCACCGTTCTGCCAGCAGAAGGGACCGGGCGTGGAACCAGTCTCCTCGAGTCGATCCAGCAGCTCGGCGCCGTGCTCGGCGTCGCCGGACTCGGCAGTCTGTTCAGCAGCGGGTACGCCAGCCGCCTGCCTGACGTGGCCGACGGTTTCGCGCATGGCATGTCGCTCGTGCTGCTGGTCGTCGCCGTGGTGGCTCTCGCCGGGGCTGCATTGGCCGCCCTCCGGCTGCCAATGCCCGTCGCCTGCGGCGTGGTCACGGCCCTGCCGACAGTCGAGCAGGAAGAATGGGCGGCATGAGCACCTCCCGCGACGCCGCGCCCGGACTGCGCGAGCGCAAGAAGCAGAAGGTGCGACTGGCCATCCGGCAGGAGGCGTACCGACTCTTTGCGCAACAGGGCTATCAGGCGACGACCGTCGACCAGATCGCCGAAGCTGCCGACGTGTCCCCTAGTACGTTCTTTCGCTACTACCGGACCAAGGAGCAGCTGATCCTGTCCGACGACTATGACCCGGTGCTCGCCGAAGCGCTGGCCCGCCGGCCCAAGGGTGAGCCGATCGTGGCGGCGATCCGGGCAGCACTCGCCGAGTCGCTTCTCGAGGTGCTGGCGGCTGACCGAGAAGAGCTGCTCAGTCGGATCCGGCTCACGTTCGACGATCCCGACATCCGCGCTCATGCCATGGAAGAGCAGCTGCGCAACCAGGACGAGGTTGCCCGGGTGCTCGGCCTTCACCTTGACCGGCCCGCAGAAGACCTCGACATCCGATGCGCCGCCGCCATGATCATCGCGATCTCCATGACCGTGATGCGAACCTGGGTCGCCTCTGGCGGTTCAGCGGATCTTGGGGCGCTCTACGAGAAACAGCTGGGTCTGCTCGAGAACGGTCTGCCGTTCTAGCTGAGGTCAGAGCTTGTCGAGCGGGTTGACGGCGGCCCAGGCCACGACGGTCGGGACGATGATCCACACGAGGACCAGCAGGATCGACGCGATGGTCGCGAACAGCTTCGCCCGGTCGTGGGGCGGGTTGCCGGCATCGCCGATGACCTCCCAGAGCGCCTTGAAGGACGCGTCGAGCGCGATGCGCGTACGACTGCGGGCGATCCCGGCCGCGCGGAGGATGCACCAGAACATGCCCAGCCCGATGACGAAGAACGCGCCGGCGAACGTGTACTGCGCCCACGCCTCGCCCGTCAGGCTGTTCTTGATCACCGAGAGCAACCCGGAGATCGCCGCGCCACCGACGAGGAACGCAGGCAGGGGGAGCGAGGACTTGTTGAGGTCGTTCATGATCGCGTCGACCTGGATCCGTGCGGTGGCCAGCAGCTGGTAGTCGTCGGAGCCGATCGGGCTGTTGGCCTCGCGCAGGGCATACAGCTGCCGGAGGTCCTTGACGAGTCGCTTCTGGTGGCTGCGGACGATCGCGGTGATCAGGAGCTGGACGACCTTGTTGGCAACCGGCTTGATCACGCCTGGCACCTTGAGGGCCGATGGCTGGCGAGCACCGTTGCGGTCGAAGACCTCGAGCGCCCGCATGGCCCGGCGGTGCGCCTCGTCGAACCGCGCCGGGTGCTTCAGCGGCTGGCGGCTGCTGAGCTCCTTGAGCATCTGGTCCTCGATGACGCCGGAGCTGCCGAACTTCTCGAGGACCGCGTTGACCTCGGCGTCGTCGTGCTCGCGGAACAGCCGCAACGAGTCGAGCCGGGAGCTCAGCTCGTCCAGGAGGAGGCTCTCCTCCTCGCGGATCGGTTCCTCGATGGCCATACGGCGAACGCTAGACCTCCAAGAGGTCCGCTGTCCCCAGTATGCCCTCGCGTTTCAGTCGCGGCGCGGAGGTGCCGCGGTGCTCTTGCGGACGACGAGACGGGTCGGCACGAGCGTCACGCCGGGCTCGCTGATCCCGTTCTCGACCTGGTCGAGCGCATTGGCCACACAGAGCCGGCCGACCTCGGCGAAGTCCTGGTGCACCGTCGTCAGCGGAGGCAGGTAGGCAGCCGAGTCGGGCAGGTCGTCGAAGCCCACGACCGAGACGTCCTCGGGGACGCGGCGACCACCCTCGTGGAGGGCGTTCATGAGCCCGAGCGCCATCTGGTCGTTCGCGACGAACACCGCGGTGACCGAGTCCTCCTGGAGCAGCCGTTGGCCGGCGGCGTAGCCGCTCTCGGCCGACCAGTCTCCGCGCAGGATCTCCGGGACCGGCCTGCCCGCTTCAGCGAGCGCCTCCCGCCAGGCGGCCAGGCGGCGCTCGCTGGCGAACGACTCCTCGGGGCCTGCGACGTGCCACACAGTCTCGTGGCCGAGCGACAGCAGGTGCTCGACGGCGAGCCGGCCGCCCGTGGACTGGTCGGTGTCGACGACGGGGTAGCGGTCGCCGGCGTTGGAGTCCGCGACCACGACGGGCGCGCCGGGAGGCAGGCCGACGGTCGCGGCGTCGAGGAGGTGGATCTCCATGATCACGATGACCGCGTCGACGGCGAGCTCCTCGAGCCGGCCGAACGCGCCGATGACGGCGGCCTCGGTGGGCATCGCCACAGGGATCAGCGTGATGCCGTAGCCGCGCGCGGTGGCCTCGGCGGCGATGCCCTCCAGGGTCTTGCTGTTGCCGACGTTGGCGAGCGAGAACAGGATCACGCCGATCGTGTGGAAGCTGCCCCACTTGAGGGCGCGTGCGGCGCTGTTGGGCCGGTAGCCCAGCTCCCGCATCGCGGCCTGCACGAGCTCGCGCGTGGCGGGGATGACACCCGGGTGGCCGTTGGAGACGCGTGACACCGTTTGTGACGAGACGCCGGCGAGCTTGGCGACGTCCGCCATCGACACACGCCGGGGTCGGGATGTGCCATTCGAGACGGGTTCTAACTCGCTCACAGGTCTTGACGTTCCTTCCTAGGGGTGTAACGTAACGCGCGTCACAACGATGTTTACGTAAACATATGCGGTTTCGCGCCTCATGTGAAGCACAACGGGCCGAAGGGCCGACGAAAGGACCGGATCTGATGGTTGCCACGGGATCGGTGGTCGCACCTGCGAACAAGGTTGCGGCGTCGCCCCGTCACTTCCGCCGGTCGTGGGCGGGATGGGGCTTCCTAGGCCCGTTCGCCGCCGTGTTCGCCCTGGTGTTCCTCGCGCCGATCGCGTACTCGATCTACCTCAGTCTGTTCCAGGACCGGCTCATCGGCGGCAACAGCTTCGTCGGGGTCGACAACTACAAGCAGGCCCTCCAGGACCCGTTGTTCTGGGAGTCCGTCCGCCGGGTCGGGCTGTTCCTCGTGGTGCAGGTCCCGATCATGCTCTTCATCGCGCTGCTGGCGGCCCTGGCGATCGACGGCGGCCGTCTCTACGGCGCCTCGCTGTTCCGCATCTCGATCTTCCTCCCGTACGCCGTGCCGGCCGTCGTCGCCACGTTGATGTGGGGCTTCATGTACGGCAGCCAGTTCGGCCTGATCGGCAGCATCAACGACTCGTTCGGGGTCTCGCTGCCGGATCCGTTGGGCCCCAAGTGGGTGCTCGCGTCGATCGGCAACATCGTCACCTGGGAGTTCGTCGGCTACAACATGCTGATCTTCTACGCCGCCCTGCGGGTCATACCGGCGTCGCTCTACGAGGCGGCCGCGATCGACGGCGCGAGCGAGTACCGCGTCATCCGGTCGATCAAGCTCCCCGCGATCCGCGGGGCCCTGGTGATCGCGACGATCTTCTCGATCATCGGCAGCTTCCAGCTCTTCAACGAGCCCAACATCCTCCACTACGTCGCGAAGAACGCGATCAACACCCAGTACACGCCCAACATGTACGCGTACTCGCTGTCGTTCTCGGGCCAGCAGTACAACTACTCGGCGACCATCGCCATCATCATGGGCGTCCTCACGATGGTCATCGCGTACACGGTCCAGCTCCGCGGCATGCGAAAGGCCCTCTGACATGGCGACGACCACTGCCCTCCGGCCCAAGCAGCGAGAGCGCGCCGCGAACTCGTTCGCGAAGCCCCGCCGCAGCCCGCTGCTGACCGCGCTGACCGGCCTGATCCTGCTCTACAGCCTGGTCCCGCTCGCGTGGCTCGTGATCAACGCGACCAAGTCGCAGGAGGACCTGCTGTCGTCGTTCGGCCTGTGGTTCGGCGACGGGTTCTCGTTGTTCTCCAACATCAAGGACACGTTCACCTACAACGACGGCATCTTCCTGCGCTGGTTCGCCAACACCTTGCTGTACGTCGTGGTGGGCGCCGGCGGCGCGACGATCCTGGCCGTGATGGGCGGCTACGCGCTCGCGAAGTTCGGCTTCCCGGGCAAGAAGGCCGTGTTCGCCGTGGTGCTCGGCGCTGTCGCGGTGCCTGGAACGGCGCTGGCCGTCCCCACGTTCCTGATGTTCAGCAAGATGGGCCTCACCGACACGCCGTGGGCCGTCATCATCCCGTCGCTGATCTCGCCGTTCGGGCTCTATCTCATGTGGACGTTCGCCACGGACGCCATCCCGACCGAGCTCATGGAGGCGGCCAAGGTCGACGGCGCGTCCGAGCTGCGCACGTTCTTCCAGGTGTGCCTGCCGATGCTCGCGCCGGGGATCGTCACCGTGCTGCTGTTCTCTATGGTCGCGACGTGGAACAACTACTTCCTGCCGCTGATCATGCTCAAGGATCCCGATTGGTACCCCCTCACCGTGGGCCTCAACTCGTGGAGCCAGCAGGCCCTGACCGCAGGTGGAGACGTCATCTTCAACCTGGTCATCACCGGATCGCTCCTGACGATCCTGCCGCTGATCGCGGCCTTCCTTCTTCTGCAGCGCTTCTGGCAGTCCGGGTTGTCGGCAGGAAGCGTCAAGGAGTAACGCCAGCTCGGGCTGGCCACCAAGTTTCGAACCAACGAGAGGAAACACATGAACACCAAGCACGGGAGACTGCTTCGTGCAGTCACCGTCTCCGTCGTCGCGGCGCTCGCCCTTGCGGCGTGCGGCGGCTCCGACGGTGACAAGTCGAGCTCGAGCGCCGGGGGAGCGGCCGACGTCAAGGCGGCGCTCAAGAAGGGCGGGACGATCACGGTCTGGGCCTGGGAGCCCACGCTGACCAAGGTCGTCAAGGACTTCGAGGCCGAGCACAAGAACGTCACGGTCAAGCTCGTCAACGCCGGGACCGGCAACGACCAGTACACCGCGCTGCAGAACGCGATCAAGGCCGGCAAGGGTGTTCCCGACGTCGCGCAGATCGAGTACTACGCCCTGCCGCAGTTCTCCCTCGCCAAGTCCGTCGCCGACGTCAGCTCGTACGGCGCCAGCGGCCTCGACAAGACGTTCACGCCCGGCCCGTGGGCCTCGGTGCAGCAGTCGGGCGGCATCTACGGCCTCCCGATGGACTCCGGACCGATGGCGCTGTTCTACAACAAGACGGTCTTCGACAAGTACAAGGTCGCCGTCCCCAAGACGTGGGACGAGTACGTCGACGCGGCTCGCAAGATCCACGCGGCCGACCCCAAGGCGTACATCGCGAACGATGCGGGTGACGCGGGCTTCACCACCAGCCTCATCTGGCAGGCCGGCGGACAGCCGTTCAAGGTCGACGGCGACAAGGTCAAGATCGACCTCGCCGACGCCGGTTCCAAGCGCTTCGCCGACACGTGGCAGAAGCTGCTCGACGAGAAGCTGCTCGCGCCGACCCCGTCGTGGAGCGACGGTTGGTACAAGGGCCTGGCTGAGGGCAACATCGCGACGCTGACGATCGGCGCATGGATGCCGGCCAACCTCGAGTCCGGCGTCAAGGCCGGCGCGGGCAAGTGGCGCGTCGCACCGATGCCGCAGTGGGAAGCCGGCGCCAACGCCACCTCCGAGAACGGCGGAAGCTCGCTCGCCATCCCGACGGCCAGCAAGAACAAGGCGCTGGCGTACGCGTTCATGGACTACGCCACCGCAGGCCAGGGCGCCCAGACACGCGTCGACGCCGGTGCGTTCCCGGCGACGACCAAGCAGATCAGCGACCCGGCGTTCGTCGACAAGAAGTCGGCCTACTTCGGTGGCCAGGAGATCAACAAGGTGCTGGCCGCGTCGGCCGACGACGTCGTCAAGGGCTGGTCCTACCTGCCGTTCCAGGTCTACGCCAACAGCATCTTCAACGACACGGTCGGCAAGGCCTACGTGTCGAAGACGAAGCTCGCCGATGGCCTGGCCGACTGGCAGAAGAAGTCGGCCTCGTACGGAGACCAGCAGGGCTTCAAGGTCAACTGACCGCTGTACGCCACGCGGGCTGTGAGGGCCTCTCGATCAGGGGCCCTCACAGCCGGTGGGCGGCACCCCTCACTACCCCCGAAGGACCGGCATGACATTCGCGATCGGCGAGCACGACTTCCTGCTGCACGGGAAGCCGTTCCAGATCCTGTCCGGCTCGATCCACTACTTCCGGGTCCACCAGGACCAGTGGTCCGACCGGATCCGCAAGGCCCGTCAGATGGGCCTCAACACCATCGAGACGTACGTCGCCTGGAACGCGCACGCACCCCGGGAAGGCGAGTTCGACCTCTCGGGCAACCTCGACCTCGGGGCGTTCCTCGACGCCGTCGCCGCGGAAGGCATGTACGCCATCGTCCGGCCGGGGCCGTACATCTGCGCCGAGTGGACCAACGGCGGCCTGCCGGCCTGGCTGTTCGCCGACGCGGCGACCGGCGTGCGGCAGGACGAGCCGCGCTACATGGCACACGTCGACCGCTACCTCCAACAGCTCGCGCCGGTCCTCGTGCCGCGGCAGATCGATCGCGGCGGGCCGATCATCCTGGTGCAGATCGAGAACGAGTACGGCGCCTACGGGGCCGAGAAGTCGTACCTGCGCAAGCTCGTGGCGATCAACCGGCGCATCGGCATCACGGTGCCGCTGACGTCGGTCGACCAGCCCGTGGACGACATGCTCGAGAACGGCAGCCTGCCGGAGCTGCACCGCACCGGCTCGTTCGGCTCCCGCTCGCGCGAGCGCCTCGACACGCTGCGGCGGCACCAGCCCACGGGCCCTCTGATGTGCTCGGAGTTCTGGGACGGCTGGTTCGACGACTGGGGCAGCCACCACCACCTGACGTCGGTGGAGGACACCGCCCGGAGCCTCGACGAGCTCCTGGAACGCGGCGCGTCCGTCAACATCTACATGTTTCACGGCGGCACGAACTTCGGCTTCACCAACGGCGCCAACGACAAGGGCACCTATCTGCCGATCGTGACGAGCTACGACTACGACGCACCCCTCGACGAGGCGGGCAACCCGACGGAGAAGTACTGGGCGATGCGCGACGTGATCGCCAAGTACGCCCCGGTCGGCGACGAGAAGCCCCAAGCTGCCCCGGAGCCGCCGGCGTTCACCACCCCGATCCGCAGCGTCCTGCCACTCTGGGACGTGCTCGACGTGCTCGGGGAGTGGACGAGCCACGACACCCCGCCGACCCTCGACTCCCTGGGTCATTACGACGGATTCGCCCTCTATCGCACCACGATCGACGTCACCGGTCCGGCGATCTTCCGGGTCGAGGAGGTCCGAGATCGCGCTCAGGTCTTCCTCGAGGAGGACGGCATCGGGGTGCTGGCTCGCGACCACCACGACACCGCGATCCCGCTGCCGGCGGCCGCGAAGGGAACCCTGGACCTGCTGGTCGAGGACCAGGGCCGGGTCGACTACGGACCTCGCATCGGTGAGCCGAAGGGCCTGATCGGCGAGGCGAGCATCAACGGTCAGCCGGTGCGTGGCTGGTCCGTGCTGCCGCTGGACCTGTCGGCCATCGATCGCGTCGCGCACGCATTGGAGAGCGGCGGTCCGCCGTCGGTCATCGCGGGTCCTGCGTTCGCCGGTGCGACGTTCGACCACCCGGGCTCGGGCGACCTCTACCTCGACACCTCGTCGTGGGGCAAGGGCGTCGTGTGGATCAACGGCTTCTGCCTGGGCCGCTACTGGTCACGCGGTCCTCAGCGCACCTTGTACGTCCCGGGACCGGTGCTGCGCGACAGCGGCAACGAGCTCGTCGTGCTCGAGCTCCAGGCGGCATCCGGCAGCGACGTGTCGTTCGTGTCAGCTCCGGACCTCGGGCACACCGAGGCCTGATCGGCTCAGCGCTGGTCGCGCGGGCCCTGCCGCTTGCTCTCGGCAGCGGCCTTGAAGATCGTCAACACCCTGGTCGAGGCGGCGGCCACGATCGCGACGGGCACGACGGCGTACGCCCAGCCCTTCGACAGCTCGCCTCGGTCCACCAGCACGAGCACGACGATGACCGCGACGACGACGGCTGCGATGACCGACATGGCGATCCACCAGCTGCCGCGAGTCGTGCCCAGGTCGTTCGATGGCGAGTTCACGCCCCGTGAGTACCCCTGCGGCGAGGGGCTCACACGCGTGCGGCTCAGGCTTCGTCGGCGACCGGGTCCTGCGGATGATGACCGTCGGTCCAGCCCATGTCCTGGAGACGCTTCTCGAGCTTGCGACCCGCTGAGGAGCTCATGCGCGACGAGAGCTCGTCCTCAGGAATCGGCGATTCGTACTCGAAGTTCTTGCGCTGTCGTGCCACGGCCCTACCTCCCCATAATCGTCACATCACAGAGATTTCGAAGCCGAGACTAGGGCGGCTTGGTGCGACATTCAAGTCCTACTCCGGAGTCACGTTCCTGCAGGTCATACGCGGTTCGGGTCGGGCTGGGTGGGTACGTCGCACAGCACGCAGAACGAGAGGGGAAACCGTCATGACCGAATCACCGATGCCACCCGCTGACCCCAACTCCACGCCGGAGGATCCCGACGCCGCTCCGGCACCCAATCCGGGTGAGGACCCGGGAGGAGCCCAGCCGCCGGCCGACCCGTACACCGGCTCGGAGCCCGCTCCGGGGGCGGACTCAGGACAGGGCGATCCCGTCGACCCGGTCCAGGAGGGCGCACCGGCCACCGGCCCGGAAGCACCGCAACCGCCGACCGGCTGAGGCATCGTTTCGCCAGGCCTGCGCCGGGTACGCCGATGACGACAGCTACCAGAGGAGGACGCTCATGGCACAGGGCAACGTCGAGACGTACTTCGAGGGGACGGAGTGGCACTGCCGGGTCCAGGGGGACCGACAGCCCTTCCACACCTCCGACACGAAGGAGCGGGCCATCGAGGCCGGGCGCGACGAGGCTCGGGCGCGCAAGGTCGAGCACATCATCAAGGACAGGGACGGCACGATCGAGTCGAAGCACTCCTACGGCAACGACCCGCGCAACGTACCCGGGTAGGGGTGACGGTCAGACCTCGACGGTCGGGGCTCCCGGCGCGTTGTTCTTGACCGACTCGATGCCGCCCAGCGCGCTGGCCTTGGACGAGTAGCCCTCGGACACCGCGATGGTCTCGCCGTTGCCGGCCTTGAGGCGGAATCGGTGCTCGCCGGCCTTGTCCACGTACAGCTCGAACTTGCCTGCCATGTCGTCACGACCTCTCAGAGGCCCTCAGCCGGACGCTGGGGTGCAGCCACAACGTAGTCCTCGCAATGAGGGCGCCGCTGCCAATCGCCCGAATAGCGAGCGAACACCGGCTGAACGAAGAAATCCCTCCGCGAGGGAGGGATTGTCTTGTGGGCGATACAGGACTTGAACCTGTGACCTCTTCCGTGTCAGGGAAGCGCGCTACCAGACTGCGCCAATCGCCCGTGCAGAATTCAGTTGTGATGATGGTGCTGCTCGAGGTGGGTACGGGATTTGAACCCGTGTAAACGGATTTGCAGTCCGTTGCCTCGCCTCTCGGCCAACCCACCGCTGGATGGGTATGGAGACCCGCTCCGAGCGGACGACGGGATTCGAACCCGCGACCCTCACCTTGGCAAGGTGATGCTCTACCACTGAGCCACGTCCGCGCTGCCTCAAATTGAGGCGACACGAGACTTTAGCCGATTCGGGCAGCCGAACCCAAACCGGGGTCGGGGTAGCGTGGCCGCATGAAGACATGGTTGAACGGCGACCTCCTGCAATCACCGGAAGCACCGTCGATTAGTGCCCTCGATCACGGCATCATCGTCGGCGACGGTGTGTTCGAGACCATCAAGATCGAGGACGGCCAGCCGTTCGCACTGACACGTCACCTCGACCGGTTGGTGCGGTCCGCCGAGGGCCTCGGGATCGGCAAGCCGGACGTCAGCGCGATCCGCGAAGGTGTCGCGGCAACCATGGAGAGCCAGGACCTGCCCTTCGGTCGCATCCGGGTGACCGTGACGTCGGGGCCCGGGCCCTTGGGGTCGCCGCGGGGGAGTGCGGGGCTTACCCAGGTCGTCATCACGGAGCCGTGTGAGCGCCCGCCGTCGGTCAGTGCCATCGCGACGGTGCCGTGGCCCAGGAACGAGCGTGGAGCGCTTGCCGGCCTCAAGACGACCTCGTACGCCGAGAACGCCCTGATGGTCGAGCACGCGCTCGCTCGCGGCGCCTCAGAGGCGGTCATGCCCAACACGGCCGGCATGCTGTGCGAGGGCACCGGCTCCAACATCTTCTACGTCGTCGGTGAGCAGCTCATCACTCCGACGCTGCAGGCCGGGCCTCTCGCGGGAGTCACGCGGGCCCTCGTGCTCGAGTGGTGCGCGGCCGAGCTCGACGTCGTCGAGCGCGACGCGCCGATCGACGTGCTGCAGACCGCTGACGAGGTGATCCTCGTCGGCACCACTAGGGACGTACAGGCGATCTCGCGCGTCGACGACCGCGAGGTCGCGGCGCCGGGTCCGATCACCCGCAAGGCGCAGGAGATCTGGGCGCGGGAGTCGGTCAAGGACGTCGACCCCTGATCGGCCTCGTTGGGAAGGCGCGTGGTCGATGGGTTAAGGTTTCTGACGCACGCGGGCGATTGGCGCAGTGGTAGCGCGCTTCGTTCACACCGAAGAGGTCACTGGTTCGAACCCAGTATCGCCCACCCGCGCATAAGGCCCCTGACCAGCGGAAACGTGGTCGGGGGCCTTTCCCATGCCGTCCCGGGCCGCCCACCGCGTGATCTCGTTCACTTCGGTCCGGCGGCGACTGGTGCGAGAATTGGCAGCGGAAACCCGCCTCCTTGTTTGGGGCGGGTTTCCTTGTGCCGGCTGTTCGCTCAACCGGTACGACCACAGGTTACCCAAGCGATCGCAGCCAAAAAGTGATCTGCGCCGCAATGGTGGAAACAGTTCAGCGCCTGATGCGACGTGCGTGCGTGCGCGCGTGCGTGACCGTGTGGTCGTCGGTCACTCCGCGGCGCACCTCAGTGCCGCCTGCGGCGCCTCTCACCGGCGGCTCGGCGCGGAGGTGACGATGAGCACGAGTCCGGCCACGACCGTCGCCATCCCCAGGAGCAACGTCAGCGGATCGGAACCGCCCGTGTCAGGGAGCCCGGTCGTGGTGTCGGCAGCCGTTGCAGCCTCGACGTCGGTGCTCGAGTCGAGAGCCGCCTCGGTCGACGCGCTGTCCACCGTCTCGGCACTGGTTCCCACCGCCTCCGTGTCTGTCTGAGTGTTGACGGAGTCCGTGTCGAATCCCGCGCTGGTCGAGTCGAGGGCGTTGGTGTCGGTTCCCACGTCGAGCGCTGTGATGTCCGTGCCCACCTGAGTTGCTTGCGTGTCGGTCCCGGCCTCGAGCCCGCTGACGTCGGTCCCGGTGTCCGTGGCCTCGGTCGCCTCGAGCGCAGAGATGTCGGTGCCGGCGTCGGTCGCGTTGGTGGATTCAATGGCCGAGATGTCAGTGCCGGCATCTGTGGCATCTGTGGCGTCCGTGGACTCGATGGCGGTGACGTCGGTACCGGCGTCGGTGGACTCGACAGCGGTCACATCGGTGCCTGCGTTGGTCGACTCGACAGCCGTGACGTCGGTGCCGGCGTCGGTGGCGTCGGTGGACTGTACAGCGGCAACGTCGGTGCCGGCATTCGTCGCGTCCGTGGCATCAGTCGCGTCTGCGTCCGTGCCTGCGTCCGTGGCATCAGTCGCGTTCGTGGCCGTGCCGTCAGCGTCGACACCGCCACTGGGTCCGGTGGCGCACCCAGGATTCGTGATCGTGTTCGAGTCGAGGGTGACCGCCCCGAAGTTGGCGAGCAGCCGTCCTTCGAACGTCGCGCCGGTCGTCGCGGTGATCGAGGTGTACGCGAGGACGTTCCCGACGAGGTGGGTCCCCGTCCCGAACGTCGCGGAGCTGCCGACCTGCCAGTAGACGTTGCACGCCTGGGCGCCGTTGGTCAGGATGACCGCGGCGTTCGACGACGTGATCAAGGTCGACGGTGACTTGAAGATGAAGACGCTGTCGTTGCTTCCGGCACCGTCGAGGGTGATCGTTCCGCTCAACGCCATGCTCGTCTCGGCGGAGTAGACGCCGGGCAGGTACGGATCCTCCCGATAGAGGTCTGCCGGGACGGCTGCGCTGGACGGGGCACCCGCCACCAGGTTGTACGCCGTGAGCAGGTTCGCCTTCGCGCCCTGCGTGACGGCGTCACCGGCGTGGTTCGTGGCCGAACCGTTGAAGACGAACGGCGTGTCGGTCGCGACAGTGGGCGTCTCGTACGAGCCGAGGCTGCCGTCCATCGTGGTCACCCCCGTGTTGGTGACGCCTGAGCCGGCGAGCACGGAGAACGACGCGGCCGTGCCGAGGTTCGGTGCGGTGGCCGCTTGCGCGGTGTTCGCGGCGGCTATCAGGAATGGAACGAGAGCGAACAGGCCGATGCCGGCTGACAGTCGAGCGGCTCGTCGGCCACGACTCGGTGTGGTGGTCGTGCGAAGGATGGTGGTGGACATGCGATACCTCAACCATGGCCACGGAAATAGAGAAGGACCACGCTCCTCGTCGTCCGTGCGAGACCAGCGAGGTCGCTGGGGCTGACGGACCGTTCACGGCAGGCGACCCAGGGAGTGAGATCAGCGGGCGCCGCTCAATCAGTGGGAACTGGCCACCCTTCCGGTGTCGTGTCCCACGAAGTAGTCCTGGCACCACGTCCACTCGCGTGGCGCATGGGTGCCAGACTCACTCCTTCACAGTTGCACGGAAGCTCGCATCCCGCTGGAGATTGCCACAGGCTGACACCCCGGTGAGCGGGAGCGCACGCTCAAAGAAAAATGCGGGCATCTCCGCAATTCTGCCTTCAAGCCGAGGGAACGTTCAGCCGCCCTCGGCGCCGGTCGAGGAGTGCGGCTCGCCGACGGCCTTGCTCTCGGCGCTGCCGCGCTGGCGCAGGTAGATCGCCAGGGCCGCCATCGAGCCGACGGCGAGGAACTCCGACTGCCAGTTCTGCAGCGTGCGGGCCCAGAAGTCGGGGTTGGTCAGGTAGGAGCCCCACGAGATCGCGTCGAGACGATCCTGCAGCCGGGTCTCGTTGATCGCCGCCCACCCAGCGATCGACTGCGCGAGCCACGACACCAGGAAGATCGTGCCCATCACGATCGTCAGCGACCACGAGAAGATCGAGGTGCGCACGCCTCCGGCCTTCGCCCACGCGGGGGAGTCGTCCTGCGTGTAGCGCCCGAGCTTCTGCTCCTTGTCGGTGCCCAACCCGCCGTGAGCCGGAGACTCCGGGGAGCCCTTCTGGATGAAGAACACCGTGGCGAGGATGTAGAGCAGGAACTGGAGGTACTCGCTCTGCCAGTTCTCGGTCACGTCGACCGCGAAGTCGGCAGACCGCAGGTAGCGGCCCAGGCTGATCTCCGCCATGCCCGACGCGCTCTGCGAGTCGTTGAACTGCGCCCAGCCGGCGAACGCCTGACCGATCAGCGCAGCGAGGAAGATGAGGAGGAAGAACAGGCTGAGGGAATTGTTGCGGAGGAACGTACGCATCAGGCCTCCTAGGCGTGGACCAGGCCGGTCGTGAGGAAGTAGGCCAACCCCACCCAGATGATCAGCAGGTACACCACGAACAGAGTGCGCATTTAGGGCATCCCTTCCAACTCGATGGCCGGCTCGCGCGGCCCCACATCCCGCCTGGCGGCGTTCTCCTTCTTCGCCGCACAACCCCGGTGCGCCTCGGTCGTCGGCCTTGCCAGCCGGGCGCGGATGCCACGCTCGCTGATCGACCACCAATTGAAAGGCACGCCCTAACCTCCTTGGACCTGGCAGTCGTACGGCGCGCCGGCCTTCGCGGAGCAGCCGGCAGCGGTCACCTTCCAGCCGTCGGGGAACTCGCCGAGGAACACGACGTCGTCGTCGTAGCGGACCTGGGCGGCGGTCCCATAGACCTTGACCTCGACGACGCGGCCGGTGTCGGGGAGCCCGGCGTCCATGACCGCGGTCTCGCACAAGTCGCCGGACTCGGTGAGCTGCTCCTGCGCGTCGTCGCTGAGCAGGTCGCACGCGGCGGCGCCGTCCTCCTGCTGCAAGGTGGCGTGCAGGCGTTCAGCCGTACGCGTGGCGGCGTCGTCGTTGCCTGAGGAGCACCCCGAGGGCAACGCTGCGGCGACGAGGAGTGCAACGGTGATCGACATTCTCACGACCCTCGGCGTACCCACGACGTCGCGTGCCGAATCGCATGGGCCGAGCACCGGCGGGTACGGAAGGCGTCCAACGAGAGGAGCGATCATGACGACTGCACCCGACGAACCGTTGTCGACGCCCGAGCAGCCCGACGCCGAGCCGCAGGAGGCGCCCCAGGTATCCGAGCCGGACGTCGAGGGCGACCCGGACCTCGTCGCGCCGGACCCGGTCGAGGACGCCTGACATACGGAACGCCCCGCGGCTCACGTGAGTCGCGGGGCGTTTCGGTCGTCTCTCAGTCAGGCTCGGCCGGGCGGTCGCCCTCGGGCGGGTTCTCCTCGACCTCGTGCTCGGGATCGGGCGCGAGCCCGGGGTCCATGTCAGGCTCCTGGCGGCGGACGGGATCGCTCGGGTCGATGCTCATCCGTCACCTCCCGTCCCGTCGGCGTCCGGGTTGGTCACGCCGGGCTCGGGGATCACGGTGGATCCGCCGTCGGGGTTGGACGAGGGGGTGATCTCGGGATCCTCGGTCGGCCGGGCCTCGGGATCTGCGCCCGGTTCGATGGGTGACTCGCTCATGCTGTGCTCCCTTCGGTCGCCGGCCTGGAACGAGATCGGCGGGCTGGAGAGTCTGCGTAAGCCTCCAGCCCGCCCGATATCTCGACTGCCGGTCGAGTGACGGGCATGTACCCCAAAGGTCTGGAAGCAAACATCACATCTGGACCATTTCCCGAGATTTCTTGACCATGGTCGTCGCTGGTAACACACTCGACGAATGCCAGACCCGGTCGAGTCCAATCCGTCGCTCTACTCCGTCGTGTTCGAGAACGAGCGCGTACGCGTGCTGGAGTATCGCGACGTCCCCGGCGACCGCACGACCCCGCACACCCACCCCGACAGCGTCATGATCACGCTGAGCGGATTCGACCGCCGGCTCAGCGTCGGCGACCAGGTGCGCGAGGTCTCGCTCGAACCGGGCCACGCCGCCTGGCTCCCGGCGCAGACGCACGCGGGTGAGAACATCGGCAGCTCCGAGACGCACGTGATGTTCGTGGAGCTCAAGGAGCCGGGAGCGCCGTCCAAGGACGCGGCGCTCGGTCCGGCCTGAGTCGTTACTCGCCGGTGCAGGCCGTGTAGGCCTTGCCGTACTCCGGGGTGTCCTGCATCGGTGCGACCTTGGGCTTGCTGATGCGGCCGCCGGTGACGGCGAAGTACGTGTCGGAGTAGGCCACGAGCTTGGTGCCGTCCTGGCACTTCGTGACGTCCTGCAGGCCGTACGCTCCGTCGTCGACGCACCGCGTGTAGTCGGCCGGGAGCGTGGTGCCGTCCTTCCAGATGCTGGCGCAGGCGGGTCCGGTGGGCGCCGGGGTCGTCTTCGTCGCCGACGGCTTCGACGTCTCCTTGTCGTCATCGCCCTTGCCCCCGTCGGACGAGGTGCAGCCCGCAAGCAACAGGACGGCGGTCACGGTCAGGAGGGCGAGGCGAGACATGCTTCGACCCTAACCGGGCCTAGATCCGCCGCCCGAACAGCAGGTGGAACGGCCGGAGGACGAGCGTCAGCAACGGCTTGCGGCCGACGAGGAATCCCAGCGGTCCGTCGGCGGCCAACGACCACCTGGCGGTGGCGAGCCCGAGCCGTGTCCGCCCGGAGACCGGGGAGACCAGCAGCGTGCCGGCCCGGTCCTGCGCGATGCGGAACCCGACCGGGAGGCGGCCCGGCAGGCGGCGTGCGCGGGTCACCGCGAGCGAGCCGATGCCCTGCGCGGCGTACGACGCGTGGGGGGCGACCTCGAACTCGGCGAGATCCTTGGGGATCGACCACAGGCGGCGGCCGCCGTCGCGCGAGGCGACGCTGTTGACCCAGATGTGGGTGATCGACACCCGCGGTCGCCAGCCCTCACGGACCAGCACCGTGGCCATGATCTCGTCGTACGTCAGCGGGCTGGGCTCCTCGTAGACGAAGAACGCGGCGCACACGATGGCGCGACCGAGGACCGTGATCGTCCTGGTCGCCGGCGAGCTCGGCGGCGGCGCGTCGCCCTTGGGCAGCAGCCACACCGCGACGTACGCATGACCGTGCAGGTCCCAGGGCTCCGCTGGGTAGTCAGTCATGCCCACCGGAACGCCGTCGGGTCGAGGACCTTGGTCGCCTGGGCGAACGGTCGGGTCGAGCCGGGCCAGTTCGACGTGATGCGGCCCGAGCGGTGGCGGTACCAGTTGTCGCAGTGCGCCCACGCCGAGTGCTCGAGCTTCTCGGAGAGCTCTCGGTCGTATGCCAGCTCGGCGGCCTCGGTGACCTCGACCGTCCGGTAGTTGCCGGCCTGCATCCGGTCGAGCGTCTGGCGCATGTGCCGGGCCTGCGCCTCGAGCATGAAGATGATCGAGCCGCCGCCCAGGTTGGTGTTGGGTCCGTAGGTGACGAACAGGTTGGGGAAGTTCGGGACGTACATGCCGAGGTAGGCGTGCGCGCCATCGGCCCACTGGGTCGCGAGCTTCTGGCCCTGCGTGCCGGTGATGTCGATCGACTGGAGGAAGTCCTGGGTGTCGAAGCCGGTGGCATAGATGATCGCGTCGACCTCGTGCTCGACGCCCTCGCTGTCCACCACGCCCTTGGGGGTGACCTTCGTGATCGCGTGGGTGACGACGTCGACGTTGTCCTGGGCCAGGGCTGGATAGAACTCGTTGGAGAACAGGATGCGCTTGCACCCGATCGGATAGTCGGGCGTCAGCTTGGCCCGCAGCTGGGGGTCCTTGACCTGCTTGCGGAGGTGCCACATCGCGATCGCCTTGTTGATGCGGCCGACTCGCGACTCGTCGTCGAGGCCGCGGGCGAACTGCTCGGTGAAGACCCACACGCCGCCGCGCTCGAGCCGCTGGGTCATCGGCACGCGCTCGAACAGCTTCTTGTGGAACGGCTTGTAGGGCTTGTCGGGCTTGGGCAGCAGGTAGTTGGGGGTGCGCTGGAACACCAGGAGCTTGCGGGCGTCGCGCGCCAGGTGGGGGATGAGCTGCACGGCGCTGGCACCGGCCCCGACGACCGCGACAGACTTGCCCGTCGCGTCGAACGAATGGTCCCACTCCGCCGAGTGGAACGACGTGCCCGTGAACGAGTCGATGCCCTCGATGCGCGGCGGCACCGGGCGGGACAGCTGGCCGACGGCGCTGACGAGGATGTCGACGGTCTCCTCCGTCCCGCTCCCTGAGTGGCCCCTCCCGCTCCCAGAGGCGCCCGCCACGCTCCCTGAGCCTGTCGAAGGGTTGACCCTCACCGTCCAGTTCGCCGAGTCCTCGTTCCAGTGGGCCGCGACGACCTCGCTGCCGAAGCGTACGAGCGGCGTGATGCCGTACGAGTCCGCGACCGAGCGGATGTAGGCGTGGATCTCGTCCTGCAACGCGTAGCGCCGGCTCCAGTGAGGGTTGGGCTCGAACGAGAACGAGTAGAGCGGCGAAGGGACGTCGCAGCCGGCTCCGGGATAGGTGTTGTCGCGCCATACGCCACCGAGGTCGTCGGACCGCTCCCACAGCCGCAGGTCGGTGTGACCGGCGCGCTTGAGCTCGATCGCGACCGCGAGCGCGCCGAAGCCCGAGCCGATGATGCCGACGGAGGTCATGGGCGACCCTTCTTCACGGGAGCTCCTTCTGGACGAACAACAGGACGGATGCGGTGAGCAGGTCGAGCGCCTCGTCCCGGGTGAACGTACCGCGTTGGAGCCACTCCCGGCAGACCGATTTGGTCAATGCCGCCGTCGGCCGCAGTCGCGCCCGCAGGCGCGGATCGTCCGGCAGTCCCAGGGCGTCGAGCACGAGGCGGGCGGCACGGTCGTCGGCCTCGTCGACGATCGCCTGGATGTCGGAGCTGCCGTGCAGGTTGGCCGCGCCGCTCGCGGCGACCCACGCCTGGCCGTACGTCGTGGC
The DNA here is from genome assembly GCF_001428805.1 of Aeromicrobium sp. Root236. Lineage (NCBI taxonomy): Bacteria > Bacillati > Actinomycetota > Actinomycetes > Propionibacteriales > Nocardioidaceae > Aeromicrobium > Aeromicrobium sp. Root236. The sequence continues at coordinate 742,803 of NZ_LMIS01000001.1, read as the reverse complement.
GGCGTCGAGGATCCAGTCCATCGTCAGTCGGGCCCGGTCCTCGATCGGCCGTCCCTCGAGTCCGGTCAGCGGGCGCTCCGGCATCAGGATCGACTCGCGCATGACCGCCAGGAACAGCTCACGCTTGTCACCGAAGTAGTGGTTGATCAGGCCCCGGGCGACCCCGGCCGCCTCGGCGAGCTCGCTCGTGGACACGTCGTCGTACGGCCGGTCGGAGTAGAGGACCCGGGCGGCGTCGATGATCTGCTGCCGCCGCTGGGCGGGCGCGAGGCGTTGCCGGGTCGCGGTCATGGGGGACAGTCTCACCGGCTATTGGCAGAGTGTCAACAAGCCCGTATGCTGCCCGCCATGACTCGGTATGACTATGACGTCGTGGTGGTGGGCTCCGGCTTCGGGGGCAGCGTCGCCGCGCTCCGGCTGACCGAGAAGGGCTATCGCGTGGGCGTGCTCGAGATGGGCCGCCGGTTCGCCGACGACGAGCTGCCGAAGACCTCCTGGCGTACGCGCCGCTACCTGTGGGCGCCGTGGGCGCGATGCTTCGGCATCATGCGGCTGACGCTCCTGCGCGACGTGCTCATCGCGAGCGGCACCGGCGTCGGCGGCGGGTCGCTCGTGTACGCCAACACGCTCTACGAGCCGCTCGACGCGTTCTACCGCGATCCGCAGTGGGCCCACATCACCGACTGGAAGTCCGAGCTGGCCCCCCACTACGCGCAGGCCAAGAAGATGCTCGGCGTCGTGACGTATCCCGGTCGTACGCCAGCGGACGACCTGATGGAGGCGCTGGCGAAGGACTACGGCGTCGGTGAGACGTTCCATGCCGCCGATGTCGGCGTGCTGTTCGGTGACGAGCCGGGCGTCGAGGTCGAGGACCCGTTCTTCGGCGGCGCCGGGCCACGCCGGCGTACGTGCACCGACTGCGGCGCCTGCATGACCGGGTGCCGGCACAACGCCAAGAACACCCTCGTGAAGAACTACCTCCACCTCGCCGAGGCCGCGGGCGCCGAGGTCCTCCCGCTCACCACGGTGACGGACGTACGACCGAAGGACGGCGGCGGCTACGAGGTCCGCACGCGGCGCACGGGCAACCGCCTCCGCCGGCGTACGTTCACCGCCGAGCAGGTCGTCTTCGCCGGCAACGCCCTCAACACGCAGCACCTGCTGCACCGGCTCCGGGCCGGCTCGTTGCCCGGGCTCTCACCGCGCGTCGGCGAGCTGAGCCGCACCAACTCCGAGGCGGTGCTGAGCGCGCGGGCCAGCGACAAACGGGCCGACTACACGCCGGGCGTCTCCATCACGTCCTCGTTCCACCCCGACGAGCACACGCACGTGGAGCCGGTCCGCTACGGCCGCGGGTCGAGCGCGCTGTCGCTGCTCAACGCACCGCTGGTCGACAAGGACCAACCGGGGTCGACGATCCGCAGCATCTGGTCGGTCTATCGCGAGCTCGGGCTCAAGGGCGCGTTCCGGCTGCACAACCCGCGGCGCTGGGCCGAGCAGTCGATCGTCGTGCTGGTCATGCAGTCGCTGGACAACTCGATCACGACATACCTCAAGCGAGGCGTGCTCGGCCGGCGGATGACGAGCAAGCAGGGCGTCGGTGAGCCCAATCCGACGTGGATCCCGGTGGCCAACCGGGTCGCCCGCGACCTGGCCAGGCGCATCGGCGGGTACGCCGGAGGGTCGACCACGGACATGGCCGGCATCCCGCTGACGGCGCACTTCATCGGTGGCTGCGCGATCGGCGAGACGGCCGAGACCGGCGTCATCGACCCCTACCAGCGGGTCCACGGTCACGCCGGGTTGCACGTGTCCGACGGGTCGGCGGTCACCGCCAACCTGGGCGTGAACCCGTCGCTCACGATCACGGCGCAGTCCGAGCGGGCCATGGCGTTGTGGCCCAACAGGGGCGAGCCGGATCCGCGCCCGGCACTCGGCTCTCCGTACGTACGCGTGCCGGTCGTGGCCCCGCGATCGCCTGCGGTCCCGGCCCACGCCCCGGCCGCGCTCCTGCCGGTGCCCGAGGTGCCGGCGAGGTAGAACCCGTTCCCTTTCGGCGCATCTCTCGTTGACTCAGCAAACGAGAGGGCATCCCATGGCTGAGCACGGACTGTCACGACGCGGACTCCTGAGCGGCGCTGCCGCGGGCGGAGCGATCCTCGCGATCGGGGGACTCGGCGAGGCCGCCGAGGCGGCGACGACCTCCGGAAGCCTGCCGACGAGCGTCGACGTCGTGGTTGTGGGCGGCGGCCTGTCGGGCCTCGTCGCGGCGCGCAAGCTGGTCAAGAGCGGCAAGAAGGTCCTGGTGCTCGAGGCGCGCAACCGCGTCGGCGGCCGGCTGCTCAACCACACGCTCACGAACGGCTCTGTCATCGAGTCCGGTGGCGCGTTCGTCGGCCCGACGCAGGACCACGTGCTCGCGCTCGCCAAGGAGCTGAACGTCGCGACGTTCAAGGAATACATCACCGGCAGGAACGTGTACGTCAGCGCCGGCGGCAACACCATGAAGTACACCGGCACGGTCCCGCCCGACCCGCTGATCCTCGCCGACGCCCTGCTGCTGCAGCTGCGGATCGACGAGATGTCGACGCAGGTCCCGGTCGACGCGCCCTGGACCGCCAAGCGGGCAGCCGAGTGGGACAACATGACGGTCGACACCTGGATCCGGCAGAACACCGTGGTGCCCACGGTCCGGGAGGTCCTCAAGGCGTACTTCCAGTCGGCCTTCGGCGTGGACGCGGAGGGCATCTCACTGCTGTTCCTGCTCTGGTACATCGCCACGGCCGGCAACGAGACCAACCCCGGCACGTTCGAGCGTTCGTCCGGAACGCCCGACGCGGCGCAGGACTCGAGGTTCGTCGGCGGCTCGGGCCTGCTGCCGCTGCGAGTCGCCTCGGCCCTGGGCTCGCGCGTGGCCCTGAACGCACCCGTCCGCAAGATCAAGCAGACCAGCACCGGCGTCACGGTCGTCAGCGATCGCGGCACGGTCACGGCCAAGCGGGTCATCGTGGCCGTCCCGCCGCCGCTCGTGCTGGGCATTGACTGGTCGCCGCTGCTCCCACCGCGACGCCTCCAGCTGATGCAGCGGATGCCGATGGGCACGCTGATGAAGGTCGACGCGGTGTATGCCACGCCGTTCTGGCGCGCCAAGGGCCTGTCGGGCTCTGGCGTGCTCAACAGCGGCGTGGTGCGCACGGTGTTCGACAACTGCCCGGCCGACGCCAAGGTCGGCGTGCTGCTCGCGTTCGTCGGTGGCTCGTCGTGGCAGCAGTGCGCCATGCTGCCGCTGGCCGAGCGCCGCAAGCTCGTGCTTGAGGGCTTCGCCAAGGTGGTCGGACCCGAGGCGCTCAACCCCATCGAGTACGTCGAGCACGACTGGACGCATGAGCGCTGGACGATGGGCAGCCCCGTCGCCACGGTCCAGCCCGGTGCCACTGTCGCGTACGGCTCGACGATCCGCGAACCGCACGGGCGCGTGCACTGGGCCGGCACGGAGACCTCGACGTACTGGGCGGGCTACATGGACGGTGCCGTACGAGCGGGGGAGCGCGCTGCGGCCGAGGTCGCCAAGCTCGTCTAGGCGATTGGCACGGTGAGCACGAACGTGCCGGCGGGGTTGTCCGACGTCGGCGCCTCGTAGAACGCGTCGCCGCCGGAGGCCCGGGCCAGCTCGCGGACGATGAACAGCCCCAGACCGGTGCCGCGTACGTTGTCGCCGGTCGCGAACCGTTCGAACAGCCGGGGCAGCACGTCGGTGTCCACCCCCGCGCCCGAGTCACTGACGCGGATGTGTGCCAGACCGTCCGACGCCGCCACCTCGAGGTGCACGGGGGCGGTGCCGTGCGAGATGGCGTTGCCGATCAGGTTGTCGATCGCCTGGCCGAAGCGGCTCGGGTCGACCATGACCTCCAGGTCGGGAAGCTCCCCGACGCGGATGTCGACGTCCTTGCGCGAAGCGCGGGCCCCGTCGACGGCGGTCTCGACAAGTGAGGCGATCGAGGCACGCTCAGGGCGCAGGTTGAGCGCGTCGGAGTCGAGCTTCGACGCGGTGAGGAGGTCGTTGAGGAGCCGGCCGAGGCGCTCGGCGCTCGACGACATGCCGGCCAGCAGGCCTATGCGTTCGTGCTCGCCGAGATCGGCCCAATGGCGTGAGAGCGTGTCGGCAGAGCCGCGCAGCACGGCTGCAGGAGTGCGCAGCTCGTGCGCCGTCACGGCGAGGAACTGGGTCTGGTCGGCGGCAGCCTGCCGGAGCCGTTCGTTGAGCGCCTCGAGGGACTCGTTGATCTGCTCGCGCTCCTTCTCGGCCATCCGCTGCTCGGTGCGATCGCGGGTGACCTTGGCGAAGCCGACGTGATCGCCGACGTCGTTGAAGACCGCCGTGATCACGACGTTGGACCAGTAGCGGGTGCCGTCCTTGCGAACCCGCCAGCCTTCTTCCTCGTAGCGTCCGGTGCTCAGCGCGATCTCGAGCTCGTTCTCGGGATGCCGCTCGGCCTGGCTCTCGGGCAGGTAGAAGATCCGGAAGTGCTGGCCGATGATCTCGCGGCTCGGGTAGCCGGTGCTGCGTTGCGCCCCTGTGTTCCAGCTCATGACGTGGCCCTCGGGGTCGAGCATGAAGATCGCGTAGTCGCTCACCGCTTCGACCAGCAGCCGGAAGCGCTCCTCACTCTGTCGCAGCGCCTCCTGCGACTCCCGAGTCGTCGTGATGTCGCGGGTGACCTTGGCGAAGCCCAGGTGCTGGCCGGAGTCGTCGAACACCGCGGTGATGACGACGTGCGCCCAGAACGTCGAGCCGTCCTTGCGGACGCGCCAGCCCTCCTCGGAGTAGTGGCCGTCGGCGAGCGCCCGCTCGAGCTCGTACTCCGGGTGCCTGGCCTCCTGCAGCTCGCGCGGGTAGAACGTACGGAAGTGCCGCCCGATGATCTCCTCGGCGCGATAGCCCTCGCTGCGCTGCGCCCCCGGGTTCCAGCTCACCACGAGGCCTTCGGGCGAGAGCATGAAGATCGCGTACTCCTCGACCGCGTCGACGAGGAGTCGGAAGCGCTCTTCGCTGAGCCGCAGGCGTTCCTCCGCGGCTCGCTGGGCCGTGACGTCCTGGACCTGGAGGAACAGGTAGAGCGGCGCGCCGGCCTCGTCGCGGATCGCGGCGATCGAGGCCTGGACGTGCCGCGGCTGGCTGGTCCCGCTCACCTCGTGCTCCAGGTGCACCAGGTCCGCGGCGCCGAGCACGATCTCGTCGAGCGCTGTGCTCAGGTGGTCGCCGCGGCCGGAGGTGAGGGTGGCGTAGTCGACTCCGACGAGATCCTCGTGCTTGCGGAGCAGGATCGTGCCGAGCGCGCGGTTGGCCCGCACGATGCTGCCGGTCAACGTCATCGTCGCCATGCCGATGGCGGCCTGCTCGAAGACCTCGCGGAACCGTTCGAGGTGCTCGTCGAGCACGCTCTGGTCGTCGTGGGCGTGGTCCTGGTCGGCACTCACCTGGTCGTCGACCGGGTCGGGTACGACCTCCAGCCGCCGCTCCGAGGGTGCCGAGGGTGCCGAGGCAGGGGTGCCGCTGAGGATCGCGTGCAGGCGGTGCGCCATCTGCTCGATCGGTACCGACTTCTCGAGGAACGCGGCCGCGCCCAGCTCCAGGGCACGATCGGCCAGACCGTTGCTCTCGAAGCCGGTGTAGATGACGACACGGGTCTGGGGAGACACCGTGAGGATGCCGTGCAGCGCGTCGAGCCCGTCCATCGACGGCATCGAGAGGTCGAGCAGCAGCAGGTCGGGCTGGTGGCGGTGCGCCAGCCCGATGGCCTCGACACCGTTGGCGCCGTCGCCGACCACCGTGAGCAGGCCGGAAAGCCTGAACTGGGTCTTGAGGAGCTCGCGTACCCCAGCAGAGTCGTCGATGAGAACGACTGTCGCAGTGGTGTTCCCCATGGTCGCAACTATGGCCCCCGCTGCCACATTTCGCGACCGCTGCGACCACCTCTCTCCACCGAGTCGCACTGCCATAGGGTGGGACCAAGCAGTACGCGCCATCCGTAGGGCGCGTCATACCGAACAGAGGTCACGCATGTCCGACATCCAGATCGTCCTGAACGGCGAGGCACGAGCTGTCGAGACGGGCACCAAGGCGTGGCAGCTGTTCGCCGATGCGCCCGACATCATCGCGGCCCGCGTCGGCGGTGACCTCAAGGACCTCGCCTACGAGCTGAGCGCCGGCGACGAGGTCGAAGGCGTCGCGATCGACACCGCGGACGGCCGCGACATTCTGCGCCACTCGACCGCGCACGTCATGGCGCAGGCGGTCCAGGAGCTCTTCCCCGAGGCCAAGCTCGGCATCGGCCCGCCGATCACCGACGGCTTCTACTACGACTTCGACGTGCCCGAGCCGTTCGTGCCCGAGGACCTCGACAAGATCGAGTCCCGCATGCGCAAGATCGTCAAGGAGGGGCAGAAGTTCGACCGCCGCGAGATCTCCGACGACGATGCCCGGGCCGAGCTCGCCGACGAGCCCTACAAGCTCGAGCTCATCGGCCTCAAGTCCAGCGCCGGTGACGCGGCCGAGGGCGCCAGCGTGGAGGTCGGCGCCGGCGGACTGACGATCTACGACAACCTGAAGCGTGACGGGTCGCTGGCGTGGAAGGACCTGTGCCGCGGCCCGCACCTGCCGACCACCAAGCGCATCCCCGCGTTCAAGCTCATGCGCAGCGCTGCTGCCTACTGGCGCGGCGACGAGAAGAACAAGCAGCTGCAGCGCATCTACGGCACCGCCTGGGAGACCAAGGAAGCCTTGGATGCCCATTTGCACCGCATCGAGGAGGCGCAGCGCCGCGACCACCGCCGGCTCGGCACCGAGCTCGACCTCTACAGCTTCCCCGACGAGATCGGCTCGGGCCTGCCGGTGTTCCACCCCAAGGGTGGTGTGATCAAGCGCGAGATGGAGGACTACGTCCGTCAGCGCCACATCGAGGAGGGCTTCGAGTACGTCGGCACGCCGCACCTCGCCAAGGAGGAGCTGTTCTACACCTCCGGCCACCTGCCCTACTACGGCGAGGGCATGTTCCCCGCGCTCGACGTCGACGGCAACGACTACCGGCTCAAGGCCATGAACTGCCCGATGCACAACCTGATCTTCCGCTCGCGCGGCCGGTCCTACCGTGAGCTGCCGCTGCGGCTGTTCGAGTTCGGGCACGTCTACCGCCACGAGAAGTCGGGCGTGATCCACGGGCTGACTCGCGTACGCGGCTTCGCCCAGGACGACTCGCACTCCTATGTCACTCCTGAGCAGGCGCCCGACGAGATCCGCCACCTGCTCGACTTCATGTTGAGCCTGCTGCGTGACTTCGGCATGCCCGACTACTACCTGGAGCTGTCGACCCGCGACGACTCCAAGCCCGACAAGTTCATCGGCTCCGACGAGGACTGGGCGATCGCGACCAAGGTCCTCGAGGACGTCTGCATCGACAGCGGTCTCGAGCTCGTGCCCGACCCCGGCGGTGCCGCCTACTACGGCCCCAAGGTCTCGGTGCAGGCCCGCGACGCGATCGGTCGCACCTGGCAGCTCGGCACGATCCAGTACGACTTCAACCAGCCGTCGCCGGAGCGCTTCAACCTCGAGTACGTCGCCGCCGACGGCTCGCGCCAGCAGCCCGTGATGATCCACTCGGCCAAGTTCGGCTCGATCGAGCGGTTCATGGGTGTCCTCGTCGAGCACTACGCCGGCGCGTTCCCTCCGTGGCTCGCGCCCGTGCAGGTCGTCGGCATCCCGGTCGCGGAGCGGCACGTCGACTACCTCTACGAGCTCGCGGCCACGCTCAAGGCCCAGGGCATCCGCGTCGAGGTCGACGACTCCGACGAGCGCATGCAGAAGAAGATCCGCAACGCGCAGACCCAGAAGGTCCCGTTCATGGTCATCGCCGGTGACAACGACATCGAGGCCGGTGCCGTGTCATTCCGTTACCGCAGCGGCGAGCAGGAGAACGGCATCGCGCTCGACGACGCCGTCGCCCGCATCGTCGAGGCGGTCAGCACGCGAGTGCAGGTGTGACCGAGGTGGACGAGGGCCAGCAGGACGGCGTGGGGGAGCCCGACGCGTTCGAACGGTTGTGGACGCCGCACCGGATCGTCTACATCAAGGGTGAGGGCAAGCCCACGACCGCCGACGAGGCCGACTGCCCGTTCTGCCGCATCCCGCAGATGGACGACGTCGAAGGGCTCATCGTGCATCGCGGCGAGCACGCGTACGCCGTGCTCAACCTCTACCCCTACAACGCCGGACACCTGCTGGTGTGCCCCTATCGCCATGTGGCGGACTACACCGACCTGACCGACGACGAGACGCTCGAGGTCGCCGAGCTGACCAAGACGGCGATGCGCACGATGCGCGAGGTCACCAGCCCGCAGGGCTTCAACCTCGGCATGAACCAGGGCAACATCGCCGGCGCCGGCATCGCGGCCCACCTGCACCAGCACGTCGTGCCCCGCTGGGGCGGCGACTCGAACTTCCTGCCCGTGATCGGCCAGACCAAGACCATGCCACAGCTGCTGGGCGACACCCGCGAGATGCTCGCGGCCGCCTGGCCCAAGGAGTAACCCATGCTCGAACGCTTCCGCCAGTTCTGGACCAACGTCTGGGCGCCGCTCGGCGACCTGTTGCTGCGCCTTGGCGTCAAGCCCGACTGGGTCACGTGGGTCGGCACGATCGGCGTCTGCTCCGGCGCGCTGATCTTCTTCCCGCGTGGCGAGTTCTTCATCGGCGTCCTGGTCGTCACGGCGTTCGTCTTCAGCGACATCATCGACGGCTACATGGCCCGCAAGTCCGGTCAGTCGTCGAAGTGGGGCGCGTTCCTCGACTCGACGCTCGACCGGTTCGGCGACGCCGCGGTCTTCGGCGGGCTCCTGCTCTACTACACGACCTCGGACGCCGAGGCCGACCTCGGTGATCCTCGGATCTACCTCTACCTCAGCCTCGCGTGCCTCGTCCTCGGGGCGGTGACCTCGTACGAGCGGGCCCGCGCCGAGAGCCTGGGTATGACCGCCAAGGTGGGCATCGCCGAGCGCTCGGACCGGCTCGTCGCGATCCTCGTGATGACGGGCTTCTCAGGCCTGTTCGACGCCCCGTTCCTGCGCGAGATCACGCTGTGGGCACTTGCGGCCGCGAGTGCGGTCACCGTCGTGCAGCGCATGGTGACCGTGCACCGGCAGGCCGTCGCCGATCCGGGCCTCGACAGCTGATCGCGCAAAAGTTGTAAGACCGGGGTCGCTCGCGACTCCTACTGGTGACCCGACCGCCAGGAGAAGAGAGTGACCGATGTCGCGCGTTCGCCGTACGGCCCTGCGATTCTTCGTAGGATGCCAGCGTGAGCGAGCCGATCAGTCCCACGGACGCCGAGCTCGTCGCGGGGGTGCTGGCTGCCGACCGCGACGCGTTCGCCGCGGTCTACGACCGCTACGGCACCAAGCTCTACGACTTCGCCTACTCGATGCTGCGGCACCGCGAGGACGCAGCGGACGCCGTGGCGGACTCCTTCGTCCTCGTCGCGGAACGGCTCAGCCAGCTGCGCGATCCGGAGCGACTGCGGCCGTGGTTGTACGCCATCGTGCGCAGCGAGTGCCTGCGCAAGCTGCGGGCGCGCAAGCGTGTCGCGTACGGCGGCGAGGAGCAGCTGGTTCAGATGGCTGACGACGCCCTCACCCCGGACCAGGAGGCGGAGCGCGCCGCGATGCAGAAGATCGTGTGGGACGCCTCCGCCGGCCTCGCCGACCGCGATCGCGCCCTCCTCGACCTGCACCTTCGGCAGGGCCTCGAGGGCGCTGAGCTCGGCGAGGCGATGGGCGTCTCGGCCTCCAACGCGTACGTCATGCTCAATCGCCTGCGCGCCCAGGTCGACCGCTCGCTCGGTGCGCTCCTGATCGCCCGCCTGGGCCGCGACGACTGCGAGGACCTCGACGACCTGCTGGCCGACTGGGACGGCACGTTCTCACCGCTGATCCGCAAGCGGGTCTCGCGTCACGTCGACGACTGCGACGTGTGCTCGCAGCGCCGCAAGAAGATCCTGAGCCCCTGGATGCTGCTGGCCTCCGTGCCGATCTTCGCGGCCCCACTGACGCTGCGTGACCGCGTCGTGAGCGATCCGCAGCTCGTGGCCTACACCACCCCGACCGGCGAGCCGCTCTCCGTCACTCCTGCGCTGGCCCCGCGTCGACGGCCCAAGGCCGCGGTCACGGCTGCCGCCGCAGCGATCGTCATCATCCTGACCGGCGTAGCCGCGCTGTTCTGGGCCGGCGATGATGACGACCCCTCGCCCAAGGGTGACATCGTGGCGACGTCTCCCACCGACACGCCCTCGGCCGCGCCGACGGCGGAGGCCGGGCCGACCACGACCCCCACGCCGAAGCCGACCAAGGCCACGCCCAAGGCGCCCGGCAACCTCACGGTGTCGACCACCTCGATCGCGCTCGGTCGCAGCGGCAGCAGCTCCACGATCACCCTCACGAACACCGGCGGGCTGCCGGTCGACTACCAGCTGTCGTCCAACGCCGCCTGGCTGTCGGCATCGCCGTCGACCGGACGCGTCGCCGCAGGCACGTCGACCCGCGTCGCCGTACGCGCCGACCGCGGCGACATCGGCGAGGGGAAGTCGTCGGGCCGCCTCAGCGTCTCGTGGGGCACGGGCACCGCGACCGTGAACGTGACGGTCGTCGAGGAGAACAAACCCGTCGTCGGGCGTCCCAGCCTCGGGTCCAGCTCGACCTGCACGAGCAATCCCGTACGGGTCAGCGTCTCCGACGAGAGCGGCATCTCCTCCGTCGTGCTGCGCTGGACCGGATCTGGCGGTGCGAAATCGGGCAGCACGTCGATGTCTCGCTCCGGATCCGTCTGGCGGGCCGACATGGGCGAGTTCTCGCCCGGCGGCAAGGTGACGATGCGGGTGACCGCCACCGACAAGCGTGGCAACACCGCTACGGGCTCGTCGCGCACGGTCACCGTCAACCCTTGCCCGGGCTGAGGCTCGACCGGCAAAAGTTGTAAGAACCGGGACCGCCCGGTGCTCCCACTCGTGTAGGCACACGAGACCCGGAGGCACCTGGCATGAACCGCATCGTCCGTACGACCCTTGTCACCGCAGTCGCAGCGGCGGCCCTTGGAGGGCTCGCCGGCTCCGGCCGCACCCAACCCGAGGCCCGCGCGCCTGAAACGGTGCCGACCCAGGCAGCGCCACCTCCGCCGCCGGTGTCCGTACGCCATGAAGCCCGGCCCGTCGGCCGACCGACGCACCTGACGATTCCCGCGATCAAGGTCGACGAACGCCTGCACGGCGTCGGCCTCAAGGCGAACGGGGCCATGGAGACGCCGGACTTCGGTGACGCCGGGTGGTACGACCTGGGTCCCCGGCCCGGCGCACCCGGTCCGGCCGTCCTCGTCGCCCACGTCCACGGGCCGGCCGGTGATGACGTGTTCGCGCGGCTGCACGAGCTTGCGCCGGGGGACCGGGTGACGGTCACGCGTACGGATGGCAGGTCGACGTTCGTCGTCGAGTCCGTGGAGCAGGCAGGCAAGGACCGGCTGCCGTACAAGCGCATCTGGAACGAGACGGACCGCCCCGTGCTGCGGCTCATCACGTGCGGCGGCACGCCTGATCCGGTGACCCGGATGTATCCCGACAACACCATCGTCTTCGCCCGACTCGCGCCCTGACCTGCGGATCTGTCCGCTGTCGGACACCCTACGAAAAAAACTTCCAGAAAAGTTGCAAGGACTCCCAGGGGGTCGTGCTCCTACATCCGAGCAAGCAACACCACTGACCACCACACATCAGCAGCACCACCAACCACCAGGAGAATGACATGAACAGCACCATCCGCAACCTGATCGTCGCCGCCCCGCTGGCCACCGCCGCACTCACGATGGTTCCGGCCGCCGCCATGGCGACCGAGCCCGGCCCGGTCATCATCGTCCCGCCCCACACGGACCCCCAGCCCGATCTCGACATCAAGGCCCCGGCGCCGAAGCCGACCCCGCCCAAGGGCCCGGCCGATCTCAGTGACGCGCCCAAGCCGGACAAGCCGAAGGGCCCGGGCGACTTCAGCGATGCGCCCAAGCCGGACAAGCCGAAGGGCCCGGGCGACTTCAGCGACGCGCCCAAGCCCCACGGCCCCAAGGGCCCCGGCGACTTCACCAACCCCGCGCCCTGCCCGACGCACGGTGTCGACTGCACGCCCGGCAAGGACGGCGACGAGCCGAACGACGGCGGCAACGGCGGCGGCGAGTCGAAGAACTCGGTCGACGACGTCGTGGACACCCGCGACACCGTCGAGCTGCCGAACCGCATCGACGCGGGCCTCGCGTCGGAGCAGCAGGACGGCGGCCTCGACCTCGCCTGGCTGTTCGCCGGCGGCCTCGCCGTGACCGCAACGGGTGCCGCGTTCGCGGTGCGCAAGCGTACGGGCGGCAACGCCTGACCCGCAGACCGAAGAGCCTCGCACCGTCCAGGGGTGCGGGGCTCTTCGCTGTCGTTCCAGACCCCGACGAGAGCGTGACACTCGCTATGTGACATCGTCGTTGACACATACCCTCGGTATGGCGCATGCTGGCGATAGAACCGACGACGAGGAGCTCCCAGATGTCCCAGACGCTCGACCACGTGGACGACCTGCCCGACATCCCGGTGGACGTGACGCCCGAGCAGTACGCCGACATCCTCGAGGGGCTGTCGCAGGCGTCGGTCGACCGGCACTTCGACGCATTCATCGACGTGCCGTGGAGCGACCCGGACTTCGAGGTGCATCACGACGACCCACGCTGGGTCCTGCCTGCCGACGTGGACCCGCTGGGCGCCCACCCGTGGTACCAGTCGCAGTCCCTGGCCCGGCAGATCGAGATCGGGCAGTGGCGCCAGGCCAACATCCTCAAGGTCGGCCTGCAGTTCGAGAACATCCTGATCCGCGGCATCATGCAGTACGTCTTCACGCTGCCCAACGGCTCCCCGGAGTACCGCTACCTCACGCACGAGGCGACGGAGGAGTGCCACCACACGCAGATGTTCCAGCAGACCGTCAACCGCATCGGCGTCGACGTCGCCGGCATGCCGTGGCTCATGCGCAAGGTCGCCGGCATCCTGCCCTGGGCCGGTTCCGCGGTGCCGTTCGCGTTCTTCATCGGCGTGCTGGCCGGCGAGGAGCCGATCGACCACACCCAGAAGGGCATCCTGCGCAGCGGCAAGGACCTGCCGCCCGTGCTCTCGCGCATCATGGAGATCCACATCGCCGAGGAGGCGCGGCACATCTCGTTCGCGCACCACTACATCCGCCGCAACGCCCCGCGGCTCGGCCGCATCGAGAAGTTCATCATCTCGCTGCTGTTCCCGGTCATCATGCGGGTCCTGTGCGACGTGATCATGGTGCCCTCCAAGGCGTTCCGCAAGGAGTTCGGCATCCCGCGTAAGGTCATGAAGGACCTCTACTGGAAGGCGCCGGAGTCCCGCGAGCGCCTCCAGGACCTGTTCGGCGACGTACGCATGCTGGCCGAGCAGTCGGGACTGCGCAAGAACCGCGTCGCCCGCTGGATGTGGAAGCTGTGCCGCATCGACGGCCGCCCGTCGCGCTACCGCAGCGAGCCGCCCGTCGCGTTCTCTCAGGGCTGACGACGTGGCACATGTCGTCACCCAGGCGTGCTGCGGCGACGCCTCGTGCGTCTTCGCCTGCCCGGTCAACGCGATCCATCCGACGCCCGACGAGGCCGACTTCGGCCTGGCCGAGATGCTGTACGTCGACCCGGTCTCCTGCGTCGACTGCGGCGCCTGCGTCAGCGCGTGCCCGGTCGGCGCGATCGTCCCGGACACCAAGCTGCTGGAGCCGCAGCTGCCGTTCGTCGACGTCAACGCGTTGTTCCACGCTGCCGAGCGGGACTACCCGGTGCAGGCGCCGGTGGCACCGGTCCTCGCCCAGGACCCGCAGCGTGGTCGCCTGCGGGTCGCGATCGTCGGGTCCGGGCCGGCAGCGCTCTACGCCGCCGACGAGCTGCTGAAGCGCCCAGACGTCGAGGTCAGGGTCATCGACCGGCTCCCCACGCCGTACGGTCTGGTCCGCGCGGGAGTCGCCCCCGACCACCAGCACACCAAGGCGATCGACGAGCTGTTCCGCCAGATCGAGGACCAGCCCGGATTCTCGTACGTCCTCGACGTCGAGGTCGGCGCCGACGTCACGCACGACGAGCTCCTCGAGCACCATCACGCCGTCCTCTACGCCACGGGCGCGTCGCAGGACCGGACGCTCGGCATCCCGGGGGAGCGGCTGCCCGGCAGCGGGACGGCCACCGACTTCGTCGCCTGGTACAACGGCCACCCGGACCACGCCGACGACGTCTTCGACCTGAGCAGCGATCGGGCCGTCATCGTCGGCAACGGCAACGTCGCCCTCGACGTCGCCCGCATCCTCGCCACGCACCCAGCCCGGCTGGCCTCCACGGACATCGCCGATCATGCCCTTGCGGCTCTGCGGAGCAGCGCGGTCCGGGAGGTCGTCCTGCTCGGCCGGCGAGGAGCCGCCGAGGCGGCGTTCACGCTGCCGGAGCTGCTGGGCCTGCTCAGCCGCGACGACATCGACATCGTCGTCGAGGGTGCCGACCTGACCCAGCCGGTCGAGGACGTGATGGTCGGCCAGAAGCTGTCTGCCCTGCGCGCCGCGGCGGCCCGCCCGCACCGCGACGGCAACCGTCGCATCGTGTTCCGCTTCACCAGCTCGCCCGTCGAGATCGTGGGCGACGAGCACGTCACGGGCGTACGCGTCTCCCGCAACGAGCTCGCGACCGACGGCGGTGTCGTACGCGCCGTGCCGACCTCCGACATCTCGACGATCACGACCGGGCTCGTGCTGCGCTCGATCGGCTACCGGGGCGTGCCGGTCGCCGGTGTCCCGTTCGACGAGGAGCAGGGGGTCATGCCCAACACCGGAGGGCGCGTGTCCGGGGCTCAGCGGACGTACGCGGTGGGGTGGATCAAGCGTGGGCCCACGGGCTTCATCGGCACCAACAAGACGTGCGCCCAGGAGACCGTCGAGCACGTGATCGCCGACTTCAACGCCGGGCTGCTCGACGAGTCGTTACGCGATGGGTTCGACGCCCTCGTACGGTCGCGCGTACCGGATCGGGTCGACGCCATGGGCTGGCGGGCCATCGATCGCGCCGAGCGGTTGGCCGGTGCGCGACAGGGTCGTCCGAGGCGCAAGCTCACCCACGTCGGCGACCTGCTGGAGGCCGCGGCCAGCGCGCCGACCGAACGGCGCAGGTGGCGTGATCTGGCCCGTCGTCGCAGCGCGCGTCCGACTGTTGTCCGCCGCGTGGGGGCGAGCTCGTCCCGAGTAGACTGAGGGTGATCATCCGGGCACATCAAAGGACACAGCAGTGAGCAACGAGGCAACCGTCGGTACGTCGCGGGTCAAGCGCGGCATGGCAGAGATGCTCAAGGGCGGCGTCATCATGGACGTCGTCAACGCCGAGCAGGCCAAGATCGCCGAGGACGCCGGTGCTGTCGCCGTGATGGCGCTCGAGCGCGTGCCCGCCGACATCCGTTCGCAGGGCGGCGTCGCCCGCATGAGCGACCCCGACCTGATCGACGGCATCATCGAGGCCGTCTCGATCCCGGTGATGGCCAAGGCCCGCATCGGCCACTTCGTCGAGGCGCAGGTGCTGCAGTCGCTCGGCGTCGACTACATCGATGAGTCCGAGGTGCTGACCCCGGCCGACTACGCCAACCACATCGACAAGTGGCAGTTCACCGTGCCGTTCGTGTGCGGCGCGACCAACCTTGGCGAGGCGCTGCGGCGCCTGACCGAGGGAGCGGCCATGATCCGTTCAAAGGGCGAGGCCGGCACGGGTGACGTGTCCAACGCGACGACGCACATGCGTCAGATCCGCGCGCAGATCCGTCGCCTCGGCTCACTGTCCGAGGACGAGCTCTACGTCGCGGCCAAGGAGCTGCAGGCGCCCTACGAGCTGGTCAAGGAAGTTGCCGAGAACGGCAAGCTCCCCGTCGTGCTGTTCACCGCCGGTGGCATCGCCACTCCGGCCGACGCGGCGATGATGATGCAGCTCGGCGCCGAAGGCGTGTTCGTGGGCTCGGGCATCTTCAAGTCCGGCAACCCGGCCCAGCGTGCCGAGGCGATCGTCAAGGCCACGACGTTCTTCGACGACCCCGACGTGATCGCCAAGGTCTCGCGCGGTCTCGGCGAGGCCATGGTCGGCATCAACGTCGACGACATCCCCGAGCCCCACCGACTGGCCGAGCGCGGTTGGTAGGAGCCGCGCGGCTCGCAAGCTCGCCGTTCCAGCGGCTCGTACCTCGCCGCTGCCGTGCTCCGCACGGGCGGCTCTCCTCGCTTCGCTCGTCGCTATGGTCGCGTAGGCCCTCTCCTCGCTTCGCTCGTCGCTATGGCCGGGTGAGTGGCTGACTCAGATTGACGCAACAATCCGCGAAGCATCGAAACGGTCAGGACCATGCGGTCCTGGCCGTTTCTGGTTGTGCTGGCCTCTAGTCAGTTCGAGTCATCTTTCGCCGATCGGCTGCCGGGTGGTGCCCCGACGAGGCACGCTCGTCGTGGGAGATCGACTGCGCGACCCCTCTGGTCGCGCAGTGATGAAAGAGGGAGCAACTCATGAAGAGGTCTACGAAGGGTGCCCTGGCGGCGTCCGCTGCTGGAATCTTGCTGGTCGGCGGGGCTGGATCGCTCGCTTTCTGGAACGACAACGTCAGCGTGCCGGGTGGCGCGATCGCCGCCGGCGAGCTGAAGCTGTCGACGCCTGACTGCGGCGCCGGATGGCTGCTGGACGACGGGGAAGACCCGCTGAACGATCCGTACCAGCCGGGCGACAAGGTCGTCCCGGGCGATGTCATCACCAAGGTCTGCACCTTCGACATCACGGCGACGGGCGATCACCTGCGCGCGACGCTCGGCGTCACCGGCGGAGGATTCGCAGCCACGAACGCCCTGACGGACGATCTCGACGTCGCCGCGACCTACCAGATCGACGGCGTCGACATCCCGGCCGAGATCACCGAGGCCAACGGGGGAGACACCGTCACCGCGACGATCTCCGTCACGTTCGACTCGGCGTCCCTCAACGCGACGCAGACGTTGTCGGCGACGCTCAACGCGGTGACGATCACGGCCCAGCAGGATCACAGCTGATCTGATCCGGTCCGCTCCAGGGGCGGGCCGGCTCGGGGATTCAAAATGTCGACACATCGCAACGAACGACGGGCGAGGGGATGGCTGATCCAGGCCATCTCCTGGTCCGTCATGTCCGCCTTCCTGCTGGTGCTGGTCGTCTCGGTGCTGGTGCCGCGACTCGCGGGCGCCACGCCGTACACGATCCTCACCAGCTCGATGGAGCCCGGCATGCCGCCTGGCACCTTGGTGGTGGTCAAGCCGATCGACGCCTCGGACGTCGCGATCGGCACGGTCGTCACCTATCAGCTGGAGTCCGGCGAGCGAGATGTCGTCACGCACCGGGTCGTCGGCATCGGCTTCGACGGACACGGTGAGCGCATCTTCCGCACCCAGGGCGACGCGAACGACTCGCCCGATCCCGAGGCGGTCAGGCCGGTGCAGGTCAAGGGCGCGCGGTGGTACGCCGTGCCGTACCTCGGCCGCATGACGAACGTGTTCACGACGGCCCAACGGCAGACCGCCGTGGTGATCGTCGCTGTCGGCCTGCTCGGGTACGCCGTCGCGATGTTCACGGCGGCGGCGCGGACGCGAGGCCGCAAGGAAGGCACCCATGTCCAGTCATAGAGGCACCACCCGTCGGCGTCTGCCGTCCGTGCGCGTCCGCGCACTGCTGAGCCTCGGCGTCGCCCTGGGCATCGGCTCGGTGGGCACGTTCGCGTCATGGACCGATGGCGTGCCGATCAGCGGGACCACGTTCACGGCGGGCACGCTCGACCTCCAGGTCAACGACGTCGACTCGTACGCCACGACGACGTTGAGCATGAGCGCCATGGTGCCGGGCACGACGTCGGCGGAGGTCCTGACGGTCAAGAACTTCGGGACCGCTCCGGCGAAGTACACGCTGACCGGCGGCCTCACCGGCACCTATGCGCCGGACTACAGCACCGCGGCCGCGAACGGGCTGCTGTTGACGGTGCGCCTCGGCGGCAGCAAGTCTGGTGCCACGTGCACCGGCGGCTCCGCGCTGGTGACCGACCAGCCGCTGACCAGCACCACGACGACCACGATCCTCGCCAAGCGGCCGAGCACGGCGCTGACCGCGTCGGGCGGCAACGAGGTCCTGTGCTTCCAGGTCAAGCTCTCGGACACCGCTCCGAGCAGCCTGCAGGGCAAGGCGGCCACGGCGACGTTCACCGCAACCGGCACCTCGGACATCTCATGACCCGGCGCCGACTCGTCCGTGGCGCCCGGGAGACCGCGTTGACGACTGGCGCGATCCTCGGAGTCGTGTGCCTCATTGCGACTCTCGCGGGGTGGGCGCTCGGCATCACCCCGCTGGTGTTCCGCTCGGGCTCGATGTCGCCGGCGATCCATACCGGCGACCTCGCCGTCGCGCGTACGGTCGACGCCGGCTCGTTGAAGGTCGGCGACGTCGTGTCGGTCCTCGACGCCGACGGCCACCGGGTGACCCATCGCCTGCGCGGCATGTCCGCCGACGGTGATGCCCGGCAGCTGACCCTGCAGGGCGATGCCAACGACTCCGCGGATGCCGAGGTCTACACGGTGACGCGCGCCGAACGGGTGCTCTTCGACATCCCGAAGGCTGGATATGTCGTCAGCGCCGCCTCGGGTCGGGGCGGACTGTTCGTGCTCGGCGCCTACGTCACCGGGATGCTGGTGCTGGCATTCCGTCGCCGCCCGCCTGACGATCGGCTCAGGCCGGACCGACCCGCGCGTGGGGGAGCGCGCAAGGCAGATCGCAGGACGAGGGTCGCGGCCCGTGCGGCCGTGGTCGCGGTCGCCGGTGCCACCTTGGCCGTGGCGGCTCCGGCGTCCGCGGCGTTCTGGACGAACCCGGCACCCGTCACGGGCACGACCCTGACGGCGTCCACCGTGCCCGCACCGGCAACGTTCACGTGCGGGGGACTCGGAGTGCTCTCGGTGACGTTCAACTGGGCCGCGGTCACCGGCGCGACCGACTACACCTTGCACTACGGAACGGGCGGGGTGACGACGAAGACCGTGGCCGGGACATCGACCAGCATCACCTCGGCGATCAGCGGGGGTACGGCGTGGGTCGTGGCCAACCGCAGCTTCGGCTCGACGACGTGGAGCTCGGTCGCCTCGAACACCCGGAGCTACACCGTCGCCGTCGTCAGCCTCTGCAGCTGACGGGGCGACAGGTCACGGACCGGCGCCGATAGAGTCTTCGGCGGGTGGGAGACCCGAAGGGACGCGATGCCGCACGTGGGACGACGCAGAGCCAGGTCCGGTCCACGGACCGGTGGCTTCTGGCGAACGACCCTGCTCAACGTGGGGGCGGCGCTCGGAGTGGTCTGCCTGCTCGCGGCCGGTCTCGGAGCCGTCCTGGGCGTCAAGCCCATCGCGTTCCGCTCCGACTCCATGGCACCGGCCATCTCCTCGGGCGATCTCGCGCTGGCCAGGAGCGTCTCGGCCGGTGACGTCGGCAAGGGGGACATCGTGAGCGTGTCCGACCGGCAGGGATCCCGGGTCACGCACCGCGTCGTCCAGGTCGAGCCGTACGGCAGCAGCATCCGGCTGACGCTCAAGGCGGACGACAGCGCCGCGCCCGACGCCGAGACCTACGACGTGACGCACGTCGATCGCGTCTTCGCCTCGGTTCCGCTCCTGGGACATGTCGCCGGGGCCGCCGGCGGACTCGTGGTGATCGGCATCGGTGGCGTGTTCGTGGCCTGCCTGGCCGTCGTCGTGTTCGTCCCGCGGCGAAGGATCGGCGGCACGCGCCGCGCGACCGAATGACGATGAAGTCGTGATTTTGCCCTGACACCGCGTATGATTCGTGGTGATCGTCGCGCTGAAGTATGGGAGTGCTTCGCATGGCGCGGCGATGAACAGAGGGAGCACGACCCCTGCACGGACGCTCTGCGTCCCAGACGTGCTTGCCTCCGTCGAACCCGATCGGGAGGGATATCCGAGAGGGAGCGGCGGCGGTGGCGTATCCCCTGGAGATTCGTCTCTCACGCCACCGCCGTCGTCCGACGGACGGTGAAGGTGGCCTGCCATCCCAACGAGCCGAATGTCTAGTCCTTAAGAGCCATTTCGGTTCCCGCGCAGTGTCCTGGTCGTCCACGTCTCGTTTGAGGGTCATAACAAACGCGTGACCGTTCGGGTCGCGCTGACCCGGATGGGACTCCCACATGAAGAAATCCACCAAGGGCGCACTTGCGGCCGCCGCCGCAGGGACGCTGCTTCTCGGCGGTGCCGGATCGCTGGCCTTCTGGAACGCCACGGCCACGGTCGACGGATCGTCCGTCAACTCCGGTTCGCTGTCGTTGACCGGCGCCGACTGCTCGAACTGGGTGCTGGACAGCGGCGAGGAGCCGCAAGGCGGCGACCTCGCCGTCGGCATCGTGCCGGGCGACCAGCTCACCAAGACCTGCACGTACACGATCACCGCGACGGGTGACCACCTCCACGCCACGCTCGGTGCGTCCGGAGGCGGCAAGAGCGGCGACCTCGCTGCTGCGGTCACCGTCACACCGTCGTTCGATGTCAACGGCAGCTCGGTCACCGAGATCACGGATGACAACGACGGCGACACGCTGACGGCCAAGATCGTGCTCGACTTCCCGTATGGCACGGGCGTCGACAACGACACGCAGGGCGACACCGTGAACCTGAGCGACTACGTCGTGACGGCCACCCAGGTCCACAACTGATCGACACGTAGGTATCCCTCCCTGGCAGGGGTGCCGGCCCGAGCCGGCACCCCAACGCCACGGACACCACGACACGATGCGAAGCGGGGAAGCATGAAGAGCGCAGCCGGATGGATCGGCCAGGTCGTCTCCTGGTTCGTCATCTTCGCGATGCTTGCTGTCCTCGCCGTGTGTGTCCTGATCCCGAGGCTCGGCGGTGCAACGCCGTACACGATCCTGACGGGCTCGATGAAATCGTCCTTGCCGCCCGGAACGCTCGTCGTCGTGAAGCCCACGTCGCCGGACGAGATCAACATCGGAGACGTCATCACCTTCCAGATCGAGACCGGCAAGCCGGCCGTCGCCTCGCACCGGGTCATCGGCAAGACCGTGGCTGCCGACGGCAGCGCGCGCCTGATCACCAAGGGCGACGACAATGACGCGGCCGACTCCGACCTCGTACGGCCCGAACAGATCCGCGGCAAGCTCTGGTACTCCGTCCCGGTCCTGGGCCGGGCCAACACGCTGCTCGACAAGTCCCAGCACCAGACCTTGGTCGTCTCGGCCGGTGGCGCACTGATCGTCT
Organism: Aeromicrobium sp. Root236; assembly: GCF_001428805.1. Lineage (NCBI taxonomy): Bacteria > Bacillati > Actinomycetota > Actinomycetes > Propionibacteriales > Nocardioidaceae > Aeromicrobium > Aeromicrobium sp. Root236. The sequence goes on along the minus strand of NZ_LMIS01000001.1, from coordinate 721,380 downwards.
ACGCCGCATTCATGCTGGTCTCGGCCGCCACTGAGACCCGCCCGCCCCGTGCCTCGCGCCGCAAGACGGAGGTCGCCGCATGAAGCGCCTCATGGCCCTAGCGCTCGCCATCGGCATCGTGCTCATCGGCGGTCCGGCCTCCGCCGCCAACGAGATCGGGCTCAGCCGCAACGGCGTCACGTTCACCTCCTCGCTCAGCGGCTCGTTGTTCGATCCCGCGTTCGTCTGGGTGCCGGGTGACGTCGAGTCCGAGACGTTCTACGTACGCAACCAGGGCGGCGACACGGCTCGACTGACGGTCGACATCCTCGGCAAGCAGGTCAGCGAGCTGATCGAGTCGGGCGACCTGCACGTGACCGCCACCAGCGGCAGCCAGGCCACGACCATCTCCAGCACCGGTGATCACCGGCTCCTGACCGTCCCGGACGTCCAGCCCGAACAGATCGTCCCGGTCAAGATCACCGTCGCGTTCGACGAGGCATCGACCAACGAGACGCAGCTGCTCTCGAGCGACCTCGCCTTCCGCATCAACCTCAAGCAGACCTCGGCCGTCCTGGGCGAGGGCGAAGGCGACCAGGACGGCAACGGCCTGCTGCCGAACACGGGGGCCGCCGCCCCGCTCTGGCTTGCCGGACTCGCCGCCATCTGCATCGGCACCGGTATCGCACTCATCTCACGACGACGCACTCACACAGAGGGAGCCTCCCATGGCTAAGCACTCCACATCCCGACTCCGCCGTGCCGCGAGGGGACTGCGCTCGACGCCGGTCCGCGCGGTGCTCAGCCTCGGCGTCGTGTTCGGGCTCGGCGCCGTCGGCACCTTGGCGTACTGGGAGGACGCCGCGACCCTGACCGGCGGCAACTTCAAGGCCGGCAACCTCGACATCAAGCTGTCGGGAGAGGACAACAACCCTGCCACGTTCACCACGGACTTCACGATGCTCAACATGCAGCCCGGTGACAGCAAGGCGGCAAGCATCTCGGTCCAGAACGCCGGCTCCCTGGCCTTCACCTACACCGCGACCGGCACGGCACCAGGCACACTGAACGCCACCTTGGTCTTCCGGGTCGTCCCGGGCGGCACGGTGTCGGGTGGCACCTGCACGGGTGGCACCGAGACGTTCAACAACAAGCTGGGCACAGGCACGCCGGTCATCACGGCCAACCGGCCCCTGGCCGCGGGCGCGAATGAGTCGTTCTGCGTCAGTGCCTCGATCCCGACCAGCGCGACGACCGGGCAGGGCTTGTCGACCACGGCGTCGTTCGCGTTCACCGCGAAGCAGGTCGGAGCCCCGTAATGAAAGAGCCCAACATGCGGCTCGTCTACGTGCAGAATTCGGAGACCCGAGCCGAGCGCCGTCAGCGCCGTCGTCGTGCGGTGTTCTCGCTGCGCGCCGTTCGCGAGGTCGTGCTGACCGTCGGAGCGGTTCTGGGGGTCCTGTGCCTCCTGAGCGGGGTCGCGGCCATCGCGTTCCACATCAAGCCGATCGTGTTCGAGTCCGGATCGATGTCGCCTGCTGTGGACACCGGCGCGCTGGGCATCTCGCGCACGGTGCCGGCCAGCGACATCAAGGTCGGCGACGTCGTCACGGTCCTCACCGACAAGGGCGTGCGGGTGACTCACCGGGTCACCGACGTCAGCCACAACGGCAGCAAGGCGTCACTGGTGCTCAAGGGCGACGCCAACAACGTGCCCGACGACGACGTCTACGTCGTGAAGTCCGCGCCGCGCCTGATGTTCGACATCCCCAAGGCCGGCTACGTCGTGTCGTTCATCTCCGGCCCGATCGGCATCTTCGCCGGCGGCCTCCTGGTGGGCGTCGTCCTGCTGACGATCGTCCGACCGCGTACGCCGGGCTCGAAGAGCAAGGGTGGCGGTTCGCGCAAGGCATTCTCGGCGGCTGCGGTGATGATCATCGGCACCAGCGTCACCGGCGTCTTCAGCGGAGCCCAGACACAGGCGTACTACACCGACAGCGCCTCGGCCCTGTCGGGGACGTTCAGCCGCGCGGCTGCCGTCGTGATCACGGGCTGCACCACGAGCGGCAACAGTCTCACGATCACGTGGACGGCTCCGGTCAGCCCGACGACCTGGGAGTTCCGCTACGCCTACACGACACCGGCCGGTCAGACCGAGGTCGACTCGTTCGCCGGCTCGTTGCGCACCAGGACGTCGACGACGAACCTCAACAACAAGGCCGGCACCGTGACGCTGGTCGGCATCTTCCCGTCGCCGACAGGGGAGAAGACGTCGTTCACGTACGCGTTCTCGGGCAACGGCAGCAACCGCAACTGCACCCTGGTCCCGTAGGCGCCGATCTGGCCGCCGGTAGGCTCGTACGGTGGCTTCCCCATCGATCGGCGTGTTCGCGCTGCAGGGCGACGTGCGCGAGCACCTGCGCGTCCTGGACGACCTCGGCGTGCCGGCGTTCACCGTGCGCCGCCCCGAGGAGCTCGAGCGCTGCGACGCCCTCGTGCTGCCGGGCGGGGAGTCGACCACGATGTACAAGCTCGCGCGATCGTTCGACCTGTTCGAACCGTTGGCCGAACGCGTCCGCGGTGGCATGCCGGCCTTCGGCACCTGCGCCGGCATGATCATGCTGGCGGACCGCATCGAGGACGGGATCGCCGGCCAGGAGACGCTCGGCGGGCTCGACATCACGGTGCGACGCAACGCGTTCGGACGCCAGGTCGACTCGTTCGAAGGCGACATCGCGTTCGACGGGTTCGGCGAGCCCGTGCACGCCGTGTTCATCCGCGCACCCTGGGTCGAGACGCTCGGCCCCGAGGTGCAGACCCTCGCGACGATCCCTTCCGGCGAGGCCGCCGGTAGAATCGTGGCCGTTCGGCAGGGCAACCTGATGGCGACGTCGTTCCACCCCGAAGTCGGGAGCGACGACCGCATCCACCGTTACTTCGTCGACCTCGTCAAGCAGTCGTAGAAAGAAGGCACCCTCATGTCAGGCCACTCCAAGTGGGCGACGACCAAGCACAAGAAGGCCATCGTCGACGCCAAGCGCGGCAAGATGTTCGCCAAGATGGTCAAGAACATCGAGGTGGCCGCCCGGGTCGGCGGGCCTGACCCCGATGGCAACCCGACGCTCTACGACGCGATCCAGAAGGCCAAGAAGTCCTCGGTCCCCAAGGACCACATCGACCGTGCGATCAAGCGCGGCGGCGGCGTCGGCGACGACGCGGTCGACTACATCACGATCATGTACGAGGGCTACGCCCCCGGCGGCGTCGCGCTGCTGGTCGAGTGCCTCACCGACAACCGCAACCGCGCCGCGATGGAAGTGCGTACCGCGATGACCCGCAACGGCGGCACGATGGCCGATCCGGGCTCGGTGTCCTACATGTTCCACCGCAAGGGCGTCATCATGGTGCCCCAGGAGCAGGAGGGCGGGCCGACCAACGAGGACGACGTCCTGATGGCCGTGCTCGACGCAGGCGCCGAGGAGGTCAACGACCTCGACGGCTCGTTCGAGGTCATCTGCGAGGCGACCGACCTGGTGGCCGTACGCACGGCGCTGCAGGAGGCCGGGCTCGACTACGACTCGGCCGACGCGTCGTTCGTGCCCACGGTGACCGTCGAGGTCGACGTCGACGCGGCGACCAAGGTCATGCGTCTGATCGACGCGCTCGAGGACAGCGACGACGTGCAGAACGTGTTCGCCAACTTCGACGCCTCCGACGAGGTCATGGCACAGGTCCAGTAGCCCCGTGAAGGTCCAGGACCCGGACGGGCAGACCTGGCGGGTACGCCGTCGGTGGCTGCCGTGGCGCCGCAAGGTGCGCGACGTGCCTGATGTGCCCGACTTCGGTTCGTTCCCCGGCGGCGACGGTCCGATCAGTGCGATCCTGACCGTCATCCTCCTGGTGGTGCTGCTTCCCCTGGTCATCATGTTCGCGGTGATGCTGGCGGAGATCCTGCTGCTCCTGCTCCTCCTGCCGCTGTGGCTCGTCGTCCGTGCGCTGCTCGGCGGCAGCTGGCCCATCGAGGTGCTGCGCGGCCGCACGTACGTCCGCACGGAGTCCGTCAAGGGCTGGACCCCGTCCGGCGTACGCATGCACGACATCGCCGAGGCGATCCGCCTCGGCCGTCCCGGCGCGGCTGAGCCCCTCGGCGCGTCGCCCACAGGCTGAAGGGCACGCCGTCTAGGCTGTCGAACATGCGTTCGGTATGCGTGGTGCGGCCATGAGGGTTCTCGGCATCGATCCCGGGCTCACCCGGTGCGGCGTGGGGGTCGTGGACGGCTCCGTCGGCCGTGCCCTGACGATGGTGCACGTGGGCGTCTACCGCACGCCGGCCGACCTCGACACCGCCCGGCGCCTCCACCAGCTCGAGCAGGCGATCGAGGCCGGCATCCTCGAGCACCGACCCGACGTGGTCGCCGTCGAGCGCGTCTTCAGCCAGCACAACGTCCGCACCGTCATGGGCACCGCGCAGGCCAGCGGCATCGCGATGGTCGTGGCGGCCCGGCACGGCATCCCCGTGCAGCTCCACACACCGAGTGAGGTCAAGGCCGCGGTGACCGGCAGCGGACGCGCCGACAAGGCGCAGGTCACCCAGATGGTGACCCGCCTGCTGCGGCTCACCTCGGCCCCGACGCCCGCCGACGCCGCCGACGCCCTGGCGCTGGCGATCTGCCACATCTGGCGTGGGGGAGCGCAGACCCGCCTCCAGGCCGCCGTCGACAAGGCTGCGGTCCGATGATCGCTCACGTACGCGGCCCGGTCGCCGCCGTCACCCTGACCTCGGCCGTGATCGACGTCGGTGGCGTCGGCATGCAGGTCATGTGCACGCCGAGCACCATCGCGTCGCTGCGCATCGGGCACGAGGTGCAGCTGTCGACCTCGATGGTCGTGCGTGAGGACTCGCTGACGATCTTCGGCTTCGCCAGCACCGACGAGCGCGACATGTTCGAGCTCGTGCAGACCGCGAGCGGCGTGGGCCCCAAGGTCGCGCAGGCGATGCTCGCGGTGCTCGACCCCGACCGGCTGCGACAGGCGATCGGCCAGGGCGACCTCGCCACGCTGACCTCGGTGCCCGGCATCGGCCGCAAGGGCGCTGAGCGCATCGTCGTCGAGCTCAAGGACCGGGTCGGCGTCACGACGATCGCGGCCAGCGGAGCGCCCGCGTGGCGCGACCAGGTGCACGAGGCGTTGCTGGGCCTCGGCTGGTCGGCCCGCGACGCCGACGGGGCGCTGGAGCGGGTCGCCGCTGAGCTCGAGCCCGGTGCGACCCCCGACGTCTCCACGGTGCTGCGTGACGCCCTGCGCACCCTCTCGAAGGCCCGCTGATGGACGAGCGCGAGGAGTTCGAGGCGATCGTCGCCGAGGCCGGTCCTGAGGACCGTGCCTTCGAGGCGGCACTGCGCCCCCGCACGCTCGACGAGCTGATCGGCCAGGAGCGCGTGCGAGAGCAGCTCTCGTTGATGCTCGAGGCGGCCGTGGCTCGCGGTCGTACGCCCGACCACGTGCTGCTCTCGGGCCCTCCGGGGCTCGGCAAGACCACGATCGCCATGATCATCGCCCACCAGCTCTCCGCGCCGCTGCGCATCACCAGCGGGCCCGCGATCCAGCACGCCGGCGACCTCGCCGCGATCCTGTCGGGCGTCAACGAGGGCGACGTCCTGTTCATCGACGAGATCCACCGCATGTCCCGGCCCGCCGAGGAGCTGCTCTACATGGCGATGGAGGACTTCCGCGTCGACGTCATCGTGGGCAAGGGCCCGGGTGCCACCGCGATCCCGCTCGAGATCCCGCCCTTCACCGTCGTCGGCGCGACGACCCGCGCGGGGCTGCTGCCGAGCCCGCTGCGCGACCGCTTCGGGTTCACCGCCCAGCTCGACTACTACGGCGCCGACGAGCTGCACCGCATCGTCGACCGTTCGTCCGGCCTCCTCGACCTCGAGGTCACCGATGAGGGCGGCCGCGAGATCGCCTCCAGGTCGCGGGGCACACCACGCATCGCCAACCGCCTGCTGCGACGCGTCCGCGACTTCGCCGAGGTGCGTGCCGGGGGAGTCGTCGACCACACCGTTGCCCGCGACGCGCTGGCGCTCTACGAGGTCGACGAGCTCGGGCTCGACCGGCTCGACCGTGCGGTGCTCGAGGCCCTGTGCCGCAGCTTCGGTGGGGGACCGGTCGGCGTCTCGACGCTCGCAGTCGCCGTCGGCGAGGAGCGCGAGACGGTCGAGGAGCTGGCCGAGCCGTTCCTCGTACGTCTGGGGTTCCTCGCCCGCACGCCACGGGGACGCGTCGCCACGCCCGGTGCCTGGCGGCATTTGGGACTCCCTGTCCCCGCCGCGCTCGACCAATTGCCGCTCGACGACGACCCTCGGTGACCCGCAAGAGCATGAGCGAGCGCAGCGAGTGAAACGCGGACACCTCATGCCCATGCCGCCTTACCTTTGCTTCTTCGAGGGGGCATTGGCATGAGCCACGTCACGGACGCTCCGGCGAGGGGTTAAACTTCCCGAGGCTCCGGCGCTAGACTGCGCGGCGGCCCATGGCACTCAGCCGAGCCGTCCACAGGCGGCGGGCATCTCCGATCTCGTACGGGAGCATCAAAGCGTGAAAGACCTGGGCGTACTCCTGCCCCTCATCCTCCTCATTGCCGGGTTCTACTTCCTGGTGCTCCGTCCGGCGCGGGCGCGCCAGCAGGGGTTTCTCAAGGTGCAGAGTGAGCTCGCCCCCGGCGCGCGCGTGATGATCGCCAGCGGCATCTTCGGTGACGTCGTGGCGGTCGGCGACGACACGATCGAGCTGCGGGTCGCGGTCAACACGGTCATCACCGTCAAGCGCCAGGCCGTCGCGCAGGTCATCCCGGCTGAGACTCCCGAGACCGAAACGAGCACTGAGGACTGATGGCGACCACTCCCAGGAACCGGGGCTCGAAGGCGGCCAGCAACCTGCCTCGCCCCAAGCGCACCCTTGCACTCTTCCTCGTCGCGATCGTCGCGCTCTACGGCCTCGTCGCGCTCCTCAACCTCGACAACAAGAAGAGCGACGACAGCGCCTGGAAGCCCAAGCTCGGCCTCGACCTCGAGGGCGGCACGCGCATCACGCTGCAGGCCAAGGCCACCTCGGGCAGCATCACCAAGCCCAAGCTCGAGCAGGCCCGCGACATCATCGACCAGCGCGTCAATGCGAGCGGCGTGACCGAGGCCGAGGTCACGACGCAGGGCAAAGACCAGATCATCATCGAGATCCCCGGCCAGAAGCGGGCCAACATCGTCGACCAGGTCGGCCGCACGGCCCAGCTCCGGTTCCGCCTCGTGTGGGCCGGCAACCTGACGAGCGCCGCCAAGCCGACCGATACCTCGAAGCAGCAGGACATCATCGACAAGCTCGACTGGTCGAAGCTGACCCTTGACCAGATGCTCAAGGCGGAGACGACCGGCGTCCAGAGCCTCCCCAAGGAGTTCCAGCCGGGCGTAGCGGCGTTGCAGGAGCAGGCCAAGGGATTCCAGTGCGTGTCCAAGGGTCTCAAGGTCGACGACGTGGCCGACCGGCCGCTCGTGACGTGTGATCCGACGAGCGGCGAGGTGCAGGTGCTCAGCCCCGCGATCATCCGCGGCACGGACGTCAAGACGGCTTCGCCCCAGCTGCAGCAGCAGCAGGTCAACTGGTCGGTCCAGCTCAAGTTCAAGAGCAGCGGCAAGGACATCTTCACCAAGGTCAACAAGGCGCTCGTCGAACAGACCAACAACGGCAACGAGCAGGCCAGCCGGTTCGCCATGGTGCTCGACGGCGAGATCATCAGCGCACCGACGACCAACGGACTCATCACCAACGGCAAGCCGGAGATCACCGGCAACTTCGACGCGAACTCGGCCAAGGCGCTCGCCAACCAGCTCAAGTACGGCGCGCTGCCCCTGACATTCGGCCTCAACGGCAGCGAGGAGATCGGCCCGTCGCTGGCCGGCACGCAGCTGCACGCGGGCCTGCTCGCCGGCGTCATCGGACTGATCCTCGTCGTGGTCTACTGCCTCTTCTACTACCGCGGCCTCGGGCTGGTGATCATCGGTTCGCTGCTCGTCGCCTCGGCACTGACGTTCGTGCTGGTCCTGCTGCTCGGTGAGGGCGTCGGGTTCACCCTGACGCTGCCCGGCATCGCCGGACTGATCGTCGCGATCGGCATCACGGCAGACTCGTTCATCGTGTTCTTCGAGCGCATCCGCGACGAGGTGCGCGACGGCAAGTCGCTGCGCCTCGCGGTGGAGGCCGGCTGGGCGCGCGCGAGGAGCACGATCCTGGCCGCCGACGCCGTGTCGATCATGGCCGCGCTGACCCTCTACTACTTCGGCATCGGCGTGGTGCGCGGGTTCGCATTCGCGCTCGGTCTGACGACCCTGATCGACATCGTCGTCGTGTTCTTGTTCACCAAGCCCTTGGTGTCGGTGCTCGCACGGACGAAGTTCTTCGGCCAGGGCCACAAGCTGTCGGGTCTCGACGCAGCGCACCTGGGCATCTCGGGCCGCAAGGTGTCCGAGATCGCTCGAACCGCCCGACCCAGCACCACTGGAGAGGTCAACTGATGGGCCGCATCAGCACATTCGGACAGCACCTCTACGAGGGACGCGTCTCGTTCGACTTCGTCGGACGCCGCAAGCTCTGGTACTCGATCTCGGTGATCATCGTGATCGTCGCCGCCTCGGCGTTCGTGCTTCGTGGTTTCAACTACGGCGTGGAGTTCAAGGGTGGCGTCGAGTTCACCGCCACGGTCAAGACCGCCAACTCCGCGACGTCGGACGACATGGTCCAGGCCGTCGAGGACGCCAACGTCCCCGAGGCGGGCGACCCGACGGTGCAGACCGCCGGCAACGACTCGATCACCATCCAGACTCGTGCTCTGAGTCAGGACCAGGCCACGAAGATCACCCAGTCGCTCGAGAAGGCCGGTGCGACCGACGTCAGCCAGAACCTGATCGGCCCGACGTACGGCAAGCAGGTGGCGACCAAGGCCTTGAAGGGCCTGATCGCGTTCCTGCTCCTCGTCGTGATCTTCATCTGGATCTACTTCCGCGAGTGGCGCATGTCCGTCGCGGGCATCGTCGCCCTGGCACACGACCTCGTCATCACGGGAGGGGTCTATGCGCTGTCGGGCTTCGAGGTGACGCCGGCGACGGTCACGGGCCTGCTGACGATCCTCGGCTACTCGCTCTACGACACCGTGGTGGTGTTCGACAAGGTGCGCGAGAACACGCGAGGCATCCTCAAGTCGACGTCCAAGACGTATGCCGAGCAGGCCAACCTGGCCCTCAACCAGACGCTCGTCCGCTCGATCAACACCTCGGTCACGGCCCTGCTGCCCGTGGGCGCGCTGCTGTTCGCCGGCGCTGCGATCCTCGGCACCGGACCGCTCAAGGACTTGGCGCTCGCCCTGTTCGTGGGCATGCTCGCCGGCACCTACTCCTCGATCTTCATCGCGACGCCGTTCGCGTCACAGCTCAAGGAGCGCGAGCCGGCCATCAAGGCCCAGGCCGCTCGCGTCATGGCCAAGCGCGCCAAGCAGGGTGACGCCCCGGTCGTGGAGACCGCCGCGCCCGTGGTGCACCGTCCTGTCGCCTCCTCGGGAGCCTCGAAGCGTACGCAACCGTCACGCCAGCCGAGGTCCAAGCGCGGCAAGCGATAACTCCGCTGCGGCGGCGACTAGGAGCACCGATGAAGAACTCGATCGCCTGGGTGGGCGCCCTTCTGCTCGTCGGCGTCCTGGCGGCCTGCAGCGGCGGTGACGGCGGCAACGAGGACGACTACTGCGCCGATGCCAAGAAGGCGGCGCCGACGTTCAAGAGCCTGAGCGCCGGCGACTTCGCGGGCGCCAAGGACACCTTCGCGCTGTCGCACCAGCTGGCCGACGAGGCTCCCGACGAGGTCGAGAAGGACTGGGCCAAGATCGACAAGGTCAACACGACCGTCGAGAAGGCGTTCAAGGAGGCCGGCCTGAAGTTCGAGGACCTCAGCCGCGTCGAGAAGGGCGACATCCCCAAGGGGGTCAACGCCTCGCGGCTCCAGAGCCTCGCCAAGGAGATGTCCGCGCTGTCGGGCACCGACTTCACCAGCGCCGCCAAGCGGATCGACGCGCATGCCAAGAAGGTCTGCGACGTGACGCTCCATGTCGGTTCCTAGCCCCCACGAATCGACGGAGAACGCGTGAACGACCTCACCCGGACGATCGACCGCCTCGTGCGCCCGATCGAGGACTGGCCCGAGCCCGGGGTGACGTTCCGTGACATCACACCCTTGCTCGCCGACCCGGCCGCACTGCCGGCCGTGATCGACGGGCTCGTCGAGCTGGCGGAGAAGGTCGGTCCGGTCGACGCGGTCATCGGCATCGAGGCGCGGGGGTTCCTGTTCGGACCCAGCATCGCGGTGCGCCTCGGCGCGGGGTTCGTACCGGTGCGCAAGGCCGGCAAGCTCCCGTCGCACTCGCTGTCCACGTCGTACGAGCTGGAGTACGGTGCGGCGGTGCTCGAGATGCACGTCGACGCGTTGGCGCCTGGGGCGCGGGTGCTGGTCGTCGACGACGTGCTCGCCACCGGCGGCACGATGCTGGCCGCCGCTGACCTCGTACGACAAGCCGGCGCGACCGTCGCCGGCAACCTCGTGCTCATCGAGCTGCTGGCGCTCGGGGGGCAGGATCGCCTCGCACCGGTCGGCTGTGCGAGTCTGCGTACGTACTGACCCCGTCCCAGGAACGAGATCCATGAATCCCCATCAGGTCCGTGTCGTCGCCCTCGTGCTCGTCGCCGTGCTGGTCCTCGCCGCTGGTGCCACCCTGATCGACGGTCTCCTGACCTGACCTGCGCGTTGACCGGCTGGCATACCATTGTCAGACACAGTGAGGAACGCGATGGCTGAACGGATCGAGGCGCCGCCGGCCGAGTCGAAGAACGCCGACTCGGCGCCGGCCTCTGCGCGCGTCCGCAACCGGCTGGCCCGCATCGGCGGCAAGTCCGGATCCGCCGACGTCGTCCTCGATCCGCTGCTCAAGGTCTATCGCACGACGCATCCCAAGGGCGACGTCTCGTCGATCCGCAAGGCGTACGAGATCGCCGAGCGCATGCACGAGGGGCAGACCCGCAAGAGCGGCGATCCCTACATCACCCACCCGTTGGCCGTGGCCACGATCCTCGCCGAGCTCGGCATGACGGCGCCGACGCTGTGCGCCGCCCTGCTCCACGACACTGTCGAGGACACCGACTACACGCTCGAGGAGCTGAGCGCCGACTTCGGCGACGAGGTGCGTCAGCTCGTCGACGGCGTCACCAAGCTCGACAAGGTCAAGTACGGCGACTCCGCGCAGTCCGAGACGATCCGCAAGATGGTCGTCGCGATGAGCCGCGACATCCGCGTGCTCGTCATCAAGCTCGCCGACCGCCTGCACAACATGCGTACGCTCCGCTACCTGCGGCAGGACAAGCAGGAGCGCATCGCCCGCGAGACGATCGAGATCTTCGCGCCGTTGGCCCACCGGCTCGGCATGAACACGATCAAGTGGGAGCTCGAGGACCTCGCGTTCGCGACGCTGCATCCCAAGGTCTACGACGAGATCGTGCGCCTGGTCGCCGACCGGGCCCCGTCGCGCGAGCAGTTCCTGGAGCGGGTCGTCAGCGACGTCGAGTCCGACCTGCGGCACGTCAAGCTCAAGGCCAAGGTGTCCAGCCGGCCCAAGCACTACTACTCGATCTACCAGAAGATGCTGGTGGGCGGCCGTGAGTTCTCCGACATCTTCGACCTGGTCGGCGTACGCATCCTGGTCGACACCGTCGCGGACTGTTACGGCGTCCTCGGCGTGCTGCACGCCCGGTGGAACCCGATCCCCGGGCGGTTCAAGGACTACATCTCGGTCCCGAAGTTCAACATGTACCAGTCGCTGCACACGACCGTGATCGGCCCGCAGGGCAAGCCGGTCGAGCTGCAGATCCGTACGTACGCCATGCACCGACGCGCCGAGTACGGTGTCGCGGCGCACTGGAAGTACAAGGAGGACGCGACCGCGGGCAAGGCCGGCAAGGGTCCCGACAAGGACGACATGCTGTGGCTGCGTGAGCTGCTCGACTGGCAGTCCGAGACCGCCGACTCGGTCGACTTCCTCGACTCGCTGCGGTTCGAGATCAACAACGCCGGTGTCTACGCCTACACGCCGCGGGGTGACCTCATCCAGCTGCCGGCCAAGGCCACGCCGGTCGACTTCGCCTACGCGGTGCACACCGAGGTCGGCCACGCCTGCATCGGGGCGCGCGTCAACGGCCGACTCGTGTCGCTGGAGTCCGAGCTCGAGAGCGGCGACGTCGTTGAAGTCTTCACGTCGAAGTCGCCCGACGCCGGGCCGAGTCGTGACTGGCTCGAGTTCGTCGCCAGCCCCCGTGCGCGCAACAAGATCCGCCAGTGGTTCACCAAGGAGCGACGCGAAGAGGCGATCGAGCGCGGCAAGGACCTCATCGCCAAGCAGATGCGCAAGGAGGGCCTGCCGCTCCACCGCCTGTTCCGCCACGAGACGCTCGACACGGTCGCCAAGGAGCTGCACCTCGCCGACGTGTCGACGCTCTACGCGTCGGTGGGCGAGGGCAACGTCGGTGCGCAGAACGTCGTCGAGCGGGTCATCGACCTCGCCGGTGGGCGTGAGGGAGCCGAGGAGGATCTCGCGGAGGCGACCTCGTTGCCCGGTGTCGGCGTACGCCGGCCGCGCACCGAGAGTCGTGATGCCGGCGTCGTCGTCGAAGGGCTCGAGGGCGACTTCATGATCAAGCTGGCCCGGTGCTGCACGCCGGTGCCGGGTGACACGATCGAGGGGTTCGTGACGCGTACGGCGGGGGTGTCGGTGCATCGCACCGACTGCGTCAACCTGATCGCACTGCGAAGCCAGCCCGAGCGCCTCGTGGCGGTGCACTGGGCGCCGACCGGCAAGAGCACGTTCCTCGTCGCGGTGCAGGTCGAGGGGCTCGATCGCCCCCGGCTGCTCAGCGACATCACGCGGGTCATCTCCGACCAGCACGTCAACATCTTGTCGGCCTCGCTGTCCACCGGCCGTGACCGGGTGGCCAAGTCGAAGTTCACGTTCGAGATGGCCGACCCCAAGCACCTGGGCCACGTGCTCTCAGCCGTACGCACGGTCGAGGGCGTCTTCGACGTCTACCGCCTCACCCAGTAGCCCCAGCCCCGCGATTCGTGAAGCTGCAGGCGCTTCACGGTCGCGGAAACGCCTCCAGCTTCACAAATCGCGGAGATGACGGGTCAGGAGAAGTCGGCCTGGGCCTTCTTGGCCATGTCGAGGAAGGCCTCCTTGGAGGCCTTGTCGGCCTCGAGGTCCTTGACCTTCTTCTTGTCGCCCTTGGCCTCGGCCGCGGCGATCTTCTCGCCGACCTCGTCGATCGCCCGCTGCAGCTTGCCGATCATGTCGTCGGCGCGCGCGGACTTCTCCGGGTCGGTCTTCTTCCACTTGCTCTCGGTCGCCTCGCGCACGGCCTGCTCGACCTTGCGGATGCGTGCCTCGAACTCACCGATCTTGGCCCGCGGGACCTTGCCGGCGGCCTCCCAGCGATCGGCGATGTCGAGCCAAGCCTTGCGGGCGGCGTCGATGTCCTTGATCGGGAGGAGCTTCTCGGCCTCGGCGAGGATCTCGAGCTTCTTCTCGGCGTTGACCTCGTACTCGGCGTCGAGCTTGGCGTTGGCCTCGTCGCGCGCCGTGAAGAACGCGTCCTGCGCGGCACGGAACCGCTTCCAGAGCTTGTCCTCGACGTTGCGGGGCGCCGAACCGGCCTTCTTCCACTCCGTCATGAGGTCGCGGTACTTGCCCGCCGTCGGTCCCCACTCCGTCGACGTCGAGAGCGCCTCGGCCTCGACGATCAGCTTCTCCTTGATCGTCTTGGCGTGCTCCCGCAGCGTCGACTGCTCGCCGAAGTGGGTCTTGCGACGTCGTGTGTACGCCGTGCGGGCCGTGCTGAAGCGGTGCCACAGCTCGTCGTCGGCGGACTTGCTGAGCCGGGGGAGCGCCTTCCACTCGTCGAGCAGGGCGCGGAGCTTGTCGGCGCCGGCCTTCCAGTCGCTGCCTGCGGCGATCTTCTCGGCCTCTTCGGCGATGCGCGTCTTCTCGGTCTGCGCCTCCGCGACCTTGGCGGCCCGCTCGACCTTGCGCTGCTCGCGCTGCTTGTCGATCGCCGGTTGCAGGGCGTCGAGCCGCTTCAGCAGCGAGTCGAGGTCGCCGAGCGCCTGGGCGTCGACGATCTGCGCGCGCACCTTGGTGACGGCCTTCGCCGCGTCGTCGGGGGAGAGTGCGCCACCTTCGAGGCGCTTCTCGAGCAGGTCGACCTCGACCTCGAGCCCCTCGAAGCGTCGTACGTACAACGACATCGCCTCAGCGGGATCACCGCCGGGCCACTGGCCGATCAGTCGTTCACCGTCAGTGGTCTTGACGTAGACATTGCCTTCGTCGTCGACACGACCCCAAGGGTTCGTGGGCGCAGAACTCATGGGCGACAGTCTAGGGTGTGTCCGCCAGTTCACGGTCGGCGCACGCGCCCCCGCATCCCGCCTGCCTGCGTTATCGTCGGTCGCCGCACAACCCCGGTGCGCCTCCCTCCTCTGCCTTGTCAGCCGGGCGCGGATGACGCGTGCCCTGATCGACCGCCAACTGGCGGACACACCCTGGGCGTCAGCCGGTCGCTGGGTGGTCAGTGCGTCTCGCGTACCCTGTCGCACGTGCTTCTCACGTCATTTTCGGCCGGTCCGCTGCAGGCGAACTGCTATTTCGTGTCCCGTGGTCCCGGGACTGGCTGCGCGATCGTCGACCCCGGAATGGACGCCATGAAAGGTGTCCATGCGGTCGTCGCCGAGCACAACCTGACTCCGTCGGCGGTGCTCATCACCCACGGCCACTTCGACCACATGTGGTGCGCCCAGGAGGTCGCGAGCGAGTACGGCTGCCCGGTCTGGATCCACCCGGCCGACAAGCACCTGCTCGCCGATCCCATGGCGGCGATCTCCAACGAGTCCGCGGCGATGCTGCGCGCCCAGCTCGGCATGACGGACATCCCTGACTTCACCGAGCCCGACGACGTACGCGATGCGGTCGACGGCGCGCGCATCGAGGTCGACGGCCTGACGTTCCTCGTCGACCATGTGCCCGGCCACACGCCCGGCACAGTGTTCTACCGCGTCGACTACGACGGCCCTGAGGACGTCTCGCAGGTCATGTTCTCCGGTGACTTCCTGTTCGCCGGGTCGATCGGGCGCACCGACCTCAACGGCGGCTCGCACCCGCAGATGCAGGACAGCCTGCGCGACCGCGTCCTGCCGCTCGACGACGACATCGTGGTGCTGCCCGGTCACGGCGGCCAGACGTCGATCGGCCGCGAGCGCGCCACCAACCCGTTCCTCGCGGAGCTGATCGCATGAGCGAGCGCAGCGAGCGAGTCATCAGGGCACTCATGCCGACGTCTCCGTATCGTGGGTTCTTGACGGGGGCGACGGCATGAGCAAGCTTTCGGGCTTCCCCGAGTTCCTGCCGGCGGAGCGCAACGTCGAGCTGATCGTGCTCGACCACCTCCGGGCGGTCTTCGAGCTGCACGGCTTCGCGTCGGTCGAGACCCGCGCGGTCGAGACGATGGACCAGCTGCTGCGCAAGGGCGAGATCGACAAAGAGGTCTACGTCCTGCGCCGTCTGCAGGCCGGCGAGGGCGACAGCGACTCCGGCATGGGCCTGCACTTCGACCTCACCGTGCCGTTCGCCCGGTACGTCCTGGAGAACGCCGGCAAGCTGGAGTTCCCGTTCCGCCGCTACCAGATCCAGAAGGTGTGGCGCGGCGAGCGCCCCCAGCAGGGCCGCTTCCGCGAGTTCACGCAGGCCGACATCGACATCGTCGCCAAGGACGCGCTGCCGTTCCACTTCGACGTCGAGATCGCCCAGGTCATGGCCGAGGCGTTGTCGGGCCTGCCGGTGCCGCACCTGACGCTCCAGGTCAGCAACCGCAAGGTCCTCGAGGGGTTCTACCTCGGCCTCGGCATCGCCGAGCCCACGACCGTCATGCCGATCGTCGACAAGCTCGACAAGGTGCCGGCCGACAAGATCACCGAGCTGCTGCAGACCGACGCCGGCCTCACCGCTGATCAGGCGGCCCAGTGCCTCGCCCTGGCCGACGTACGCACGACCGACGCGTCGTTCGTCGATGACGTACGCGCGCTCGGCGTCAGCCACCCGCTGCTCGACGAGGGGCTCGAGGAGCTCCGCCAGGTCCTGGTCGGCGCGGCCGGCGCCGAGGGCGTCGACATCGTGGCCGACCTCCGGATTGCCCGCGGGCTCGACTACTACACCGGCACGGTCTTCGAGACCCGCATGGCGGGTTACGAGCACCTCGGCTCGATCTGCTCCGGCGGCCGCTACGACCAGCTCGCCTCCGACGGCAGGAACACCTATCCCGGTGTCGGCATCTCCCTCGGCGTCTCACGGCTCCTCGTGCCGCTCGTCGCCGACGGCCTCACCGCCGATCGCTCGGTGCCCAGCGCCGTCCTCGTCGCACTCGTCGACGAGGAGTCCCGGCAGGCCAGCGTCGACGTCGCCGCGGCGCTCCGTGCACGCGGCATCCCCACGGAGGTCGCCGCGAACGCCCAGAAGTTCGGCAAGCAGATTCGCTACGCCGAACGCCGGGGCATACCGTTTGTGTGGTTCCCCGGCGAGACCCACCAGGTCAGGGACATCCGCGTCGGCGAGCAGAGCGACGCCGATCCCGCGACCTGGACGCCGTCCGCCGCAGACCTCAAGCCTCAGATCCTCAGAACACCTAGCAAGGAGCAGAACACGTGATCCGCACCCACGACGCCGGAAGCCTGCGCGCCGAACACATCGGCCAGCAGGTCACCCTCGCCGGATGGGTGGCGCACCGTCGAGATCACGGTGGTGTCGCGTTCATCGACCTGCGGGAGGCCTCCGGCGTCGTCCAGGTCGTCATCCGCGAGGAGGTCGCGCGTCAGCTGCGGGCCGAGTTCTGCCTCAAGGTCGTCGGCACGGTGCAGAAGCGGCCCGAGGGCAACGAGAACGACGGCCTGCCGACCGGCGAGATCGAGGTCATCGCCGATGACGTCGAGATCCTCAGCGCGGCCGCACCCCTGCCGTTCCCGATCGACGACCACGTCGACGTCGGCGAGGAGGCTCGCCTCAAGTACCGCTACCTCGACCTGCGCCGCAGCGGCCCGGCCGCCGCGATCCGCCTGCGCAGCAAGGTCAACGCCGCCGCGCGCGAGGTGCTCGCCGCCAAGGACTTCGTCGAGATCGAGACCCCGACGCTCACCCGATCGACGCCCGAGGGCGCTCGTGACTTCCTGGTGCCCGCCCGGCTCAAGCCCGGCAGCTGGTACGCCCTGCCGCAGAGCCCTCAGCTCTTCAAGCAGCTGTTGATGGTCGGCGGCATGGAGCGCTACTACCAGATCGCCCGCTGCTACCGCGACGAGGACTTCCGCGCCGACCGGCAGCCCGAGTTCACCCAGCTCGACATCGAGATGAGCTTCGTCGAGCAGGCCGACGTCCTCGAGCTCATGGAGCAGATCCTCGTCAAGATGTGGTCGCTCATCGGCTACGAGATCCCGACGCCGATCCCGCACATGACCTACGCCGAGGCGATGCGCCGGTTCGGCTCCGACAAGCCCGACCTGCGGATGGGCCAGGAGCTCGTCGAGTGCACGGAGTTCTTCAAGGACACCCCGTTCCGGGTGTTCCAGGCGGAGTACGTGGGCGCTGTGGTGATGCCCGGCGGCGCGTCGCAACCGCGCCGTCAGTTCGACGCCTGGCAGGAGTGGGCCAAGCAGCGCGGGGCGCGTGGCCTGGCGTACATCACCATCTCGGAGGACGGCGAGCTCGGTGGTCCCGTGGCGAAGAACCTCTCCGACGCCGAGCGCGCCGGCATCGCCGAGCACGTCGGCGCCAAGCCCGGTGACTGCGTCTTCTTCGGCGCCGGAGCCACCAAGTCGACGCGTGGCCTGCTCGGTGCTGCCCGACTCGAGATCGGTGAGCGCTGCGACCTGATCGACAAGGACGCCTGGGAGTTCGTCTGGGTGGTCGACGCGCCGCTGTTCGAGCCGTCGAGCGACGCCGTCGCCTCGGGCGACGTCGCGGTGGGTGCCGGAGCCTGGACGGCCGTGCACCACGCGTTCACCTCGCCGCAGGACCTCGACACGTTCGACACCGATCCCGGCAACGCGATCGCCTGGGCGTACGACATCGTGTGCAACGGCAACGAGCTCGGTGGCGGCTCGATCCGAATCCACCGCGAGGACATCCAGAAGCGCGTCTTCGCGATGATGGGCATCGGCGAGGAGGAGGCGCAGGAGAAGTTCGGCTTCCTGCTCGACGCCTTCAGCTTCGGCGCCCCGCCGCACGGCGGCATCGCCGTCGGCATGGACCGCATCTGCGCGCTGCTCGCCGGCGCCGACTCGATCCGTGAGGTCATCGCGTTCCCGAAGTCCGGTGGCGGGTTCGACCCGCTGACGGCAGCCCCTGCGCCGATCACGCCGGAGCAGCGCAAGGACGCGGGTGTCGATTGGAAGCCGGAAAAGGCAGACGTCGCACCCGGCAACTAGGCTCGATGCATGAGCGACGACGGGCTGTTCGACCTTCCTGAAGCGCCCCCGTCGACCGGCACCGGGGGCGGCAGCCTCTCGGGCAACACGCACTCGTCGGCACCGCTGGCCGTACGCATGCGGCCGCGGTCGCTCGACGAGCTCGTCGGCCAGCAGCACCTGCTGGCACCGGGATCGCCGCTGCGGCAGATGATCGAGGGCAACCAGCCGCTCACGATCCTGCTGTGGGGCCCTCCGGGCACCGGCAAGACCACGATCGCCAGCCTGCTCAGCGCGCACACGCAGCGCCGGTTCGTCGAGGTCTCTGCGGTCTCAGCCGGCGTCAAGGAGGTCCGCGAGACGATCGCGGGCGCCCGTCGCGCGCTGGCGCAGAGCGGCGTCGAGACCGTCCTGTTCGTCGACGAGGTGCACCGCTTCAGCAAGTCCCAGCAGGACGCGCTGCTGCCCGGCGTCGAGAACCGCTGGGTGTCCCTCGTGGCGGCGACGACCGAGAACCCGCACTTCAGCGTCATCTCGCCGCTGCTGAGCCGCAGCCTGCTGCTGACGCTCGAGTCGCTGACCGACGACGACATCGGCGTGCTCGTCGACCGCGCGCTCACCGACGAGCGCGGGCTCGGCGGCACCGTGACGCTGACCGACGAGGCCAAGAGCCACCTCGTACGCCTCGCCGGTGGCGACGGCCGCCGCGTGCTGACCTACCTCGAGGCCGCCGCCGGCGCGGCGACGAGCCAGGGCAAGACCGAGATCGACGTCGACGACGCCGCCCTGGCCGTCGACAAGGCTGCCGTCCGCTACGACCGGCAGGGCGACCAGCACTACGACGTCATCAGCGCGTTCATCAAGTCGATCCGTGGCTCCGACGTCGACGCGTCGCTGCACTATCTCGCTCGCATGATCGAGGCAGGGGAGGACCCGCGGTTCATCGCCCGGCGCTTGATGATCCATGCGAGCGAGGACATCGGCATGGCCGATCCCACGGCCCTCCCGCTGGCCACGGCGACGGCGCAGGCCGTTGCGATGATCGGTTTCCCCGAGGCGCGCATCCCGCTGGCCCAGGCCGTGATCCACCTGGCGTCGGCGCCGAAGTCCAATGCGGTCGTCGAGGCGATCAACCGGGCGCAGGCCGATGTGCACGCCGGCAAGGTCGGTGCCGTTCCGCCCGCGCTGCGCGACGCGCACTACTCCGGCGCCAAGCAGCTCGGCCATGGTCACGACTACAAGTACCCCCACAACGACGTCCGTGGGGTGGTCGGCCAGCAGTACGCTCCCGACGACGTCGACGGCGCGACTTACTACGAGCCCAGCGAGCACGGGTTCGAGGCGCGGTTGGGCGAACGTCTCGCCGTGATCCGGGCCATCCTGCGCGACCGCTGACGAGATAAGGTCGGGGGCATGTCGGCGGAGCTGTGGATCCTCGTCGCGACGGCGGTTCTCGCGGTCGTGGCGATCGGTGCTGCACTCATCGCCGTACGTGCCGCGCGGCGCGGCTCCCGGTTCGCGCCCGTCCCGCCGGAGCGCCTCGCGGTGCCCCAGACCAGGGAGCTCGCGCGACTCGACCCGTTGCCGGACATCGAGCCCGTCTCGCACGACGTCGACCCCATCCACAGCGAGCTCGAGCCCCGGGTCGTCGAGGGGCATCTCATCGTCCCGCCGTCGCAGCAGCAGGTCGTCAACACCGCGCTGGGCCGCCCCGGCGTACGCCTCTCGATCCTCGCCCACGGCCTCGCCCACGCGCTGCGCCCCGAGAGCCGCGACCGCATCACTTCGCTGATGCGCCGTGAGTATCGTCGCCGCCGTCGTGAACGACTGCAGGCGGGCCGCCGGGCCGTACGCGCCGGCCGTCCCACCCCGCCCTCCGAGGAATGGCTGGGGGGATCGTGAACGAGCGCCAGCTGAGGATCCCCCGGCGAGTTCTGCGAGCAGGGGGCGTGAACAATCAAGCGCCGATGCCGGCACGTCCGTACCGTTGCTTCTCATTGGAGGTGGCGGCATGAAGTCACGGGTCGTGTGGTTCGTCGCCGGCTCCGCCGCGGGGCTCTACGCCTCGGTCAAGGCGCGCCGAGCCGCCTACCGGCTCTCCACGCCGGGTCTCGTCGACCAGGCCGCAGCCCTCGGGCTCGGCTGGCGAGCGTTCAGCTCAGAACTTCGAGACGGCATGGAGGCCCGCCAGCGCGACATCGCGCTCGGGTTGTCCGGCGCCTCCGATGACCACACCGACCTGCTCCGCCTCGAGGCCGAGCACACCCAGAAGGACCAGACCTGATGCAGACCGCGGAGATCCGCCGCCGATTCCTCGCGCACTTCGAGAACGCCGGCCACACCGTCGTGCCCTCGGCGCCCTTGCTGTTCGACGACCCCAACCTGTTGTTCGTCAACGCCGGCATGGTGCCGTTCAAGCCCTACTTCCTGGGCCAGGAGACACCCCCGTGGAACACCGCCACGAGCGTCCAGAAGTGCGTCCGCACGCAGGACATCGAAGAGGTCGGCAAGACCACCCGCCACGGCACGTTCTTCCAGATGAACGGCAACTTCTCGTTCGGTGACTACTTCAAGGCCGGCGCCATCACGCACGCCTGGAGCCTCATCACGAGCTCCGTCGACGACGGCGGGCTCGGCTTCGACCCCGAGACGATCTGGGTCACCGTGCTGCACTCCGACGACGAGGCGCGCAGCCTCTGGAAGGAGATCGCCGGCCTGCCCGACGAGCGCATCCAGAGCCGCGGCCTGCTCGACAACTACTGGCACATGGGCGTCGCGGGCCCCGGCGGTCCGGCGAGCGAGATCTACGTCGACCGCGGCCCCGAGTTCGGCCCCGACGGCGGCCCGGTCGTCGACGAGGACCGCTTCCTCGAGATCTGGAACCTCGTGTTCATGCAGGAGGAGATCACCAACGTCCGCGCCAAGGACCAGTTCGACGTCCTCGGCGACCTGCCCAACAAGAACATCGACACCGGCATGGGCCTGGAGCGCGTCGCCTACCTGTTGCAGGGCAAGGGCAACCTCTACGAGATCGACGAGGTCTTCCCGGTCATCGAGAAGGCGTCGGAGATCTCCGGACGCACCTACGGCAAGGACCACGCCGACGACGTGCGCTTCCGCGTCGTCGCCGACCACGTCCGCAGCGGCCTGATGCTGATGGGCGACGGCGTCACGCCGGGCAACGAGGCACGCGGCTACGTCCTGCGCCGCCTGCTGCGCCGGGCCGTGCGCTCGATGCGCCTGCTGGGCTACGACGACCCGGCCCTGCCCGAGCTGCTCCCCGTGAGCCTCGACCGCATGAAGGCGTCCTATCCCGAGCTCGAGGCCGACTTCCCGCGCATCTCGCAGATCGCGTACGCCGAGGAGGACGCGTTCCGCCAGACCCTCGGCAAGGGCACGCAGATCTTCGAGAGCGCCGCGATCGCGGTCAAGGTCGGCGGCGGCACCACGCTGCCGGGCGAGCAGGCGTTCGCGCTGCACGACACCTACGGGTTCCCGATCGACCTGACGCTCGAGATGGCCTCCGAGCAGGGCCTCGCCGTCGACGAGGACGGCTTCCGGTCGCTCATGGCCGAGCAGCGCTCGCGCGCCAAGGCCGACGCGAAGTCCAAGAAGGGCGCCCACGCCGACACGACCGTCTACCGCGCTGCGCTCGACGCCAACGGCCCGACCGACTGGCTGGCCTACACCGACCTGACGACCGAGTCGCGGGTCATCGCGCTGATCGCCGGTGGCGACAGCGTCCCGGCGATCACGGCCGGCTCGATCGGTGAGGTCGTGCTCGACCGCACGCCGTTCTACGCCGAGTCCGGTGGTCAGAACGCCGACGCCGGCGTCCTGACCTGGGACGGCGGCCGCGCCGAGGTGCTCGACGTGCAGCGTCCCGTGCGCGGCCTCGTCGTGCACCAGGTGCGCGTGCTGGACGGTGAGCTGACGCTCGACCAGCAGCTCGAGGCAGCGGTCGACCCCGAGTGGCGTCTGGGTGCCCGCCAGGCGCACTCCGGCACCCACGTCGTGCACGCCGCGCTCCGCGAGGTGCTCGGCCCCACCGCGCTGCAGTCCGGCTCCTACAACCGCCCGGGCTACCTGCGTCTCGACTTCGGCTGGAACAGCGCGTTGTCGCCCGACCAGCTGCACGACGTCGAGGAGGTGTCCAACCGTGCCCTGCGTGCCGACCTGGCGGTCAGCGCACAGATCATGTCGCTGCCCGAGGCGCGCGAGTGGGGTGCGCTCGCGCTGTTCGGCGAGACGTACGGCGAGGACGTCCGCGTCGTCGAGATCGGCGGGCCGTGGTCGCGTGAGCTGTGCGGTGGCACGCACGTCGAACGCTCGTCGCAGATCGGCACGCTCGTGGTGACGTCCGACGGCTCGGTCGGTGCGGGCAACCGGCGCATCGAGGCGCTGACCGGCATCGAAGGGTTCGACTACCTCGCCCGCGAGCGTGACGTCGTGCGCCAGCTGACCGAGATCCTCAAGACGCAGCCCGACGAGGTGCCTGCACGCGTACGCGACCTGGTCGAGCGGCTCAAGACCGCCGAGAAGACCGCCGAGCGCATGAAGGCTGCACAGCTCCTCGGCGCTGCGGGCGACGTCGCGGCCTCGGCCAAGGACATCAACGGCGTCGCCTACGTCGGTCACCACGCGGCAGGCGCCGGCGGGGGAGACGTGCGCACGCTCGCGCTCGACATCCGTGGCCGCCTCCGTGATCGCCCGGCTGTCGTCGTCGTGATCGGTGACGCCGGCGACAAGCCGGCAGCAGTCGTCGCGCTCAACGACGCTGCCCAGGAGCGGGGCCTGTCGGCCAACCAGCTCATCGGCGTCGTCGGCGACAAGATCGGTGGCCGCGGTGGCGGCAAGGCCGACGTGGCCCAGGGCGGCGGCACGGACGTCTCGGCGATCCCGGCGGCGCTCGCAGCGGTCGAGGCGGCACTGTCAGCGTGACCATGCGTCGTGGCCGGCGGGTCGGCGTGGACGTCGGAGACGTACGCATCGGGGTCGCCGTGAGCGATCCCGACGGCATCCTCGCGACGCCCGTCGAGACGGTTGCGGCCGGTGCCGGCGCAATCGCCAGGCTGGCCGAGATCGTGCGCGAGTACGAGCCGATCGAGTGCGTCGTCGGCCTCCCCGTCGGCCTGTCCGGCCGCGAGGGCCCGGCGGCGACCAAGGTGCGTACGTTCTGCGCCGAGCTGCTGCCGGCCATCGCGCCGGTGCCGATCCGGCTGTTCGACGAGCGCATGTCGACCATGACGGCCGAGGGGCAGCTGCGACACAGCGGACGCTCCGGAGCATCCAGACGAACCGTGATCGACCAGGCTGCCGCTACGGTGATCCTGCAGACGGCACTGGACACAGAACGGACCCGCGGGTCCGCCCCCGGAGAGAGCTTGTGAGGGATCGATGAGTGACAGCGGACTGGACCTGATGACGGGCGGCTCCTCGGGCCCCGGACGCAGGCGTGCCGATTCGCCCCCGAGCAAGCCGTGGGGACGCCGGATCGTGACGCTGGTCGTGATCCTTGCGCTGGTGTTCGGCGGGGTCTTCGTGTGGAAGAAGGTGTCAGGCTTCATCAGCGGCCCGGCCGACTACTCCGGCAGCGGCACCGGCAGCGTCACCGTCGAGATCCCGCAGAACTCCAACGGCCAGCAGATCGCCGACATCCTCGCCGAGAAGGACGTCGTCAAGAGCGCCGAGGCGTTCTACCAGCTCGCGCTCAAGGATTCGCGGTTCCAGGCGATCCAGGCCGGCTACTACAAGGTCAAGAAGCAGATGTCCGCCGAAGCGGCGATGAAGGCCCTGTCCAACAAGGCCAACATCGTCGGGGCGCCGGGGGAGAGCCGCGTGACGATCCCCGAGGGCTCCCGCGTCAAGAACATCGTCAAGATCATCGCGGCCAAGACCAAGATCTCGGCTGCCGACCTCAACAAGGCGCTCAAGGATCCCGACGCGATCGGCCTGCCCGCGGTGGCCAAGGGCAACCCCGAGGGCTACCTGTTCCCGGCGACGTACGCCGTCGGCGCCAAGACGACCGCGACGCAGCTGCTCAAGCAGATGGTCGCCAAGACGTTGTCCGTCGCCAAGGACCTCGACATCGGCACCCGGGCGCGTGCGCTGGGCCTCGACGGTGAGCAGGTGCTCACCGTGGCCAGCATCCTGGAGTACGAGGCCAAGAAGGACTCGGACTATCCCAAGGTCGCGCGGGTGCTCTACAACCGGCTCAAGGACGGCATGCTGCTCCAGCTCGACTCGACCGTGTCCTACGCGAGCGGCCGTGAGGGCGACGTGTTCACGACCGAGGACGAGCGCAACTCCGACTCGCCCTACAACACCTACAAGGCCGCGGGGCTGCCGCCCGGACCCATCGGCTCGCCCGGTCAGAAGACCATCGAGGCGGCCCTCAACCCGGCCGACGGCGACTGGCTCTACTTCGTCGCGGTCAACCTCGAGACCGGTGAGACGGTGTTCTCCAACACCAAGGCCGAGCACGACGCCGCCGTCCAGAAGCTGCAGGACTACTGCCGGTCCGCGGACGCCAAGGGCTGCTGATGCACTGCGCAGTCCTGGGCTCGCCGATCGCCCATTCGCTCTCGCCGGCGATGCACCGCGCCGCGTACGCCGAGCTCGGCCTCGACTGGACCTACGAAGCCGTCGAGCTCGCGGAGGACGGACTCGAGCTGTTCCTGTCGTCGCTGGGTGACGACGTACGCGGGTTCTCCGTCACGGCACCGCTCAAGCGCCGGGTCGCCGCGTTGGTGCCCGAGGCGAGCGAGATCGTCGGCCGCCTCGGTGTGGCCAACACGATCCTCGTCGAGGACACCGGCCTGCGGTCCGACAACACCGACGTCCCGGGCGCTGTCGCGGCACTGCTCGAGCGTGGGGTCGAGCAGGCCCGCTCGGCCCGCATCCTCGGCGGCGGAGCGACCGCGGCGTCGATGGCCTACGCCGTCGCGTCGATCGGCGCCGAGCGCGTCGAGTTCGTCGTCCGAGAGCCGGCCCGCGCCACCGAGGCAGCACAGGCCGCCAAGGCGGCCGGACTCGCGGTGACGATCCACACGATCGACGAGCCGCTGATCGACAAGCTCGACCTGCTGATCTCGACGGTGCCCGGCGAGGTCGTCGGATCCCGTTCGCACGAGCTCGTCGACTCGTCCCGCGCGGTGTTCGACGTCGTCTACGACCCATGGCCCACGCCGATCGCCAAGGCCGCCGAGCAGGCCGGCGTACGCGTCGTGTCCGGCCTCGACCTGCTGGCGCACCAGGCGGCGCTCCAGATCGAGCTCATGACCGGCAGCCAGGTTTCTCCACAGGTGTTGCGCCGAGCCGCGTTGGCCGAGCTCTCGACCCGCTAGGTTCACACCCGTGACCATCGCCATCGCCGCTGTGATCGCGGCGCTGATCGGCGCGGCGGGACCCTACGTGCTGCGGCGGATGCCGGAGCCGCCCGAGCCCGACGACGACAAGGTGACCTACGCCGAGCTGTCGCGGACTCGCGGGCTGACGGCGGGACTGGCGATCGGCGCTGCGCTCATGGCCGGGATCGTCGCTTGGAAGATCGAGCACGCCGAGCTCCTGCCCGTGTGGGTGCTGGTCGCCGGGGTGGGCTCGTGGCTGGTGTTCATCGACTGGCGCACGCGGCTGCTGCCATACGTCGTGGTGGCGCCTACCTACCTGGCGACGTACGCGCTGGTAGGGCTCGGCGCCCTCCTGCTGCAGGACGTCCAGGTCTTCGTGCATGCGCTCGTCGCCAACGTCGTGGTCTACGTGATCTTCCGGGTGCTCTACTGGATCGCTCGCGGCGCGTTCGGCTTCGGAGACGTACGCCTCTCCGGCGTGCTCGCCACAGCCCTCGGAGCGCTGGGCACCGACGAGGTCCTCGTCGGGATGTACGCCGGGTTCATCCTCGGCGCGGTGTTCGGGATCGTGCTATCGCGCCTGAAGATCGTCGACTCCAAGTCGTACGCGTTCGGGCCCTACATGGTCGTCGGCGCGATCATCGGTGCGGCGTGGGGATCGGCGCTCTACGGCTGACTTGACCTTGCCCTCGGGGTCAACGTCTAGCGTGGTCGGCATGAGGATCGGCGAGGTTGCCCGGCAGGCCGGGGTCACCATCAAGGCAGTGCGCTACTACGAGTCGCTCGGGCTGGTCTCGGCGCAGCGGCTCGGCAACGGCTATCGCGACTACGACGACCGTGCGGTGCGCCTGGTCCGTGAGATCCATGCGCTCGGCGCTCTCGGCATCAAGGCCGAGCAGACCCGCCCGTTCCTCGACTGCCTGGTCTCGGGCAACGCGGAGGGCGACGACTGCCCCGCGTCCCTCGAGACGTACCGCTCGGCGATCACCGACATGAGCGCGCGGATCGCCGACCTGACGGAGCGTCGCGACGCGCTGATCGAGCTGCTGGCCAAGGCCTCCGACCGCGCCGAACCACTCTGCGACCTGACCCCCACCAACCTCGACCTCCAGGAGATCCGATGAGCAGCATTCCCGCCGTCACCGACGCGACGTTCGCCGAGGAGGTGCTCGCCTCGGAGACCCCCGTGCTCGTCGAGTACTGGGCCGAGTGGTGCGGCCCGTGCCGGCAGGTCTCGCCCGTGCTCGAGGAGCTCGCCGACGACTACGGTGACCGGCTCCGCATCGTCAAGATGAACTCCGACGAGAACGTCGTCACGGCCGCCGCCCAGCGGGTCATGGCCGTGCCGACGCTCCAGGTGTTCCAGCGGGGCGAGCTGGTCGCGTCGATCGTCGGCGCGAAGCCCAAGCGGGCGCTGGCCGCCGAGCTCGACCGCTTCGTCCAGTAGGGCGGACGCCGTCCCGGGCAACCGGTGGGGCGTGGGAGAATTGCTTCCATGCTTCGTTGGTTGACCGCAGGTGAGTCGCACGGCCCCGCCCTTGTCGCCGTCCTCGAGGGATTGCCGGCCGGAGTGCAGGTGACCAGCAAGGACATCCAGGCGGCGCTCGCGCGCCGGCGCCTCGGCTACGGCCGCGGCGCCCGCATGGCGTTCGAGCAGGACGAGCTCGAGATCGTCGGCGGCCTGCGCCACGGCTCGACGATAGGCAGCCCGATCGCCCTGCGCATCGGCAACAGCGAGTGGCCCAAGTGGGAGCAGGTGATGGCGGCCGATCCGGTCGACGCCGACGTCCTCGACGGTCTCAAGCGCAACGCGCCACTGACCCGCCCGCGTCCCGGTCACGCCGACCTCGCCGGCATGCAGAAGTACGGCTTCGACGAGGCCCGCCCGATCCTCGAGCGCGCGAGCGCCCGCGAGACCGCGGCTCGTGTCGCGCTGGGTGAGATCGCCGCGCAGTTCATCCAGCAGACGACTGGAGCAACGATCGTGTCCCACGTCGTCGAGCTCGGCACCGTTCGCGCGCCGGCCGGGGTCATCCCGAGCCACGGCGACGTCGAGGCGCTCGACGCCGACCCGGTCCGTTGCTTCGACCCCGAGACCAGTGCCGCGATGGTCGCCGAGATCGACCAGGCCCACAAGGACGGCGACACGCTCGGCGGTGTCGTCGAGGTCATCGTCGAAGGGCTGCCTCCGGGACTCGGGTCGCACACGCACTGGGACAAGCGGCTCGACGGGCGCCTCGCCGCGGCGCTGATGGGCATCCAGGCCATCAAGGGTGTCGAGCTGGGCGACGGCTTCGAGCTGGCCCGCACGCGTGGCTCGCTCGCGCACGACGAGATCGTGCCCACGGCCGACGGCATCCGTCGGGTGTCGGGTCGCTCCGGCGGCACCGAGGGTGGCATGACGACCGGCGAGATCCTGCGCGTACGCGCTGCGATGAAGCCCATCGCGACGGTGCCGCGCGCCCTGCGCACGGTCGACGTCGAGACCGGCGAGGAGGCCCGCGCCCACCACCAGCGCTCTGACGTCTGTGCCGTCCCGGCTGCGGGCATCGTCGCTGAGGCGATGGTCGCCCTGGTGGTCGCCGACGCGATCCTCGAGAAGTTCGCCGGCGACGCGGTCGAGGAGACCCGCCGCAACGTCGAGGGCTACCTCGCGAACCTGAGGCACCGTTGAGCCCCGTTGTCGTCCTCGTCGGTCCGCCCGGTGCGGGCAAGACCACCGTGGCTGAGACGCTGGCCCAGAGGTTGGGAGCAGCGTTCCGCGACACCGATCAGGATGTCGAGGCCACCGAGGGCGTGTCGGTGCAGGACATCTTCATCGACCACGGCGAGGCTCACTTCCGCGCCCTGGAGGAGAAGGCCGTCGCCGCGGCACTGAGCGACCACGACGGGGTGCTCGCCCTTGGCGGCGGTGCCGTGCTCAGCGCCACGACCCGTGAGCTGCTCAAGCAGCATCGCGTGATCTTCCTCGACGTGAGCCTCCCCGCCGCCGTTGCGCGCGTCGGCATGAACGCCAACCGGCCGCTGCTGCTCGGCAACGTCCGCGCCCAGATGAAGAACCTGATGGACCAGCGCCGCCCGCTCTACGCTGAGGTCGCGCGTTTCACGATCGTCACCGACGAGCTGGACGCCGACGAGGTCACCGACCGAGCCCTGACCCTGATCGCAGAGGATCCCGCATGACCACGCGCCTGACCGTGCCCACCGATCGCCCGTACGACGTGGTGATCGGCAACGGCGTGCACGAGCAGCTGCGCGGACTCATCGGCTTCGGCCTCGGCGTCCTGCGCGTCGCGATCATCCACTCGCCGACGATGGCCAAGCAGGCCGAGGTGCTGCGTGAGCCGCTGGTCTCCGACGCGCTCGAGGTGCACCTGATCGAGGTGCCCGACGGGGAGTCGGCCAAGACCGCCGACGTGCTGGCGTTCTGCTGGAAGGTGCTCGGCGAGGCGGGCTTCACCCGTTCGGACGTCATCGTCGGCCTGGGCGGCGGGTCCACCACGGACCTCGCCGGATTCGTCGCAGCCAGCTGGTTGCGGGGGGTCCGCTTCGTCAACGTCCCGACGACGGTGCTCGGCATGGTCGACGCCGCGGTCGGCGGCAAGACCGGCATCAACACCGGCGAGGGCAAGAACCTCGTCGGCGCGTTCCACGAGCCGGTCGGGGTGCTCTGCGACCTCGACGTGCTGCACAGCCTGCCTGCCGCCGAGCTGCGCAGCGGGTTGGCCGAGGTCGCCAAGTGCGGCTTCATCGCCGATCCCACGATCCTCGACCTGATCGAGGCCGCGCCCGAGTCGCTCGCAGACGCGTCGTCGCCGATCGTCGCCGAGCTGATCGCCAAGGGCATCACGGTCAAGGCCCGCACGGTCGCCGGCGACCTCCGCGAGACCGGTGAGGACGGGATCGGCCGCGAGGCGCTCAACTACGGTCACACGTTCGGCCACGCGGTCGAGCGGTTCGAGCACTACCGCATCCGTCACGGCGAGGCGGTGTCCATCGGCATGGTGTTCGTCGCCGAGGTGGCGCACCGCGCCGGCCGCATCGACCAGGACCTGCTGGACCGCCACCGCTCGATCCTCGGCGCGCTGGGGCTGCCCATGACCTACCGGCCGGGCATCTGGGAAGCGCTGTCGGCCACGATGCGGCTCGACAAGAAGACCCGCGGCGACCAGTTGCGCTTCGTGGTGCTCGACGGACTGGCGAGGCCGGCGATCCTTGCGGGACCTGACGAGCAGCTGATCCTCGACGCCTATCGGGCGATCTCCTCGTGAGCACGGCCGCGCGCCGCGAGCGCCTCGTCGCGGAGCTCGCCGGCCGGGGCCTCGATGGCATCGTGGTCACGACCCTGGTCAACGTCCGCTATCTCACCGGCTTCACCGGCTCCAACGGAGCCCTGGTCGTGCCGCGCGAGGGCGATGCGGTGTTCCTCACCGACGGCCGCTACCGCGACCAGGCGGACGCGGAGCTGCCCGACGTCACGCACCAGATCGGCCGTGACCTGCTCGGCGGTGCCGTCGAGCACATCGCCGGCGGGTCCTGGGCGGTCGAGACGCACACGCTCAGCGTCGACAGCCACAGGCGGCTCAGCGAGCTCGCGCCCGGCACTGCGTTAGTGCCGGCGGAGCGGGTCGTCGAGTCGTTGCGCGAGGTCAAGGACGACGTCGAGGTCGATGCCCTGCGCCGGGCGTGCGACATCTCGACCCGGGCGCTCGACTCGTTGCTGCAGGGCCCACTTGCAGGTCGTACGGAGCGGGCCGTAGCCCGCGACCTCGAGAACCGCATGCTCGACCTCGGCGCCGAGGCGATCGCGTTCGAGACGATCCTCGCCGCGGGAGAGAACTCGGCGATCCCGCACCACAGCCCCACGGATCGCCTCCTCGGCGACGGTGACCTGGTCAAGATCGACTTCGGTGCCCGCGTCGACGGCTACCACGCCGACTGCACGCGTACGTTCGTGCTCGGCCGCGCCGACGACTGGCAGCGCGAGATCCACGCGGCCGTACGTGAGTCGCAGGCGGCCGGGCTCGAGACCCTGCGCGAGGGCGTGGCGGTCGCCGATTCGTACGCTGCGGCGACCGCCAGCCTGGAGGCTGCAGGGTGGCTCCACGCGTTCACGACGGGGCTCGGACACGGCGTCGGGCTCGAGATCCACGAGGACCCGTTCATCGGGGCCTCACACACAGGTAAACTGGCTAGTCGCACTGTCCTCACGATGGAGCCGGGCATCTATGTCCCGGGTCGCGGGGGAGTGCGTATCGAAGACACCGTCCTCGTGACCACGGGCGCCCCCGAGGTGCTCACCACGATGACCAAAGACCTCCTGGAGATTGGCTGATGGCCACCACGAACGACATCAAGAACGGCATGGTCCTCGACCTCGACGGACAGCTCTGGTCCGTCGTGTGGTTCCAGCACCACAAGCCCGGCAAGGGCGGCGCGATGGTCAAGACGACCCTCAAGAACGTCATGAGTGGCAAGACCGTCGACAAGACGTTCAACGCGGGCCTCAAGATCGAGACCGCCAACGTCGACAAGCGCGACTTCCAGTACCTCTACCACGACGGCGACTCGTACGTCTTCATGGACAAGACGACGTACGACCAGATCAACATCCCCGAGGCCGTCGTCGGTGACGCCAAGGACTACATGCTCGACAACCAGGACGCGATGGTCGCGATGCACGAAGGCGTGCCGCTCTACATCGAGCTCCCGGCGTCGGTCGAGCTGCTCGTCGAGTACACCGAGCCGGGCCTCCAGGGCGACCGCTCGAGCGGCGGCACCAAGCCGGCCCGCCTCGAGACCGGCAAGGAGATCCAGGTCCCGCTGTTCATCGTCAACGGCGAGAAGATCAAGGTCGACACCCGCGACGGCAGCTACCTCGGTCGCGTGCAGGCCTGATGGCCGCTCGTACGAAGTCCCGCAAGCGCGCCCTCGACATCCTCTTCGAGTCCGAGGCGCAGAGCCTGCCGCCCGGCGGCACGCTGGCCGATCGTCGGGCCGACGCGGAGTACCCGGTCAACGACTACGCGGTGCTGCTGATCGAGGGCGTCGTCACGCATCGTGACCGGCTCGACGAGATCATCGCCGAGAACGCGAAGGACTGGACGCTCGAGCGCATGCCGGCTGTCGACCGCAACCTGCTGCGCATCGGGGCCTACGAGATCCTCTACGTCGACGACGTCCCCGACGCCGTCGCCGTCA
This sequence comes from Aeromicrobium sp. Root236, assembly GCF_001428805.1. Taxonomy (NCBI): domain Bacteria; kingdom Bacillati; phylum Actinomycetota; class Actinomycetes; order Propionibacteriales; family Nocardioidaceae; genus Aeromicrobium; species Aeromicrobium sp. Root236. The sequence goes on along the minus strand of NZ_LMIS01000001.1, from coordinate 689,272 downwards.
GCGAAGCCGTGAGCCTCGCGAGCGACCTGTCGACCGACGAGTCGCCGTCGTTCGTCAACGGCCTGCTGAGCAAGATCGTCGAGCTCAAGCCCACCCTGGCCGTCTGACCAGCGCCTACGCCCGCGATTTTGTGGGGTTAGAGGCGCTTCAGCGTCTTGATGACGCCTTAAACTTCACACATCGCGGCGCTGGGCGATCGGACATACTCGCTGCATGACCGATGTGGACCGCGTCCCGAGCTGGCCCGAGCTGATCCTGCTGATGTGCTTCGGCGAGTCCGAGGAGCCCTCGTTCACGGGGGTCGTCGAGGTCGACGATCGGTACGAGGACGAGGACACCGGAGAGGGTGCCCCGCGGCGCCTGCTCCGCGTCCACAAGAGCGGGCCGCGCTATCGGGTCGAGACGCTCGACGGGGAGCTGGTCCACATCCAGGGTGCGGATCGCGGCTGGACATTCCACCCGGGCAGCGACACGCCGGGTCTCATCAAGATCGATGACGAGTACACCGGCCACTCGTACGACTACGCGATCGCCCGGCCCAACCCGACACGGTGGCGCGGGAACGACTTCACGACCCCGACCGGTCCGGCGGTCAGCACGACCTACCTCGGCCGAGCAGCGTGGCAGGTGGAGATCGCGCCGCCGCCTCACAAGCCCGTTTCGATCACGCTCGTGATCGATGCCGCCACGGGCATGCAGCTGCGATGGGGCAGCGACGAGTTCGGCGACGTGTTCCGCTGGACCGACATCGACCACGGCGTCGAGCTCGCCGACGACCTGTTCACGTGGGACGGGCCGTTCCACTTCGCCTACAGCGATCCTGACGAGCTCCCCGACGACATCCAGGAGATGGTCGAGCGCGGCGACGCGGAGCGGCGCGAGAAGGTGGCGGCCCTTCAGCTGCCGGACATCTCCGTACGGCTCAGCGCCAGCCCCGAGGTGTTCAACGTCGGGGACGACGGCTCGTTCCACGCCATGTTCGACCTCTCGGGCTACCTGGTCGTCGAGCGGCGACCCCACAGCACCGGTGCGTGGGAGGACGACGACCCTCGGGGGTACGAGATGTGGACCGACGGTCCATGGGACTGGCGCATGCGGCTGTCCGACGAGATCGATCCCGAACAGCTCGATGCAATCCGTGGTCAGCTTGCGAGGCTCTCGTGACACCCGATGCTTGAGCCATGACGTCGTCTTCGGGGGATTGGTCGGCACGAGCCAACTATTGGCGTGGCGACCGCGCACTCGGCGGCCATGTGCGGGTTGCCGAGGGGGTCCTGACTTTCGAACCGCACGGACTCGAGCGTGCGCTCGGTGGGGACACGGCGTTCAGCACGAAGCTGGTGGATGTCGTACGACTGTCCCGGGCGCCGCGATCGTTCAGGGTGCCGCGTCGACGGTTGGTCGTCACGACACGATCGGGTGACGAGGCGTACTTCCTCGTGTCCAAGCTGGACAGCGTCATACGCCGTCTCGCGGTCGCCATCGAGAGCGACGGCGGCCACGTGGACGTCGACCTCGACCCGTCTGCCCCGTTGGACGTGCCAGAAGATCACCCCGACAACTCCCGGCTGATGAACTGGGTCTTCTCCGCGTGGGGACACGTCGTCGGCCTGACCTTCTGGTCGCTGGCGCTCGTCGGCGTGCTCCAGGGATCCCGCAATCGCGTCGTGCTCATCGTGCTCGCGGCACTCATCCTGTTCTCCGGATGGCGGGCTTGGGCCGGCTTCAGACGTCGGGCCGCGATTCGCGCTCAGCTCGCCGAGCCGCGTCCGGATCACGAGTGACGCGCTGCTAGGCTGACCGTCGAACATCGACATCCTTTAACGGCCGTCCCGAGAGGCGGAGAAGGAGGTCAGACATGGTCGCGTCTGATGACGCCCCCCGTGCTGACGCCACGCACGCACCCGCTCGAACCGTCCTGGACGACAAGGACATCTCCCGCGCCTTGACGCGCATCACTCACGAGATCCTCGAGCGCAACCGAGACGCCTCCGACGTCGTGCTGCTCGGCATCCCGACCCGCGGTGTCCACCTCGCCCGGCGCATCGCGAAGCGGATGTCCGAGGTCGAGGGCCGCGAGATCACCGCCGGTGCGCTCGACATCACGATGTATCGCGACGACCTGCGGCTCAAGCCGGCCCGGGCGCTCGAGCACACCGAGATCCCCGACGACATCGACGGCAAGATCGTCGTGCTTGTGGACGACGTGTTGTTCTCAGGCCGGACGATCCGGGCCGCGCTCGATGCCCTCAACGAGCTGGGCCGGCCCAAGGCCGTGCAGCTCGCCGTGCTGATCGACCGCGGCCACCGCGAGCTGCCGATACGCGCCGACTTCGTGGGCAAGAACCTGCCGACCTCGCTCGTCGAGAAGGTCAAGGTCGCGTTGACCGAGTCGGACGAACGCGACGCCGTCGACATCCAGGGGGGAGCGGCATGACCTTCACGCACCTGCTCAGCGCGGGCGACCTCGACCGTACGGACGCGATCCGCATCCTCGACACCGCCGAGGAGCTCCTCGGCGTCGCCAGCAGGCCGATCAAGAAGCTGCCGACGCTGCGCGGCCGCACCGTCGTCAACCTGTTCTTCGAGGACTCGACCCGCACCCGCATCTCGTTCGAGGCCGCGGCCAAGCGGCTCAGCGCCGACGTCATCAACTTCTCGGCCAAGGGCTCGAGCGTGTCCAAGGGCGAGAGCCTCAAGGACACCGCCCTGACGTTGCAGGCCATGGGCGCCGACGCGGTCGTCATCCGCCATCAGCACTCCGGTGCCCCGCACCGCCTGGCCAACGCCAAGTGGACCAACGGTGCGGTCATCAACGCCGGCGACGGCACGCACGAGCACCCGACGCAGGCGCTGCTCGACGCGTTCACGATGCGCAGGCACCTCGGCGAGCTCGAGGGCAAGAACATCACGATCGTCGGCGATGTCCTGCACAGCCGCGTGGCCCGCTCCAACGCGCTGCTGCTCGACACCCTCGGCGCCAACGTCACGCTCGTCGCACCGCCGACGTTGCTGCCGGTCGGCGTCGAGAAGTGGCCGGTCGAGACCTCGTACGACCTCGACTCGTCGCTCGAGAAGGCCGACGCCGTCATGATGCTGCGGGTGCAGCAGGAGCGCATGAACGCCGCGTTCTTCCCCAGCGCGCGCGAGTACAGCCGCCGCTACGGGCTCGACACGCCCCGTCTCAACCGGCTGCCCGAGCACGCGATCGTCATGCACCCCGGCCCGATGAACCGCGGCATGGAGATCACCGCCGACGTCGCCGACCATGTCCGATCGGTCATCGTCGAGCAGGTCACCAACGGTGTGGCCGTACGCATGGCCGTCCTCTACCTCCTCCTCGGCGGCGCGGCCGGGGAATCCACCAGCGAAGAAGGCACTGAATGAGCTCGTACGTCATCCGGGGAGCGAGCATCCTCGGCGAGACCGTCAGCGACATCGCGATCGAGGACGGTGTCATCACCGCGATCGGCACCGGGCTCGACGGCGACGAGGTGATCGACGCGACCGGCCTGGTCGCGCTGCCCGGCCTCGTCGACCTGCACACGCACGTACGCGAGCCCGGCCGTGAGGACGCCGAGACCGTCCTGAGCGGCTCCAAGGCCGCCGCGCGTGGCGGGTTCACCTGCGTGCACGCCATGGCCAACACCGATCCCGTAGCCGACACCGCAGGTGTCGTCGAGCAGGTCTGGCGCCTCGGGCGCGAGGGTGGCTACTGCGACGTGCAGCCCGTCGGCGCCGTCACGATCGGCCTCGGCGGCTCGCGCCTGGCCGAGCTCGGCGCGATGGCCGACTCCGCTGCCGGCGTCCGGGTGTTCTCCGACGACGGCAAGTGCGTCTCCGACGCGGTGATCATGCGCAGGGCGCTGGAGTACGTCAAGGCGTTCGACGGCGTCATCGCCCAGCACGCGCAGGAGCCGCGCCTCACCGAGGGCGCGCAGATGAACGAGGGGCCGCTGTCCGGCGAGCTCGGCCTGACCGGCTGGCCCGCCGTCGCCGAAGAGGCGATCATCGCGCGGGACGTGCTGCTCGCCGAGCACGTGGGATCGCGGCTGCACGTGTGCCACCTGTCGACGCGGGGCTCGGTCGAGATCATCCGCTGGGCCAAGGGGCGCGGCATCGACGTCACCGCCGAGGTCACCCCGCACCACCTGCTGCTGAGCGACGACCTGGTCCGCAGCTACGACCCGATCTACAAGGTCAACCCACCGCTGCGGTCCAACGACGACGTCGCCGCCGTGCGCGAGGGCCTCGCCGACGGCACGATTGACATCGTGGCCACGGATCATGCTCCCCACCCCATGGAGGACAAGGAGTGCGAGTGGTCCGCTGCCGCCTTCGGCATGCTGGGTCTCGAGACCGCGCTGTCGGTCGTGCAGCAGACCATGGTCGACAGAGGCCTGCTGACCTGGGCGCAGGTCGCCGACAAGATGTCGGCGAAGCCTGCCGAGATCGGCCGGGTCGGCAACCAGGGTCGCCCGCTCGAGGTGGGGGAGCCGGCCAACATCGTGCTCGTCGATCCGGCTGCGACGCGGGTCATCGACGCGCGCGACACGGCGTCGCTGTCGCGCAACAACCCGTACGCCGGGCTCACGCTGCCCGGGGAGGTCGTCGCGACGTTCCTGCGCGGCAGACCGACCGTCCGCGACCGGGCGCTCGTGGAAGGGGCCATCGTATGACGACCGAGGCGATCCTCGTGCTCGAGGACGGACGCGTGTTCCGTGGCGAGTCGTTCGGCGCCGTGGGCGAGACGATCGGCGAGATCGTGTTCTCCACCGGCATGACGGGCTACCAGGAGACGCTGACCGATCCGTCCTACAAGGGGCAGATCGTCGCGATGACGGCACCGCACATCGGCAACACCGGCATCAACGACGAGGACTTCGAGTCGCGTCGCATCTGGGTCGACGGCTACATCGTCCGCGACCCGGCGCGAGTGCGCTCCAACTGGCGCTCCAACCGCTCGCTCGACGACGAGCTTGCGGCGCAGGACGTCGTGGGCATCTCCGGCATCGACACGCGCGCGCTGACGCGACACCTGCGCGAGCGCGGTGCGATGCGCGGTGGCATCAGCTCGGCGTCCACCGACGTCGACGCGCTGCTGGCCAAGGTCACCTCCGCGCCTGGCATGAAGGGCGCCAACTTCCTCGCCGACGTCACGACCGACACGACGTACGTCGTGCCTGCCGTCGGCGACAAGCGGCTCACCGTCGCGGCGATCGACCTCGGCATCAAGGGCATGACCCCGCGCCGCATGGCCGAGCGTGGCATCGAGGTGCACGTCATGCCGGCCACCACGACGTACGAGGAGATCGCCGCGATCAGCCCCGACGGCGTGTTCATGTCCAACGGTCCCGGTGACCCGGCGACGACCGATCACGTGACGGCGGTGCTCAAGCAGGTGCTCGAGGCGCGCATCCCGTACTTCGGCATCTGCCTCGGCAACCAGGTCTTCGGCCGTGCGCTCGACCTCGGCACCTACAAGCTGGTCTACGGTCATCGCGGCATCAACCAGCCCGTCCAGGACCTGACGACCGGCAAGGTCGAGATCACGGCGCACAACCACGGCTTCGCGGTCGATGCGCCGGTCGAGGGCACGTTCGAGACGCCCTACGGTCCCGGCCGGGTCACGCACGTGTGCCTCAACGACAACGTCGTCGAGGGCCTCGCACTGCTCGACCAGCCCGCGTTCAGCGTGCAGTACCACCCGGAGGCTGCGGCCGGACCGCACGATGCGGCCTACCTCTTCGACAGATTCGTGGACCTCATGGCTTCGACAGGCTCAACCAGCGAGGTTTCGACAAGCTCAACCGGCGGGGGTCGCTGATGCCGAAGCGCGAAGACATCAAGTCTGTCCTGGTCATCGGCTCCGGGCCGATCGTCATCGGCCAGGCGTGCGAGTTCGACTACTCCGGCACCCAGGCGTGCCGCGTCCTCCGCGAGGAGGGCATCCGCGTCATCCTGATCAACTCCAACCCGGCGACGATCATGACCGACCCGGAGTTCGCCGACGCCACCTACATCGAGCCGATCACGCCTGAGTTCGTCGAGAAGGTCATCGCCCAGGAGCGCCCCGACGCGCTGCTCGCGACCCTCGGCGGCCAGACCGCGCTCAACGCCGCGATCCAGATGCACGAGGCGGGCGTGCTCGAGAAGTACGGCGTCGAGCTCATCGGCGCGTCGATCGACGCGATCCAGAAGGGCGAGAACCGCGAGTCCTTCAAGGCCGTCGTCGAGACGCTGCCCAAGGAGTGGGGCGCCGAGTCGGCCCAGTCCGTCATCTGCCACACCATGCAGGAGTGCCTCGACGGCGTGGAGGGCCTCGGCGGCTATCCCGTCGTCGTACGCCCGTCGTTCACGATGGGCGGCTCGGGCTCCGGCCTGGCGTACGACGAGGCCGACCTGCACCGGATCGCCGGCTCCGGCCTCGCGCTGAGCCCGACGACCGAGGTGCTCCTCGAGGAGTCGATCCTCGGTTGGAAGGAGTACGAGCTCGAGGTCATGCGCGACACCGCCGACAACGTGGTGATCGTCTGCTCGATCGAGAACCTCGACCCCATGGGCGTGCACACGGGCGACTCGATCACCGTGGCGCCGGCGATGACGCTCACGGACGTGGAGTACCAGCGCCTGCGTGACATCTCGATCGGCATCATCCGCGAGGTCGGCGTCGACACCGGAGGCTGCAACATCCAGTTCGCGGTCAACCCCGAGGACGGCCGCATCGTCGTCATCGAGATGAACCCGCGCGTGTCCCGCTCGTCGGCGCTCGCCTCCAAGGCCACGGGCTTCCCGATCGCCAAGATCGCCGCCAAGGTCGCGATCGGCTACACCCTCGACGAGATCCCCAACGACGTCACGCAGGAGACCCCGGCCTCGTTCGAGCCGACGCTCGACTACGTCGTCGTCAAGGTGCCGCGGTTCGCGTTCGAGAAGTTCCCCGCAGCCGATGCCACGCTCACGACACACATGAAGTCGGTCGGCGAGGCCATGGCGATCGGCCGCAACTTCACCGAGGCGCTGCAGAAGGCGCTGCGCTCCCTGGAGCGGCCCGACGCGCAGTTCGACTGGCACAAGGAGTGGGTCGACCTCGACAAGGCCGCGCTCCTGCAGGAGATCAGCGTCCCGCACGACGGCCGGCTCAAGAAGGTCATGGACGCGATCCGCGCCGGCGCCACGCCCGAGGAGATCTTCGACGCGACCAAGATCGACCCGTGGTTCGTCGACCAGCTCGCGCTGATCAACGAGATCGCGGTCGAGCTGACCGGTGCCAAGGAGCTGTCGCCCGCGCTGCTGCGCCGTGCCAAGCGCCACGGCTTCTCCGACTCGCAGATCGGCAAGATCCGGGGCCTGAGCGAGGACGTCGTCAGGGGAGTGCGCCACGCCCTCGGCGTACGCCCGGTCTACAAGACCGTCGACACCTGCGCCGCGGAGTTCTCCGCCAAGACGCCCTACCACTACTCGTCGTACGACGAGGAGACCGAGGTGGAGCCGCGCACCAAGCCGGCCGTGCTGATCCTCGGCAGCGGCCCCAACCGCATCGGGCAGGGCATCGAGTTCGACTACTCGTGCGTCCACGCAGCCCTGGCGCTGTCCGAGGTCGGCTACGAGACCGTGATGGTCAACTGCAACCCCGAGACCGTCTCGACCGACTACGACACGTCCGACCGGCTCTACTTCGAGCCGCTGACGCTCGAGGACGTGCTCGAGATCGTGCACGCGGAGCAGCAGGCCGGCCCCGTCGTCGGCGTCATCGTGCAGCTCGGCGGCCAGACCCCGCTCGGCCTCGCCGCCGGCCTCGAGGCCGCCGACGTGCCGATCGTCGGCACCCAGCCGTCCGCGATCGAGCTGGCCGAGGAGCGTGGCGCGTTCGCCAAGGTCCTGGCCGACGCCGACCTGCCCGCACCCAAGCACGGCATGGCGACGTCATTCACCCGGGCACGTGAGATCGCCGAGGAGATCGGCTATCCGGTGCTGGTGCGCCCCTCGTACGTCCTGGGCGGCCGCGGCATGGAGATCGTCTACGACGAGGGCACCCTCAAGGACTACATCAGCCGCGCCACGGAGATCTCGTTCGAGCGGCCGGTGCTGGTCGACAGGTTCCTCGACGACGCGATCGAGATCGACGTCGACGCGCTCTACGACGGCACCGAGCTGTTCCTCGGCGGCGTCATGGAGCACATCGAGGAGGCCGGTGTGCACTCCGGCGACTCGGCGTGCGCCCTGCCCCCGATCACGCTCGGCGACGCGGAGGTCGACCGCATCCGCGCCTCGACGGAGGCCATCGCCAAGGGCGTGGGGGTCCGCGGGCTCATCAACATCCAGTTCGCGCTGTCGTCCGACATTTTGTACGTCATCGAGGCCAACCCGCGGGCGTCCCGTACCGTGCCGTTCGTCTCCAAGGCCACCGCGACACCGCTCGCCAAGGCCGCTGCCCGGCTCATGCTGGGGGAGTCGATCGCCGAGCTGCGCGCGGCCGGCATCCTGCCCGCGACGGGCGACGGCGGCAAGCTGCCCGACAACGCCCCCATCGCGGTCAAGGAGGCGGTCATGCCCTTCAACCGCTTCCGCACGTACGAGGGTCGCTACGTCGACACGCTGCTCGGCCCCGAGATGCGCTCGACGGGTGAGGTCATGGGGTTCGACTCCGGCTTCGGCACGGCGTTCGCCAAGTCACAGGCCGGCGCCCAGAACGGCCTGCCCACGTCGGGCAAGGTCTTCGTGTCGGTCGCCAACCGCGACAAGCGGCACATGATCTTCCCGGTCAAGCGGCTTGCCGACCTCGGCTTCGAGATCCTCGCGACGAGCGGCACCGCGGTCGTCCTCGCCCGCAACGGCGTGACCTCGACGGTCATCCGCAAGCTCAACGAGGAGCCGCTGCCGGGCCAGGCGCGCAGCACGATCGTCGACAAGATCCACGACCAGGACGTGCAGCTCATCATCAACACGCCGCACGGCGTGACCTCCGGCGGCAGCCCGCGCATCGACGGCTACGAGATCCGCACCGCGGCGGTCGCCGAGGGCATCCCGTGCATCACGACGGTGCAGGGCCTGGCCGCGGCGGTGCAGGGCATCGAGGCGCTGATCGAGGGCAAGATCGGGGTCAAGTCGCTGCAGGACTGGGGCCGCATCGTCACCGAGAGCCGCACGTCATGAGCTTTGGTTCGCGCGCTCGCGCGGCGATGGCGGCGTACGGGCCGGCATGCATCGGCATCGACCCGCACTCGTCCCTGCTCGCCGAGTGGGGCCTGCCGGACGATGTCGAGGGCCTCGACCGCTTCGCCACGATCTGCGTCGAGGCGTTCGCGGGCAAGGTTGCGTTCGTGAAGCCGCAGTCGGCGTTCTTCGAGCGCTTCGGCGCCCGGGGCGTCGTGGTCCTCGAGCGTACGATCCAGGATCTCCGGCACACCGGCTCCCTCGTGGTCCTCGACGTCAAGCGTGGCGACATCGGTTCGACCGCCGCTGCGTACGCCGATGCCTACCTCGACGAGGACGCCCCGATGGCGGCCGACGCGATCACGGTCAACCCGTTCCTCGGATTCGGCTCGTTGCAGCCGTTCTTCGACGTCGCGGCCAAGAACGACGCGGGAGTGTTCGTCCTCGCCTTGACCTCCAACAAGGAGGGCCCCGAGGTGCAGCACGCGGTCACCGGTGACCGCACGGTCGCCGGCAGCATGCTCGCCCAGCTGGCGGCCCTCAACGCCGATGCCTTCCCGATGGGATCGTTCGGGGCCGTCGTCGGCGCGACGATCGGGGACGCCGCCGAGGACCTGGCGATCAACGGGCCGCTCCTCGTGCCCGGATTCGGGGCGCAGGGCGGCACCGTCGACGACATCCGCCGGCTGTTCGGCTCGGTCATCGACAACGTCATCCCGTCGACCTCCCGCGGCGTGCTGTCCGCGGGCCCCGATGTCCAGGCGCTCCGCGATTCGGCCGCCCGCGTCAACGACGAACTTGTAGGGTCATAGCGTTCAGGGTTTGGCCGTTTCCCAAGGAGTCCATGCATGAAGAGAACCGCCGCGATCCTGGTCACGACGATGGTCGCGATCACGACGCTGTCGGGCTGCGGTGGAGGTGGCGACCCCTACTGCGACGCCGTCGACAAGCACAAGGCGGACCTCAACACGTTCGGGGAGACCCGGACCAACGCCGCGTACGCCAAGTACGCCAAGATGCTCGTCGACATCTCCAAGGACGCGCCGGCCTCGATCAAGCCCGACTGGAAGGCGCTGTCGGCCGCCACGACCGGGATCGTCGAGGCGCAGAAGAAGGCCGGCATCCCGCTCGAGGACATGAAGGACAAGGCCAAGCTCAAGAAGCTCGACCCCAACCAGCTCAAGCAGATCAACACGGCCTACGAGAAGTTCAACAGCACGACCAAGCAGCGCGACGCCGTGGTCAAGAACGTCAAGCAGCAATGCGACATCAAGCTCAAGTAGAACCGTTCGTACAACAGATGAGGTGAGGCAAGTGGCACTCCCGATATTGACGCCGGAGCAGCGCAAGGCTGCACTCGAGAAGGCAGCGGCCGCACGGCAGCTGCGAGCCGAGGTCAAGAACCGCCTCAAGAACTCCCGCGCCAGCCTGACCGAGGTCATCCAGGAGTCGCGCGCCAACGAGGTCATCGCCAAGCTCAAGGTCATCGACCTCCTGCAGTCGATGCCCGGGGTCGGCAAGGTCCGCGCGCAGGAGATCATGCAGCGCATCGGCATCGCCGACAGCCGCCGGCTCCGTGGCCTGGGTGCCAACCAGATCAAGGCATTGATCGCCGAGTTCGCGGATAGAACAGGCCGCTCTGGCCGTGCCTGACGGGTCTTCAGCACCCGTCACACGTCCGTCGCGGCTCGTCGTCCTCGCCGGTCCCACCGCGGTCGGCAAGGGGACGGTCGCGGCCTGCGTACGCCGCAGCCACCCGGAGATCTGGATCTCCGTCTCGGTGACGACCCGCCCGGCGAGGCCGGGCGAGATCGACGGCGTGCACTACCACTTCATCACCGACGAGGAGTTCGACCGGCTGATCGCCGAGGACGGCCTGCTCGAGTGGGCGGTCGTGCACCGGGCCGCCCGCTACGGCACGCCCCGCGCGCCCGTCGAGCAACGCCTCGCCGTCGGCACCCCGGCGCTGCTCGAGATCGACCTGCAGGGTGCGCGTCAGGTCCGCGAGCGCATGCCGGACGCCCTGATGTGCTTCCTGGCGCCGCCGAGCTGGGCCGAGCTCGAACGCCGCCTGGTCGGCCGGGGGACCGAGGGCCCGGAGGAGCGCGAACGTCGGCTCGCCACCGCCCGCACCGAGCTCGCGGCCGAGCCGGAGTTCGACGTGACGATCGTCAACACCGATGTCGAGACCGCTTGCCAAGAATTGGTAGACTTGTTCAGATCCGGCACGAGCCGGGTGCATTCCTAATCTTTCTGTGAGGCTCTCTGTGTCCACGACACGCTCGACTGCCATCGGCATCACCAACCCGCCGCTGGACGATCTTCTGGAGAAGGCGGACAGCAAGTACAAGCTCGTCCTCTACTCCGCCAAGCGTGCGCGCCAGATCAACGCCTACTACTCGCAGCTCGGCGAGGGCCTGCTCGAGTACGTCGGACCGCTCCTCGAGACCGGTGTGCAGGAGAAGCCGCTCTCGATCGCGCTGCGTGAGATCAACTCCGACCTCCTGACCGTCGAGGACGTCGACCCCGAGGCCGAAGCCGCGGCTGCCAAGGCCTGATCGCTCACATCCCGTGAGTCCCTCCCGAGTGAGGCGGTAGGTATGGCAGAGGTTGTGCTGGGTGTTTCCGGCGGCATCGCGTCCTACAAGGCCGCGGAGCTGCTGCGCCTGTTCACCGAGTCGGGCCACAGCGTCCGCGTCGTTCCGACGGCGTCCTCGCTGCACTTCGTCGGCGCCGCCACGTGGGAGGCGCTCAGTGGCAAGCCTGTGCAGACCGGCGTCTTCGAGCACGTCGACGAGGTCGCGCACGTACGCATCGGCCAGCACGCCGATCTCGTGCTCGTCGCGCCGGCCACCGCCAACATCCTCGCCAAGGCCGCGCACGGCCTCGCTGACGACCTGCTGACCAACACGCTGCTCACGGCGCACTGTCCGGTGGTCTTCGCCCCGGCGATGCACACCGAGATGTGGGAGCACCCCGCCACGCAGGCCAACGTCGCGTCGCTCCGGGAGCGGGGTGTCGTCGTGCTCGAGCCCGCAGTCGGCCGCCTGACCGGCGTCGACACCGGCAAGGGACGGCTGCCTGCGCCTGCCGAGATCTACGCCGCCGCGCTGCAGGTGCTTGAGGGCCGCCCGCAGGATCTCGCCGGCCTGCACGTCGTCGTCTCCGCCGGTGGCACGCGCGAGTACCTCGATCCCGTCCGCTTCCTCGGCAACCGGTCCTCCGGCCGCCAGGGCTATGCGCTCGCCGAGGCCGCGGTCGCCCGTGGCGCCCGGGTCACCGTCGTCGCGGCCAACGTGGCGCTGCCCGACCCCGCCGGCGTCGAGGTCGTACGCGTCGTCAGCACCGAGGACCTGCGCCAGCAGATGCACCTCGCCGCAGCCGACGCCGATGCCGTCGTGATGGCTGCGGCTCCGGCCGACTTCCGGCCCGCTGAGTTCGCCGAGGCCAAGATCAAGAAGTCCGGCGACGGCGTCGCCCCCGACATCCACCTCGTCGAGAACCCCGACATCCTGCTCGAGCTGGTGCGTGCGCGCACCAGCAAGCGTCCCGTCATCGTCGGTTTCGCCGCCGAGACCGGTGACGCGCGCGCCAGCGTCATCGAGCACGCCCGCGCCAAGCTGGCCCGCAAGGGCTGCGACCTCCTCGTCGTCAACGACGTCAGCGCCGGTAAGGTCTTCGGCCAGGAGGAGAGCGAAGCCGTGATCCTCGGCGCCGACGAGACCGTCGAGGAGATCTCGTACGGCCCCAAGATCAGGCTGGCACATGCGATCTGGGACGCCGTGGTCCAGCGCGTGGACTGACTGAAACTCTCGCCCGTCTCAATCGTTAGAATGCCGTACCGAACTTCAACCCAGGAGAAACTGTGAGCCGCTTGTTCACGTCCGAGTCCGTCACCGAGGGCCATCCGGACAAGATCGCCGACCAGATCAGCGACAGCGTCCTCGACGCCCTGCTGGCCGAGGACCCCAAGAGCCGCGTGGCGGCCGAGACGTTCGTGACGACCGGCATGGTGCTGGTCGGTGGCGAGGTCACAACCAAGGCGTACGTCGACATCGCCCGCATCGCGCGTGACCGGGTCCTCGAGATCGGCTACGACTCCTCCACCAAGGGCTTCGACGGCGAGTCCTGCGCCGTGCAGGTGACCCTCGACGCCCAGAGCCCCGACATCGCGCAGGGCGTCGACAAGGCCGAGGAGGCCCGCGTGGGCTCCTCGGTCGACCCGCTCGACGCGCAGGGCGCCGGCGACCAGGGCCTCATGTTCGGCTTCGCGTGCGACGAGACCCCCGAGCTCATGCCGCTGCCGATCACGATCGCGCACCGCCTGGCCGAGCAGCTGACCGCCGTGCGCAAGGACGGCACGCTGCCCTACCTGCGTCCGGACGGCAAGACCCAGGTCACCATCGAGTACGACGATGACGACAAGCCGGTCCGGGTCGAGGCGATCGTCATCTCGACCCAGCACGAAGAGGGCATCGACCTCGAGACCCAGCTCGCCGTCGACATCCAGAAGCACGTCATCGACGCGGTGCTCGCCCAGTACGACATCGACTCGTCGGACTACCGCGTGCACATCAACCCGACCGGCAAGTTCGTCATCGGCGGCCCGATGGGTGACGCCGGCCTGACCGGTCGCAAGATCATCGTCGACACCTACGGCGGCTACGCCCGCCACGGCGGCGGCGCGTTCTCCGGCAAGGACCCGAGCAAGGTCGACCGCTCAGCTGCTTACGCCATGCGTTGGGTCGCCAAGACCATCGTGGCCGCGGGCCTCGCCACCAAGGCCGAGGTCCAGGTGGCGTACGCCATCGGCGTCTCGCGCCCCGTGGGCTTCTACGTCGACACCTACGGCACCGAGACGGTCCCGGTCGACAAGATCCGCGACGCCGTCCTGGAGGTCTTCGACCTGCGTCCCGGCGCGATCGTGCGTGACCTCGACCTCCTGCGCCCGATCTACGCGCAGACGGCTGCCTACGGCCACTTCGGTCGCCCCGGCCTGCCGTGGGAGGACACCAGCCGCGCCGAGCAGCTCAAGGCTGCCGCCGGCGCCTGAGCCTCGCTCTCCAGAACGACCCCCGCCGCCCGGCGGGGGTCGTTCTGCGTTCCAGCGGGGTGCGTGTGGGTGGCGGCTGGTAGAACAGCACCGTGATGACACGCGAGGGACCTGAGCAGCTGGCTCTGGTTCCTCCTGCCCCCACGGCCCGCACGCGCAAGCCGGCAGCCAAGCCGGTGCTCGAGGCTGCGCCGATCCGCCCGGTCGCCAGGGTCGTGGTCGACAGCGGCCTGGCACACCTCGACCGGCTCTTCGACTATCTCGTGCCGACCACCCTTGACGCCAAGACGGTTGCCGGCTGCCGGGTCAAGGTCCGGTTCGCCGGCCGACTGGTCGACGGATTCGTCGTCGAACGGGTCGAGGCCACCGAGCACGTGGGGCGTCTGGCGTTCCTGGCCAAGGTCGTCTCCCCGGAGCCGGTGCTGCATCCGGAGATCCTGTCGCTCGCGCGGGCGGTTGCCGACCGTTACGCCGGCACGCTCGGCGACGTCCTGCGACTCGCGATCCCGCCGCGGCACGCGCGGGCCGAGTCCGCCCGCGCGGCATCGGTCGGCGGCGCCCTGCCGGTCGGCAGTGCGGCGGGCTGGCAGACGTACGCGCACGGTCTCGGCTTCGTCGCGGCGCTGCGGGCGGGGGAGCGGCCCAGGGCATGGTGGGGCGCGATCCCGGGCCAGGACCCGGCGCAGCTGGTCGCCGAGGCGGTGCTGGCGACGCTCGGCTCGGGGCGCGGGTCGGTCGTGTGCGTCCCGGACGTACGCGACGTCGCCCGTTGGGACGCGGTGTTCACCGAGGTGCTGGGCCAAGGTCGCCACGTGGCGCTCACTGCCGCGCAGGAGCCCGCCGACCGTTACGCGGCGTTCCTCGAGGCATCACGAGGAGATGTCCAGGTCGTGCTCGGCACCCGTGCGGCCGCGTTCGCACCGGTCGCCGATCTCGGCCTGGTCGCGATGTGGGACGACGGCGACGACCTGTTCGCGGAGCCGCGCTCGCCCTATCCGCACGCCCGCGAGGTGCTGCTGCTGCGGGCCACTGCACAGGACAGCGCGCTGTTGATGGGCGGCTACGCCCGCACCGCCGAGGGGCAGTCGCTGGTCGACAGGGGCTGGTGTGCTGAGCTCGTGGCCGATCAACGCGCCCGCCGCAAGGCCTGGCCCCGCATGACGGTCACCGATGGCTCGGTCGCGGGCGGGGCGCCGGTCAGGCTGCCGCAGGAGGCGTTCCGCGCGATCCGCGCCGCTGAGGGGGCCGCGCTGGTCCAGGTGCCGCGACGGGGTTATCGCGAGTCGCTGGCGTGCCAGACGTGTCGCCAGCCGGCGCGTTGCGAAGCCTGTCAGGGCCCGCTGGGACAGCCGTCGGCCTCGGCCCCGATCGCCTGCCGATGGTGCGGCCGTGGCGCCACGCCGTGGACGTGCCCGCACTGCGAGGGCACCGAGCTCCGCTCGCCCGTCGTGGGCGCGCTGCGCACCGCTGAGGAGTTCGCGCGAGCCTTCCCCGATCTCGAGGTCGTGACATCAGGCGGCCAGACGATCCTCGACCGGATCGAGCCCGGACGCCGGCTCGTGCTGGCCACGCCCGGCGCTGAGCCGCACGTCGCAGGCGGCTACGACGTCGTGATCCTGCTCGACACGTGGCTCATGCTGGCGCGCGAGGACGTACGCGTCGAGGAGGAGTCCCACCGGCGCTGGTTCAACGCCCTGGCCCTCGCTGGACCCGGGGCGACGGCGGTCGCCGTGGGCGACGCGCACACGCTGCAGGCGCTCGTACGCGCCGACCCGGCGGGGTTCGCCGCCCGTGAGCTCGCCAGTCGTGCCGAGACGCACCTCCCGCCGACGGCGCGGCTCGCCACTGTCGCGGGGCCCGACGACGTGCTGGCCGACCTGGCCAACCGCATCTGGACACCCAACACCGAGATCCTCGGACCGGTTCCGGTCGACGCGCGGTCGGCCGAGGCGGGGGAGCGGCTGATCCTGCGTGCCCCTCGCCGCGAAGGCGCCGACCTCGCCGCCGCGCTCTCGGCACTGGCCGCTGAGCGCAGCGCAGCGAAGCGGCCTGGACTCCGCATCCAGGTCGACCCGCTGTCGCTCTGACCGCGGCACCAACGCGTGCGGCGCACCCGCCTAGACTCGACGCCGTGAGAGTCGTCTTTGCTGGTACGCCCGAGACCGCCCTCCCGTCCCTCGAGGCGCTCGTCGCCAGCAGGCACGACGTCGCCGCAGTGATCACCCGTCCCGACGCGCCGGCCGGCCGCGGCCGCACCCTGAAGCCCTCGCCGGTCGCCGAGGCCGCCGCCGCTCATGGCATCGAGGTGCTCCGGCCCACGAAGCCCTCGGACCCCGACTTCATGGACCGCCTGCGCACGATCGCACCGGACTGCATCCCGATCGTCGCCTACGGCGCGCTCATCCGCCGCGAGGCGCTCGACATCCCACAGTACGGCTGGATCAACCTGCACTTCTCGGTGCTGCCGGCGTGGCGCGGCGCCGCGCCCGTACAGCGGGCCATCATGGCCGGCGACGAGGTCACCGGCGCGACGGTGTTCAGCCTGGTGGAGGAGCTCGATGCCGGACCCGTGCTCGGCTCCATCACCGAGCGCATCCGTGAGGACGACACGTCCGCAGAGCTCCTCGCGCGGTTGGCCGACTGGGGCAGCAACCTGCTCGTCGACGTCGTCGACCACATCGAGGACGGCGACATCGCCGCAGTGCCGCAGCCCGAGGACAACATCTCGTACGCACCGAAGCTCACGACGGACGAGGCCAGGATCGACTGGCAGCGGCCGGCGTTCGCGATCGATCGCCACATCCGGGGCTGCACTCCCGCTCCCGGCGCCTGGACCCTGCTCGCCGAGGACCGGGTCAAGATCGGGCCGGCGACCATCGCGGAGGACCGCACGTTGGTGCCGGGGCAGCTGTCTATCGGCAAGCAGGAGGTGCGCGTCGGCACGACGACCACGGATCTCGTGCTGGGCGAGGTCCAGGCCTTCGGCAAGAAGCGCATGCGTGCTGCCGACTGGGCCCGCGGCACGTCCTTCCCCGACGGCGCGGCGTTCGCATGACCGACCCGAGCAGGGCGGTCGCATTTCACGTGCTGCGCGCCGTGGCTGAGCGCGATGCGTACGTCAACCTGACCCTCCCGGCGATGCTCGCCGAGCACCAGATCGAGGGGCGCGACGCCGCCTTCGCGACCGAGCTCGTGCACGGCACCGTCCGCAGGCAGGGCACGTACGACGCGATCATCGGGCACGTGGCCAGCAAGGGTCTCGGCTCGATCGACGCCCCGGTGCTGGACGCCTTGCGGCTCGGCGCGCATCAGCTCCTGAGCATGCGGGTGCCCGCGCACGCCGCCGTCTCCGAGACGGTCGACCTCGTACGCCGCGAGATCGGCCACAAGCCCGTGCACTTCGCCAACGCGCTGCTGCGCAAGATCGGCCAGAAGGACCTGAACGGCTGGCTCGAGGTCGTCACGGCCGGGCTCGAGGGCGACGAAGCCCGATCCGTTCGCACCTCGCACCCCGTGTGGATCGTCACGGCGTTGCGCGAGGCGCTCGGTGGCCACGCGGCGCAGATCGACAAGCTGCTCGCCGCCGACAACGCACCCCCGCGAGTAACGCTGGTCGCTCGTCCGGGCCTCTGCGACCCGGAGGCGCTGCCCGGCACACCGGGCAAGCTCTCGCCGTACGCCCGCATCCTCGACGAGGGCGGCGACCCGGGCGCGATCCCGCAGGTGCGCGACGGGCGCGCGGGTGTGCAGGACGAGGGTTCCCAGCTGGTGGCGATCACGCTCGCCGAGGCCCAGGTCGACGGCAACGACACCCGTTGGCTCGACCTCTGCGCCGGGCCGGGCGGCAAGGCGGCGCTCCTCGGCGCACTGGCCAAGCAGCGTGGTGCTCAGCTCGTCGCCAACGAGGTGCTGGAGCACCGCGCGGACCTGGTCCGCCAAGGCGTACGCCTGCTCGACAACGTCGACGTCACGACCGCCGACGGGCGGCACGGCCCATGGGAGCCGGCGACCTTCGACCGGGTGCTGGTCGACGCACCGTGCACGGGTCTCGGAGCGCTGCGCCGCAGGCCGGAGTCGCGCTGGCGCCGGTCCGAGGCCGATCTCGACGACCTCGTGCCGCTCCAGGAAGCCTTGCTCACGCGCGCGCTGGAGCTCGTACGCCCTGGTGGTGTCGTCGTCTACGCGACGTGTTCGCCGCACCTCAGGGAGACGCACGGCGTGGTCGACGCGGTGATGTCCGGGCGCAGCGACGTCGATGTGGAGACCACCCACCAGTGGTGGCCCCACATCGACGGCACCGATGCGATGTTCTGTGCGCTGCTACGCCGGCACTGAGGCCGTCGCGAGCGACCTGCGCGGCGCCCTCATCACCACCATGGCGATGAGGAACGCCACCACCGCGAATCCCATCGAGGTGAGGAACGCGGCTTCGGCTCCGGGGACGACCTGCCCCGGAACAGCGCCTGAGGCGTACACCGACACGATCACCGCAAGGCCGACGGCCCCACCGAGCTGCTGCATCGTCTGGAGCAGGCCTGATGCCGCTCCGGCGTGCTCGGGCTCGACATCCGCCAGGATCGCGACCGTCGTGGGCATGAACGCCAGGCCCGCCGAGGCTCCGCTCAGCAGCATCGGGCCGAGGATCGCCGTGACGTAGTGGCTGCTGGTGCTGATCTGGCTGAGCCACAAGAAGCTGAGGGCCATGCCGACGGTGCCGATCGCGATGAGCCGCTGCGGACCGAATCGGCCCACGAGGCGCGCCGAGATCCGGGAGACCGCGAAGATCGCCAGGGTCAGCGGCAGGAACGCGAATCCCGAGGCGAGCGGGCCGAAGCCCAGCACGCGCTGGTCGTACTGCACCAGCAGGAAGAACATCGGGAACTGCGAGCCGACGAGCAGCGACATCACCACGAGTGCGCCCGCCCGGCGGGGACTGCGCAGCAGGCCGAGCCGCAGCAGAGGGTGCGGAGCGATGCGCTCGGTGCGGATGAACAGTGCCAGCAGCGCGGCGGCGACCGCGAAGCCGCCGATCGTGCCGATGGAGTCCCATCCGTGGTCGGGTGCGTTGATGAAGGCGTAGACCGCGGCGACCGAGCCGAGGGTGGCGGTCGCTGCGCCGACGACGTCGAACCTGCCGGGGCGGCGGGCCGTCTCGTCGACGAACCGACGGACCAGTGCGAGCACCGCGACGCCGATCGGCACGTTGATCATGAGCGTCCAGCGCCAGGAGCCCAAGTCCGTGAGCGCACCTCCGAGGATCAGGCCGATCGAGCCTCCCGCAGAGGAGACTGCGGTGAACAAGGCGAGGGCGCGGTTGCGCGAGGCCGCATCCGGCGTCGACGTCGTGAGCAGCGCCAGCACGCTGGGCGCCGCGACGGCTGCGCCGACACCCTGCAGGACTCGCGAGGTCACGAGGAACTCGGGGTTGGGCGCCAGTGCGCCCGCCAGCGAGGCAAGGGTGAACAGGCCGAGACCGATCTCGAACACCCGGAGGCGTCCGAACACGTCGCCGAGACGGCCGCCGAGAAGCAGCAGGCCACCGAAGGCCAGGGTGTAGCCGTTGAGCACCCACGAGAGGCCGGCGGGCGAGAAGTCGAGGTCGGTCTGGATGCGGGGGAGGGCGACGTTCACGACGGTGACGTCGAGGACGAGCATGAGTTGGGCGATCAGCACGATCGCGATTCCGTACGAGGCCTTGCGGCCGGTGTCCGGGGGAGCGGTGATGGAGGTCATGGCGAGGTTTCCTGTCCCACGAAATGAAGTGACGTACACTGGAACGGAGAAGGGCTCCGGTTCTTCATCAACTATACGGAGAGTGTCTCCGGTTAGCAAGGGAGGCTGGATCGTGGTGCCTGTCACGTCCACCACAGACGCGGTCGACGCAGCGGCCAAGCCGCTGCGCGCGGACGCCCAGCGCAACTACGACAAGCTCGTGGCCGCCGCCCGTGAGGTGTTCGCCGAACGCGGCGCGGAGGGCTCGCTCGACGAGATCGCCAAGCGCGCCGGCGTCGGACCGGGCACGCTCTACCGGCACTTCCCGACGCGCGACGACCTCATCGACGCGCTCATGCGTGACTGGACCGAACGGGTCGCCGCCGACAGCATCTCCGCAGTCGAGGCCGAGGTGCCGGCGCGCGAGACGCTGGAGCGCTGGCTTGCCGACCTCGTCAAGCACATGACGTTGCACCGCGGTGCCGCCGCCAAGCTCAGCGCCGCGATGGACGACCCGTCCTCCCCGATCTATCGCAAGTGCCAGATGCTGGGCGACGCCAACGACCGGGTCATCACCCACCTGGTCGACGCAGGTGCCTTGCGAGACGGCGTGGAGTCGCACCAGGTCATGCGCCTCGTCAGTGGTGTCGCGACCGTCGTGGACCAGGCCGGGCTCGAGCTCGACCAGGCCCTTCCGATGCTCGACATCGTGATCGACGGCATCCTGCGCGACCCCGCCACCGCCTGATCGGCGCGTCGCCCACCACTACGCTGGCCGCATGGGCATCCAGATCACCCCGAGCATGCTGGCGTCGGACTTTGCGAACCTCGAGGGCGAGGCCGCACGCATCTCGAGCGCCGACTGGCTGCACATGGACGTCATGGACAACCATTTCGTCCCCAACCTGACCCTGGGCGCCCCCGTCATCGAGGCGCTGGTCAAGGTGGCCAAGCAGCCGATCGACGCGCACCTGATGATCGAGGATCCCGACCGGTGGGCACCCGCCTACGTCGAGGCCGGCGCGCAGAGCGTCACCTTCCACGTCGAAGCAGCCAAGGCGCCAGTACGCCTGGCCCGTGAGATCCGCGCCAAGGGGGCCCGCGCGTCGATGGCGCTCAAGCCGGCGACGCCGATCGAGCCGTACGAGGACCTGCTCCCTGAGCTGGACATGGTGCTGATCATGACGGTCGAGCCTGGCTTCGGTGGCCAGAAGTTCCTCGACATCTGCCTGCCCAAGATCCAACGGGCCCGCACCCTGATCGACAAGCACGGCGGCGACATCTGGCTCCAGGTCGATGGCGGAGTCTCGCTTGACACGATCGAGCGGTGCGCCGAGGCGGGCGCCGACACGTTCGTCGCGGGCTCGGCGGTCTTCAGCGCTGACGACCCCGACGCGATGGTGGCGGAACTGCGCTCACATGCCGGACGTCACACCCGCTGACTGAGACCCGCGGGCTAGACTTGAGTCAACGAGCAGCAACATCGCTCGCGTGCTCCGGGGTCGGTGTAATTCCGAGCCGGCGGTGACAGTCCGCGACCCGCGGTCACATCATGCGTGATGAGGCAGCGGTTGAGCCGGTGAAATTCCGGCACCGACGGTGAAAGTCCGGATGGGAGGAGCACTGTGTCCCGAGAGGTCGGGACCGTGGTGGGCACTCCCCACGCAACGGTCACGTCGCGAAGGACGCCCAGAGACCCCGGATGCGTGAGCGAACCACTATCCGGAGGAACGCATGGCAACCGACACCGAGATCAGCGCGATGCACCGCGCGCTCGACGCGGCCCGCACGGCCAGACGTACGCTGCCCAATCCACGCGTCGGCTGCGTCCTGCTCGCGCCTGACGGCAGCGAGATCGCCGTGGGCGTCCACAGGGGCGCCGGCACGCCGCACGCCGAGGTCGACGCACTCACCCAGGCCGGTGAAGCCGCTCGTGGCGCGACGGCCGTCGTCACGCTCGAGCCGTGCAACCACACCGGTCGCACCGGACCCTGCGCCGAGGCGCTGATCCAGGCCGGTGTCGCCCGCGTCGTGTTCGGCCAGATCGACCCCGACCGGTCAGCAGCCGGCGGTGCCAAGACGCTGCGCGCAGCCGGCATCGAGGTGGAGCCCGGCGTCATGGCCGAGGAGGCCACCGACCTCAACGTCGAGTGGACGTTCGCGGTGACCTCCGGACGACCGTTCGTGACGTGGAAGTACGCCGCGACGCTCGACGGACTCAGCGCCGCCCCCGACGGCACGAGCAAGTGGATCACCAGCGACGAGGCACGCCGCGACGTGCAGAAGTTCCGCGCCGAGTCCGACGCGATCGTCGCCGGCACCGGCGCGGTCCTCGCCGACGACCCGCGGCTCTCGGTGCGCGACGAGAAGGACATCCCGCTCCCGTACGACCAGCAGCCGCTGCGCGTCGTGGTCGGCGAGACCAAGATCCCCAACTACTACCGGGTGTTCGACCGGGTGGCGCCGACCCTGCTGGTGCAGTCCCGCGATCCCGAGGTCGTGCTGCAGAAGCTCATCGACAACCAGATCCGGCACATCTGGCTCGAGGGCGGGCCGCGCCTCGCCGGAGCGTTCTGGAACGCCGGCGTGATCGACCGCGTCATCGGTTACATCGCACCCGCGATGCTCGGCTCCGGCCGCGCCGCGCTGGAGGGCGAGGCGACGACGCTCGCCGACCTGCGCCCGATCGACCTGCACGACCTGACGATGGTCGGCCCGGACATCCGCATCATCGGCACCCCGGGCCGCATGCAACGAGAGGACTTCGACTGATGTTCACCGGCCTCATCGAGGAGAAGGGCACGATCACCGCGGTCGAGGACCTGGGCGACTCCGTACGCCTGACGGTCCGCGGTCCGCTGGTGGTCTCCGACGCCCAGCACGGCGACTCGATCGCCGTCAGCGGCGTCTGCCTGACCGTCATGGAGCAGGACTCGGACTCGTTCGCGGCCGACGTCATGAAGGAGTCGCTCGACAAGACGTCGCTCGGCGACCTGCGGGTCGGTGACGAGGTCAACCTCGAGCGCGCGACCAGGGCCGGGGCGCGGCTCGGCGGCCACATCGTGCAGGGGCATGTCGACGGCACCGGCCGGATCCTCGACCGCACGCCGAGCGAGCACTGGGAGGTCGTCCGCATCGCACTGCCGGCCGAGCTGGCCCGGTACCTCGTCGACAAGGGCTCCGTCACGGTCGACGGCACGTCGCTCACGGTCGTCGAGGTCGTGGACGGCGACGAGCCGTGGTTCTCGGTGTCGCTCATCCCGACGACGCTGGCCGAGACGACGCTCGGCACCAAGGGCCCGGGGGACCGGGTCAACCTCGAGGTGGACATCCTCGCCAAGTACGTCGAGCGCCTCCTGGGCGCTCGAGCAGAAGGAGCATCAGCATGACCGAGCACGAATCGGTGAGGCTCGACAGCATCGAGCGGGCGATCGAGGACTTCCGCCAGGGCAAGGCGATCGTGGTCGTCGACGACGAGGACCGCGAGAACGAGGGCGACATCATCTTCGCCGCGAGCAAGGCGACGCCTGAGCTCATGGCATTCCTGGTCCGCTACTCCAGCGGTCTGGTGTGCGCGCCGATCACCGGCGAGATCCTCGACCGCCTCGCGATCCCGCTCATGACGCCGCACAACCGCGAGAAGATGCGCACGGCGTACACGATCTCGATCGACGCCCGCGACGGCATCACGACCGGCATCTCGGCCGCGGACCGCGCGCGTACGTGCCGGGTGCTCGCGGACTCGGCGACCGAGCCGTTCGAGCTCAACCAGCCGGGCCACATCATCCCGCTCCGCGCCAAGCCCGGGGGAGTGCTGGAGCGCGCGGGCCACACCGAGGCCGCGGTCGACTTCGCCCGCCTGGCCGGACTGACCCCCGCGGGCGTCATCGGCGAGGTGCTCAACGACGACGGCACGCTGATGCGCGCCCCGGAGCTGCGTGAGTTCGCCGACGAGCACGGCATCGCCCTGGTCTCGATCGAGGACCTGCAGGTCTACCGCCGGCTCCACGAGTCGCAGGTCGAGCGGCTCGCGACGACGCGGCTGCCCACCGAGTTCGGCACGTTCACGGCGCACGGCTACCGCGACATGATCGAGGGCTCGGAGCACATCGCGCTGGTCTACGGCGACCCCGGCACCGAGGACGTCCTGACCCGCATCCACTCCGAGTGCCTGACCGGCGACGTCTTCGGATCGCGCCGGTGCGACTGCGGGCCTCAGCTCGAGCTCTCGATGACCGAGATCACGACCGCTGGGGCAGGCATCGTGGTCTACCTCCGTGGCCACGAGGGTCGCGGCATCGGACTGCTGCACAAGCTGCAGGCGTACGCGCTGCAGGACGCCGGCACCGACACGGTCGACGCCAACCTGCAGCTGGGCTTCGGCGAGGACGAGCGTGACTACGCCGCCGGTGCGCAGATCCTCCGCGACCTCGGCGTCACGTCGGCACGATTGCTGACCAACAACCCCGACAAGACGATCGCCCTCGAGGCGTACGGGGTCAAGATCAGCGAACGGCTGCCCCTGCGCATCGCGCCCAACGAGGACAGCCTGCGCTACCTGCAGACCAAGGCCGAGCGCATGGGCCACGACCTCCCCGGACTAGGAGAGCTGGCATGAGTGGAGCTGGAGCACCCACGATCTTCGTCGACGGCACGGGCGCACGCGTCGCGATCGTCGCGTCACGCTGGCACACCGAGGTCATGGACGGCCTGATCGCCGGCGCCGAGCGCGCCCTCGCCGACGCCAAGGTCGAGGACGTCACGCTCGTACGAGCCCCGGGATCCTTCGAGCTGCCGATCCTCTGCCAGGCGTACGCCCGCGAGGGCTACGACGCGGTCATCGCCCTCGGCGTGATCATCCGCGGCGGCACCCCGCACTTCGAGTACGTCTCGGCGGCTGCGACCGACGGGCTCAACCGGGTCGCCCTCGACACCGGCGTCCCGATCGGCTTCGGGCTGCTGACCTGTGACGACGAGGCGCAGGCGCTCGATCGTGCGGGTCTGCCCGAGAGCCGTGAGGACAAGGGACGCGAGGCTGTCGAGGCTGCATTGTCCGCCTGGAACGTCCTGCGCACGCTCGGCACCCAGGCGTGACGAACGCCGCCGGTCGGCGGGCGAGCGTGCGCCCGAGCGACGCGATCATCGCCGCCGTCTGGTTCCTCGTCGTCGACCTGGTCGCTGCCCCGCCGTTGACGAGGTGGATCAACGGCGACCCCCCGCAGGTCAGGATCGACCCCGACGAGATCGGCATCGCCGCTTTGGTCCCACACCGCGCCATCCCTGTCCGGGTGCTCGACGGCACTGGGAGCGACCACGCGATCCTGTTCATCCCCGTTGCGGTCTCGATCATCCTGATCACGGTCGGTGCGGTCCTCGTGGCGTTGTTCGCGAGGACCCTCGCGGATGGCAACCTTGCGTCGAGACGCGCACGACGCATTGGCTGGTGGCTCAGCGGGCTGCTCTGCACCGCTGCGTTGGGACTGCCCGTCGTCCGAGGAATCGCCGGTGACCAGGTCAGCGAGTTCGGGTTCGTCTACGAGCCCGACCTCCGTCTGCTGGTGGCCGGGCTCCTGGTCGGCGCATGCGCCGTCGCGCTCCGGCGGGCCGATGGTCCACCGCCAGCACCGCCCGTCACCCCGAGCTAGCACGCGCCGATAGACTGCTCCGCGATGAAGACCTTCGATGAACTCTTCGCCGAGCTGTCCGACAAGGCAGCCACGCGCCCCGAGGGCTCGCGCACCGTCGCCGAGCTCGACGCCGGCGTGCACGCGATCGGCAAGAAGCTCGTCGAGGAAGCGGCCGAGTCGTGGATGGCAGCGGAGCACGAAGGTGCCGAGCGCGCCGCCGAGGAGCTCAGCCAGCTGCTCTACCACGCCCAGGTCATGATGATCGCCCGCGGCATCACGCTCGACGACGTCTACGCGCATCTGTGACGGATCGGCCCTTCGGCGCCTTTCCGTGCCTCCGACCCTCGCCGTCACAGAACTCCTGAGAAGAGAAGTCCATGCTCAAGATCGCCGTACCCAACAAGGGCGCCCTCGCCGAGTCCGCCGCACAGATGCTCACCGAGGCCGGCTACCACCAACGCCGCAACACCAAGGACCTCGTCACGCTCGACCCCGACAACGACGTCGAGTTCTTCTACCTCCGTCCCCGCGACATCGCGATCTACGTGGGGGAGGGCACGCTCGACGTCGGCATCACCGGCCGTGACCTGTTGCTCGACTCCGGTGCCAAGGCGGCGGAGAACATCTCGCTCGGCTTCGGCGCCTCGACGTTCCGTTTCGCCGCGCCGATCGGTGCGATGTCGGCCGTCGCCGACCTCGATGGCTCGCGGATCGCGACGTCCTATCCCGGCATCGTGCAGGCCTATCTCGCCGAGCGCGGCGTCAGCGCCGATGTCGTACGTCTTGACGGCGCGGTCGAGTCCTCCGTACGTCTCGGCGTCGCCGACGCGATCGCCGACGTCGTCGAGACCGGCAGCACGCTGAAGCAGGCCGACCTCGAGGTGTTCGGCGAGCCCATCCTGTCGTCCGAGGCGGTGCTGATCACCCGTCAGGACGCGCCGGAGCCGGACGGCTTCGCGGTCTTCAAGCGCCGCATCGACAGCGTCCTGGTCGCCCGGACCTACATCATGATGGACTACGACATCCGGGTCGACCAGGTCGATCGTGCTGTCGAGCTGACGCCCGGCATCGAGTCGCCGACCGTCTCGCCTCTTCATCGCGAAGGGTGGGTCGCGGTGCGCTCGATGGTGCCGCGCGACGCCGCCCAGAAGGTCATGGACTCGCTCTACGAGATCGGCGCCCGCGGGATCCTCGTGACGGACATCCTGGCGTGCCGGATCTGAGGACGTTCCGCCCCGGCGGTGCCCGCGTCGTCGCGTACGGCGTGGGCGTCATCATGCTCGTGATCACCGTCGTGATCGGTCTGGCGCTGCCCGACGACATCTACTTCACGGTCGCCGAGGACATCACGCTGTGGCTCATCATCATCGCCGTGCTGGCGCTGCTGCACGGCATCGGGCGCAGCTACGTCCGCGCCGATGACGACGGCGTCGAGGTGCTCAACGGCTATCGCCGGCACCGCGTCCCGTGGTCGGACATCCAGGGCTTCGCGATGGGCACCGGCGCACCGTGGCCGACGCTCGTGACCAAGGACGACGAGCGGGTCATGCTGTTCGCCATCCAGGGCTCCGACGGCGCGTACGCCCGCGAGGCCGTGGCCTACCTTCGCAGCCGGGTGCCGTCGTGAGCCACGACCGTACGCTCGCGAGTCCGCAGTTCCCCGGCGACGACGGATCCGTCGACCCGTTGCTGGCACAGGCGTTCGGCGACGACCTCGCGGTGCTCGCTGCGCTGGCCGACGCACGGGTTTTCGTACCGATCGTCGCGCTGCTGGGCGAGGTGCCGGCCGAGGGTGACAAGAACGCCGACATGGCGGCAGTCCTCATGACGGGCGCCGATGGCCGGCAGGCGCTGCTGGCGTTCAGCAGCGTGGCGTCGATGGCCGTGTGGGACCCCAACGCCCGACCGGTGCCGATCCTCGGCCGCGATGCCGCCCGGGCGACGCTCGACGAGGGCGCGACGGCGATCCTGCTCGACCTCGGCAACCCGACCTTCACCGTCGTCGAGACCGATGACGTCGGGCACCTCGCCGCCGGCCACCGGCTCGTGCAGAGCGACGCCGGCCCCGCCTGGCTCGCCTGACGCCCCGAGAGGTGGCCTCAGAACCACCTGGTCAGCCTCGTCCCGCGTGGATCTGCGGCCAGATCTCGGGGGTCAGCCGGTCGCGATGGAGCGTACGGCTGACAGCGGCACGGTGATGTGGACGTTGCCGTCGTGCCGCTCGACCCGGGCGACGAACCCGGCGTTGCCGACCGTGCGAAGGAGCTTGTCGTTCGAGCCCTCCGTGATGAACGTGAGGCGGGGCGCGCCGTGAGACTTGGCCCGGCCGGCGGCCTGCTTGACCAGCATCGTGCCGAGTCCCTGGCCCTGCCACGCGTCCTCGACGAGCAGCTGGAACGTCCACACCGTGTCGAGCGCCTCGAGCACGCCGTGGCCGACGACGTCGAGACCGACCTGCACGACGAGCGCGACACCCGACTCCGGCGAGACCAGGCGCCGGGCCATGCGGGTCGTCATCGGCATGCGCAGCGGCACCTGGTAGCGGTTGTAGAGCGTCTCGATGCTGCAGCGTGAGTGCAGGGCCGCGACCGCCTCGATGTCGGCGAGCGTCGCCTCGCGCACCATCGGCACCTGCTGCCGGGGGGACGGGGAGACCAGGGGAGCGGCATACGCGGAGTCGCTGACGAGCGACAACAAGGCCTGGGCGCGGGCCCGCTCGACCGAGGTGAACGGGATCGCCCGGCTGATGCGCAGCACGGTTCCGTTGCTGCGGGTCAGGTCGAGCACGTCATGGCCTCGGTAGTCGGCGACGTCGGGCGGCTCGGTCTCGAGCAGCTCGCGCAGCACCTCCTCGGCGTCCCGCCCCTCCTCGAGGACCTGGTGCACGCCGCGGAGATAGCGCGTCGGCGCATCGATCAACGAGTCGTCGCTGACGCGCGTGGCGGACACCTGGGCGCCGCCGGCCTCCTCGAACAGCTCCGCGAGCTGGACGTCCCCCCAGCCCTCGGGGGCACTGACGATGAACTCGTCGGTGACCCGCGGACTCGTCGGGAACACCTGCATCCCGAGGATGTTGACGCCGGACCTCCCGCAGGCCAGAGCGATCTCCGCCAGGATCCCCGGGCGGTCGGCAAGCGTCGTACGGATGCGCCACAGCATGGTGCCAGCGTGACCCCGGAAGTTTTCCACACCGCGTCGTGCATGTTTCGGGCAGGGAAAGTCCGGATTTTGTGGATAAACACGCTCGCTGATAGCCTTGAGGGCGAAGTGGAGGTCCACCTCCCACCTGCTTGGTCCTTGACCTTGGGGTTACGCCGGTTCACCGAGCTCGACGAACCGGCCGACGGCGTCATTCCTGCGGGAATACGCCACTGGTGGCTTCCGTTTTGTACGGGGGCCATTTTTTCTTGGCCTCCCACACGATCTCAGGAGGATCCATCACCACAGAGCTGCGCGTCAACGACCGAATCCGTGTTCCCGAAGTACGCCTCGTCGGTCCTGGCGGTGAACAGGTGGGCATCGTCCGTATTGAGGATGCCCTGCGACTGGCAGCGGAAGCTGATCTCGATCTTGTCGAGGTGGCTCCGACCGCTCGCCCGCCCGTCTGCCGTCTCATGGACTACGGCAAGTTCAAGTACGAGACCGCCCAGAAGGCACGCGAGTCACGCCGCAACCAGACCAACACCATCATCAAAGAGATGAAGTTGCGTCCGAAGATCGACCAGCACGACTACGACACCAAAAAGGGTCACGTCGTCCGATTCCTCAAGGCTGGCGACAAGGTCAAGATCACCATCATGTTCCGTGGACGCGAGCAGCACCGCCCCGAGCTGGGCTACCGGCTGCTCCAGCGTCTCGCCGCTGACGTCGAGGACCTCGGTTTCATCGAGTCCAACGCCCGTCAGGACGGCCGCAACATGACGATGGTGCTCGGCCCGCACAAGAAGAAGTCCGAAGCCCAGGCCGAGGTCAAGGCCGAGAAGGTCAAGACCACGGCAGCCAAGGCCGCTGAGAAGGACGCCGAGGCCGCCGAGGTCAAGGCCCACCGCGAAGCCGCCCAGAAGATCGCAACACCCAAGAAGCCACGTCGGCGTTCTGAGAACCTCGACCCAGACATGGAGGCATAAATGCCGAAGTTCAAGCCCCACTCGGGGATGAAGAAGCGCGTCAAGGTCACGGGCAGCGGCAAGCTGCGTCGCGAGCAGACCAACCGCCGCCACCTGCTCGAGGTCAAGTCCTCCTCGCGCAAGCGCCGTCTCGAAGGTACGACCGACGTCGCCAAGGCTGACGTCAAGCGCGTGAAGAAGATGCTCGGTCTCTGACCGCGCCCCCCGACATACCGAAAAACTTGAAGGAGAACTGAGATGGCACGCGTCAAGCGCTCTGTCAACGCACAGAAGAAGCGCCGCCAGACACTGGAGCGCGCTGCGGGCTACCGCGGTCAGCGTTCGCGGCTCTACCGCAAGGCCAAGGAGCAGGTCACCCACTCCCTGGTCTACAGCTACCGTGACCGCAAGGCCAAGAAGGGCGACTTCCGTCGTCTGTGGATCCAGCGCATCAACGCTGCCGTCCGCGCCGAGGGCATGACCTACAACCGCTTCATCCAGGGCCTCAAGGCCGCGGGTGTCGAGGTCGACCGCAAGATCCTCGCCGAGCTCGCGGTTCACGAGCCGGCGGCGTTCTCGGCGCTCGTCCAGACCGCGAAGGACAACCTTCCGGCTGACGTCAACGCACCCAAGGACGGCGCCGCGGCCTGACCGCGACACCGCCCGAGCTGAAATTCACGTAGTGGCGAGTACGCCCGGTGAGCTCACCGTCCGCTCAGGACGTGTGAAGCACACCCGGCGGCTCGCCACTCGTGCGTTCCGGGCCGAGACCGGCGAGTTCCTCGCCGAGGGCCCCCAGGCCGTACGCGAGGCGCTGACGGTGCCGGACGCGACCGTCGAGGTGTTCGCGACCGAGGGGGCCACCGCGCAGCACGTCGACCTCGTCGATGCCGCCGACGCTGCGGAGGTGCCGTGGCACGTCGTGACCGACGACGTCGTCGAGTCGATCGCCGACACCGTGCAGCCTCAGGGGGTCGTCGCCCGCTGCCGGATCCCCGGGGCCTCTCTCGACGCTCTGCTCGCGGCCGATCCGACGTTCCTCGTGGTCTGCGCCGATATCCGCGACCCCGGCAACGCCGGCGCGGTCATCAGGTGCGCCGACGCCGCCGGTGCGCAGGGCGTGGTGTTCGTCGGCGACAGCGTCGATCCCTACAACCCCAAGTCCGTACGCGCGACAGTCGGCAGCGTCTTCCACCTCCCGGTCGTGACGGAGCGTGACACCGCCGCGACGCTGGCGCGGTTGCAGGATCTCGGCCTGCAGGTGCTGGCCGCCGACGGCGGGGGAGACGTGACCCTCTTCGACGACGACCTCGACCTCGCCCGGCCCACTGCCTGGCTGATGGGCAACGAGGCATGGGGCCTGCCGGCGGCGACCCGGGACCTCGCGGACCTCGTCGTCTCGGTGCCGATCTACGGGCGGGCCGAGAGCCTCAACCTCGCGACGGCGGCCGCGGTCTGCCTCTACGCCTCGGCGCGGGCGCGCTCGACTGGTTGAAAGTCGTCGGGTTGAGTCGTCCGAAGTAGTCCGTTGGTACTACATTCAGGCCTCATGGACTTCGACGACTTCCCGGACGGCGTGATCATCGCCGGCCCGGACGGCCGGGTCCAGTACGTCAACGAACGCATTCGCGTGATGGCGCGCGCCGAGGGCGACGAGATGCTCGGGATGCACCTCAGCGAGGCCGTGCCGTTCGACGACCTCAACGGCAACTCCTGGTACGACACGACCAGGCCCTACGACGGCATCGCCACGCGCAAGCGCATCTCGGAGCAGGCGTGGTGGTCGCCCAAGGGCAGCGAGTACCTCATCACGGCGTCGCTCGTCCGCGAGCGCCCGGCGGGTCCGGTCAGCCGTGTCGTCGTGAGCGTCCGCAACGCCCGGATCCGCAACCAGCGCGACCGCGAGCGCTCCGACCTCGTCGCGACGGTGGCGCACGAGCTCCGCTCGCCGCTGACCGGCATCAAGGGCTTCACCTCGACGCTGCTCACCAAGTGGGACAAGTTCTCCGAGGAGCAGCGCCAGTTCATGCTCGAGACGGTCGATGCCGACGCCGACCGGCTCAGCCGTCTGATCACCGAGTTGCTCGACGCGGCCCGCATCGACGCCGGCCGACTGACGCTCAAGCGCGGACCCGTCAAGCTCGACGAGATCGTCCGTCACGTCCTGACGAACGTGTCCGGCGGCGCGGCCGAGCCCTTCGAGATCTGCATCGGCGACGACCTCGAGCTGATCTGGGGCGACAGCGACCGCATCATGCAGGTCGTCACCAACCTTGTCGAGAACGCGATGCGCCACGGGTTCGGGCTCAGGGAGCTCGCCGTGCAGAACGCGGCCGGAGCTGACGGCGAGGGTGGCGTCTCGGTCGAGGTGCACGACAACGGCCCCGGAATCCCCGAGGAGATGCGCCAGCGCGTCTTCAGCCGGTTCTGGCGCGCCGGGCCGGGCGCCGGCAGCGGCCTGGGCATGTACATCGTGCGCGGCATCGTCGAGGAGCACGGCGGCAAGATCGACATCCGCGAAGCGGAGGGCGGCGGCGCGCTGATCAGCGTCTGGTTCCCGATCAACGAGCCCGACACGATGACCGACTGATCAGCACCCTTCACTAGACTGGCCTCTGGTCCCGACGAGTCCGGGACCGCTCCGTCGAAAGTCAGGTCTGCTGTGTCCGCGCCCAATTCCTCGTACGACCCTGTGGAGGTCACTCCGTTGAACGCCGAAGAGGTCGAGCGCGTACGTGATGAGGCTCTTGCGGCGATCGCCGCGGCCGACACGCTGGACGCCCTGAAGCAGGTGCGCATCGATCACGCCGGCGACCGTTCGCCCCTGGCCCTGGCCAACCGTGAGATCGGCGCCCTGCCGCCGCAGGCCCGCAAGGATGCCGGCCAGCGCGTGGGTCAGGCGCGTGGCGCGATCAACCAGGCACTCGCCGCCAAGACCGCCGAGGTCGAGGCAGCGGAGGAGGAGCGCGCGCTCGTCACCGAGGCGGTCGACGTGACGCTGCCGTGGGACGTCGAGCCCGTCGGCGCCCGGCACCCCATCACGACGCTGTCCGAGCACATCGCCGACATCTTCGTCGCGATGGGCTGGGAGATCGCCGAGGGCCCCGAGGTCGAGGCCGAGTGGCTCAACTTCGACGCCCTCAACCTAGGCCCGGACCATCCGGCCCGCACGATGCAGGACACGTTCTGGGTGACGCCCGAGCGCGCCGCGATGGTGCTGCGCACCCACACGTCGCCGGTCCAGGCCCGCACGATGCTGACCCGCGAACCTCCCATCTACATCGCCTGCCCGGGCCGGGTGTTCCGCACCGACGAGCTGGACGCGACGCACTCGCCGGTGTTCCACCAGGTCGAGGGACTCGCGATCGACGAGGGCCTCTCGATGGGCCACCTCAAGGGCACGCTCGACCACTTCGCCCAGGCGATCTACGGCGATGGCATGACGACGCGGTTCCGGCCGTCCTACTTCCCGTTCACCGAGCCGAGCGCCGAGATGGACCTGCTCTGCTACGTCTGCCACAACGAGCCCGACGCCGTCGCCGACTGCCGTACGTGCAAGGGCGAGGGCTGGGTCGAGTGGGGCGGCTGCGGTGTGGTCAATCCCCGCGTGCTGATCGCCTGCGGTGTCGACCCGGAGCGCTACTCCGGGTTCGCGTTCGGCATCGGCATCGACCGTACGATCACCTCCCGCTACGACATCGCGGACCTGCGCGACCTGTTCGACGGCGACATCCGTTTCACCCAGCCGTTCGGAGTTGAGCTGTGAAGGTACCTGTCACCTGGCTGCGGGAGCTCGTGCAGCTGCCGGACGACGTCACGACCGAGCAGCTGGCTGCGCGCCTGACGCAGTTCGACCTCAAGCTCGAGGAGATCATCTCGTCCGGCATCAGCGGTCCGCTGGTCGTCGGCCGGGTGCTCTCGCTGGTCAAGGAGCCGCAGAAGAACGGCAAGACGATCAACTGGTGCCGCGTCGACGTCGGCCCTGAGCACAACGACGCCGAGGGCGCTCGCGGAATCGTCTGCGGCGCGCACAACTTCGTCGAGGGCGACCTCGTCGTCGTGTCGCTGCCCGGCACGGTGCTGCCTGCGCTCGGGTTCGAGATCACGGCGCGCAAGACGTACGGGCACGTGTCCGACGGCATGATCTGCTCGAGCGCCGAGCTCGGTCTCGCGGGGGATGCCAGCGGAATCATCGTGCTCGACGCCGACTCGGCCGCACCCGGCGACGACGCGATCGCGCTGCTCGGACTCGGCGACGAGATCCTCGACCTCGAGGTCAACCCCGACCGCGGCTACGCGCTCTCGATGCGCGGCGTCGGGCGTGACACCGCGCTGGCGTACGGGCTGGAGTTCTCCGACCCCGCCGACATCGAGGTCACCGGCGCAGGCGAGGGCTATCCCGTACGCGTCGAGGACGCGGAGGCCTGCCCGGTCTTCGCAGCCCGGGCGGTGACCGGATTCGACCCGACCCGACCCACACCCGCGTGGATGGCACAGCGCATCGAGCAGGCCGGGATGCGCTCGATCTCGCTGGCCGTCGACATCACCAACTACGTCATGCTCGAGATCGGTCATCCGATCCACGGCTTCGACCTCTCGAGCCTGCGGGGGCCCATCGTCGTCCGCCGGGCCACCGAGGGCGAGAAGCTCACGACGCTCGACGGTGTTGTGCGCACGCTGTCGGTCGACGACACCGTGGTCACCGACGACCGGGGCCCCATCAGCCTCGCCGGCGTCATGGGCGGCGTCGAGACCGAGCTGTCCGACACCACGACCGACATCCTCATCGAGGCGGCGCACTGGAAGGCGCCGATGATCGCCCGCACGGCGCGGCTCCACAAGCTGCCCTCGGAGGCGTCGAAGCGCTACGAGCGCGGCGTCGACCCCGAGCTGCCGGCCCGCGCGACGCAACGCGTGGCCGAGCTGCTGGCCGAGCTGGGTGGCGGCACGATCGAGGACGGGCTCACCGTCGTCGGTGCCGCGACGCCCCGCTCCGCGGTCGAGATGTCCGTGCACCTGCCGACCCGGGTCTCGGGCGTCGACATCGACGCCGCCGCCGTGGTGGAGGCGCTCGAGGGCAACGGGTGCGAGGTCGCGCTCGACCACGAGTCGCTGGCCGCGACCCCGCCGAGCTGGCGGTTCGACCTCAACGACCCCAACGACCTCGTCGAAGAGGTGCTGCGGGTCGTCGGCTACGACCAGGTGCCCTCGATCGTCCCCGTGGCCCCCGCCGGGCGCGGCCTGACGGCGGCACAGAAGCTGCGTCGGCGCGTCGGCAACGTGCTCGCGGGTGACGGGCTGATCGAGGTCAAGACGTTCCCGTTCGCGGGCGCGGCGGACTTCGACCGGCTTGGCCTGCCCGCGGACGACGTGCGTCGCCGCCAGGTGCTGCTGGAGAACCCGCTCTCGGCCGAGGAACCCGGCATGACCACGACCCTCCTCGTGGGTCTGCTGCGCAGCCTCGTGCTCAACCTGGGCCGCGGGCACGCCGACGTGCACATCACCGAGACCGGGCGGGTGTTCCTGCCCAAGTCGGACGACGCCGAGGCGCCGATCTACGGTGTCGACCGGCGGCCGACCGACGACGAGATCGCCGTCTTCGGTGCCGCGTTGCCGGACCAGCCGCACCACGTGGGACTCGTCATGAGCGGTGAGCGCGTCCGCACCGGGTGGGCCGGACCCGGGCGCGAAGCGACGTGGGCCGACGCGGTCGCGATCGTCCAGCACCTCGCCGACGAGCTCCACGTCGACATCGAGGTGCAGCAGGCGCACGTCATGCCGTGGCATCCCGGCCGGTGCGCCGCGATCCTGCTCGCCGGCCAGCCGATCGGACACGCCGGTGAGCTGCACCCGCGCGTCCTCAAGGCGTACGGACTGCCGGCTCGCGTCGTCGCGGCGGAGATCGACCTCGATGTGCTGATCGACGCGTCACCGGAGATCGGGCCACGCCCGAACTTCTCGTCGTTCCCGGTCGCCAAGGAGGACCTCGCGCTGATCGTCGCCGAAGACGTCCCTGCAGCGTCGGTGCAGAAGGCGCTCGTCGGCGCCAGCACGTTGATCGAGTCCGTCCGGCTCTTCGACGTCTACGCCGGCGACCAGGTGCCGGAGGGCAAGAAGTCGCTGGCCTTCGCGCTGCGTCTGCGTGCCCCCGACCGCACCCTCACCGACGAGGAGATCAAGGCCGCACGTGAGGCTGCGGTCGCGGCCGCCGGATCACTCGGCGCCACGCTCCGCACCTGACTGCTCAGAACGAGACGGCGGGTGGGGTCGCCTGGCCCTCGGGGGCCTCGTAGAACTCGCGCGCGTGGACGCCGGCGATGCCTGTGAACAGCAACCAGGGGATCGTGCGCACCAGGCCGTTGAGCTTGGCCACCGCGTCGTTGTAGTACTGGCGGGCGAACGAGATCTTGTTCTCGGTGTCGGCGAGCTCGGCCTGCAACGACTGGAAGTTGGCCGAGGCCTTGAGATCGGGGTACGCCTCGGCGACCGCGAGCACGTCGATGATGGCCTTGTCGAGCTTGGCCTGCGCCTCGGCCTTCTCCTGCACCGAACCACCCTTGGCCGCGGCGGCCGCGCCGGCACGTGCCTCGGTGACCGCCTCGAAGACGCCCTTCTCGTGCTGGGCGTAGCCCTTGACCGTGTTGACCAGGTTGGGGATGAGGTCGGCGCGCCGCGTCAGCTGCACGTCGATCCCGCCGAGCGCCTCCTGGGCGCCGATGTCGACGCGACGCAGCTTGTTGAACGCGTAGATCGTGAACAGCACGAGCACGGCGACGACGGCCACGATGATGATCCAGGTCATGAGTTCTCCTCGTGAGGTGAGATGAGTCGAGCGGGGCTACCAGGAACCTCCACCGCCGCCTCCACCGCCGCCCCCTCCGCCACCGCCTCCGCCGCCACCCGAGGATGACGACGACTGCGTGGCCGAGTAGGCGCTGATCGAGGAGGCCAGCGATGATTCAAATCCGGAGAAGGCGTCGTTGCTGCCGAAGAAGCCGTGGCTCGTGGAGGTCGAGCCGCCCCCGTACCAGGTCGGCACGGGCGGCTCGGAGCCCGTCGCGAGCTGGTACTTGCGAGCCCAGCGGTCGGCACAGTCGAACGCGACGGCGTACGGGATGAAGGCGGTGTAGAGGTCCTTCTTGCCGCTGAAGTCGAAGCGGTCCTGTGCCGAGTCGGTCGACAGCAGGCGCTTGAACCCGCCGGCACGTGACCACAGGTCGCGGCCCAAGGTCGTACGACGCCGTCCGACCCCGGGGCTCCAGAGGCCGATCCCGCCGATGACGAACCCGGCGATGGGCAGCAGGTACATCGACACCGGGGGATGGAAGAAGATCGCCACGACGAGGAAGAGCAGCGCCGCCGCGCCGACCGCGAGCCGGGCGAGCGTCTCCGAACCGACCCGACGTTGCGCGCCGACCCCGTCGGCCCACGCGCTGGTCTGGGCGGCGAGGGAGTTGCGCACGGACTGGAGCTTCTGACCGGACGTGACCGAGTCCGGGCTGGACTTGAAGTGCGAGCCCGCCTGGGTGACGCCCAGGGACTCGCCGACGAACCTGGTGACGTCGTCGGTCTTGGCCCACGCGTCCGCGTCGCCGACACCGGTGATCGTCCACGACTTGCCGCCGTTGTCCGTGAGCGTGGTCAGGCCCTGCTCAGCCTGGTAGAGCAGGGTCGCCACCAGACCGCGGCTGGGTACGGTCTCCGTCGTGACGTACGCCGTCTGCACCGGGCCGAGTCCCGGCGGCGGCTCGTACATCACCGGGGTGCCGGGGGCTTCCTCGCGCGAGCGCCGGTCCAGGACGTAGCCGACCGCCAACAGCGCGACGGTGATCGCGACCACGATGCCCAGCGACCTGGTGCTCGTGCCGAGTGCTCGATCGGCGGCGACCGGCCACGGCACGGTGACCCGATCGGGGGTCTTGACCGGCAGACCGATGCGTACGGTCACAGGAGTGCGAGGGGAGAGGTGGCCGGTCTTGATGGTCACCTGATCCGTTCCGGCGCCGGCGATGTCGCACGTGCCGGTGCCGTCGAAGCTCGACGTGCACTGCACCTTGCCCGAGCTCGCAGGGAGCGTGATGTGAATGGTGGACGCGTCGATGTCCATCTGCCAGCCCTGCGCGACGACGTTCCAGTAGAACACCGACTCCGCAGGTTGCTTGTCGGTCCAGCTCGACGACGCGAACGTGCCCGGGCCGGCCGTGTTGGGCGCCAGCGCGCCGGCGATGCGGTAGGTGATCGTGTAGACGTGCGAACCGGGGCTGACGAACGAGTCGGGGTCGCCGATCTTGGCGACCCGGAAGTGCCGCCCCTTCTGCCACTGCATGTCGAAGGGGACGCTGCCGCCGTCGAGCTGGACCTTGACGTCCTCCGGCTCGAGACGGACCTGCTTGTCCGAGGGATCCGTGACGTCCCAGAACCGGAAGATGCCGTGGCGTCCGCCGGGGAACTCGGTGGTGATCTGCTCCTTCGCCACGAGGTCGCCACCGGCGGTCACCACGTAGTTGGCCGTGTAGTCCGTGATGCGTACGGGATCCGGCCCTGCCGTGGTGGCATCCGTCGGGACGAGGGCCGCGAGCGCGGGGAAGAGCAACACGCCTGCGGTCACGACGAGTGCCAGCGCGCGCAGCAGGATCCGCATGGCTTGCATCCTAGGGGCGAAGTCACCCCGGCTCGGGAGAAACGGACGACCCACCCCCGAGTGCAAGAAATTGCAGAGGTGTGCAAGAATGTGAGACATGTCCAAAGTCCTCACCTCCCTTCCCGTCGGCGAGCGCGTCGGAATCGCGTTCTCCGGCGGCCTCGACACCTCCGTCGCCGTCGCCTGGATGCGCGACAAGGGTGCGATCCCGTGCACCTACACGGCCGACATCGGCCAGTACGACGAGCCCGACATCGCCGGGATCCCCGGTCGCGCGATGCAGTACGGCGCTGAGCTGGCGCGCTCGATCGACTGCAAGCGCCCGTTGGTGGAGGAGGGGCTCGCCGCGCTCGCGTGCGGTGCCTTCCACATCCGGTCGGGCGGTCGCACGTACTTCAACACCACGCCCCTCGGCCGCGCGGTCACCGGCACGCTGCTCGTACGCGCGATGCACGAGGACGGCGTCGACATCTGGGGCGACGGTTCGACGTTCAAGGGCAACGACATCGAGCGGTTCTACCGCTACGGCCTGCTGGCCAACCCCGAGCTGCGCATCTACAAGCCGTGGCTCGACGCCGACTTCGTGCACGAGCTGGGCGGCCGCAAGGAGATGAGCCAGTGGCTCACCGAGCGTGACCTGCCCTACCGGGACAGCCAGGAGAAGGCCTACTCGACCGACGCCAACATCTGGGGCGCGACGCACGAGGCCAAGACACTCGAGCACCTCGACACGTCGCTCGAGTCGGTCGAGCCGATCATGGGGGTCAAGTTCTGGGATCCCGAGGTCGACATCGCGACCGAGGACGTCACGGTGTCGTTCAAGGCGGGCCGCCCCGTCGCGATCAACGGCGACACGTTCGACGGTGACCCCGTCGCGCTGGTCCACGAGGCCAACACGATCGGTGGCCGCCACGGCCTCGGCATGTCCGACCAGATCGAGAACCGCATCATCGAAGCCAAGAGCCGCGGCATCTACGAGGCGCCGGGCATGGCGCTGCTGCACATCGCGTACGAGCGGCTCGTCAACGCGATCCACAACGAGGACACGATCGCCAACTTCCACCAGCACGGTCGCCGCCTCGGCCGGCTGATGTACGAGGGCCGTTGGCTCGACCCGCAGGCCATGATGCTGCGCGAGTCAGTGCAGCGCTGGATCGCGTCGGTCGTCGATGGTGACGTGACGCTGCGGCTGCGCAGGGGCGAGGACTACACGATCCTCGACACCCAGGGCTCGACGTTCTCCTACCACCCTGAGAAGCTCTCGATGGAGCGCACGGAGAACGCCGTCTTCGGACCGACCGACCGCATCGGCCAGCTGACGATGCGCAACCTCGACATCGCCGACTCACGCGCGATGCTCGAGCTCTACGCCGCCCAGCCGCTCGACCAGGGCCAGGTGCTCGTCGAGAACGGCACGCTCTTCGGCGACCTGCCCGCCGGTGGTGCGACCCGCATCGAGGCCAACCCCGCCGTCGACACCGACGAGGAGCTGGCGCTCGACGCCGCCGCCATGGAGCTCGGCGCCGACTGAGCGCCGGACGCCCCTGACCGTACGACCACAACTCTGCAAAGGTGGAGAGATGACCACGATCACCGCAGCCGTCGCCGGCGCCAGCGGATACGTCGGCGGCGAGGTCCTGCGCACGTTGCTCGCGCACCCCGACGTCGAGATCGGCGCCCTGACCGCGGCCTCGAGCGCCGGCAGCACGCTGGGGGAGCACCAGCCCCATCTGGTGCCGCTCGCCGACCGCGTGCTCGAGCCGACGACGGCCGAGGTCTTGGCCGGGCACGACGTCGTGTTCCTGGGCCTGCCGCACGGCACGTCGGCCGCGATCGCAGCACAGCTCGGCGACGACACGCTCGTCATCGACTGCGGTGCCGACTTCCGGCTGCAGAGCGCCGACGACTGGGAGACGTTCTACGGTGGCGACCACGCCGGCACCTGGCCCTACGGGCTGCCTGAGCTGCCCGGTCAGCGTGACGTGCTCGCCGGCGCCAAGCGGATCGCGGTGCCGGGCTGCTTCCCGACCGCGTCGACGCTCACGATCATGCCGGCGCTCGCCGCAGGGTTGATCGCGCCCGACATCACGGTCGTGGCACCCACCGGAGCGTCCGGAGCGGGCAAGTCGCTCAAGCCCCACCTGCTGGGCTCGGAGATGATGGGCCAGGCCAGCGCGTACGGCGTGGGCGGCGTGCACCGCCACACCCCGGAGATCGAGCAGAACCTCGAGCTGGTCTCCGGCACCCGGCCGACCGTCTCGTTCACGCCGATCCTGGCGCCGATGTCCCGCGGCATCCTCGCGACGGTGTCCGCGCCGGCACTCGACGGCGTGACCGCGGAGGACGTGCGCGCCGCGTACGTCAAGGCGTACGCCGACGAGCCGTTCGTCCACGTGCTCCCGGAAGGCCTGTGGCCGCAGACCAAGGCCGTGCTGGGCGCCAACATGCTGCACGTGCAGGCGACGCTCGACCCGCGTGCCCGCAAGGTCATCGCGATCGGTGCGATGGACAACCTCGCCAAGGGCACGGCCGGCGGCGCGATCCAGTCGATGAACATCGCCCTGGGACTGCCCGAGACCACGGGCCTCACACAGATCGGGGTGGCGCCATGAGTGTCACCGCTGCCAAGGGATTCACCGCCGCGGGCGTGCCTGCGGGCCTCAAGTCGACCGGTGCGCCCGACGTCGCCGTCGTGGTCAACGCCGGGCCGTCCAAGGCCGCTGCTGCGGTCTACACGAGCAACCGCTGCAAGGCCAACCCCGTCCTCTGGAGCGAGGAGGCCATCAAGGGTGGCTCGGCGGTCGCGGTGGCGATCAACTCCGGTGGGGCCAACTGCTACACCGGGCCCGAAGGGTTCGCGACGACGCACCAGACCGCCGAGACCGTCGCCGAGGCGCTCGGCGTGGGTGCGATCGACGTCCAGGTGTGCTCGACGGGCCTGATCGGCCTGCTCAACGACCGCGACGGGCTGCTCGCCGGCGTACGTTCGGCAGTCGAGGCCCAGAGCGCCGACGGCGGACATGCGGCCGCGACCGCGATCATGACGACCGACACCGTCGCCAAGGAGGCCGTCGCCCAAGGTGACGGGTGGACGGTCGGTGGCATGGCCAAGGGAGCCGGCATGCTGGCCCCCGCGCTCGCGACGATGCTCGTCGTCATCACGACCGACGCGGACGTGGACTCGGCGACCGCCGATGCCGCCTTGCGCGCCGCGACGGCTCAGACGTTCGACCGGCTCGACTCCGACGGCTGCCAGTCCACCAACGACACGGTGCTCCTGATGGCGAGCGGCGCCTCCGGCGTGACGCCCGATCCGGCGGCGTTCACCGAGGCCGTCACGACGGCGTGCAAGGACCTGGCGATGCAGCTCCTGGCTGACGCCGAGGGCGCGGACCACGAGATCGCGATCGAGGTCGTCAACGCGGCGTCCGTCGACGACGCGCTCGAGGTGGGCCGCTCGGTGGCGCGCAGCAACCTGTTCAAGTGCGCGATCTACGGCAAGGACCCCAACTGGGGACGCATCCTCGCCTCGGTCGGCACGACGCAGGCGGCGTTCGACCCCGCCGACCTCGACGTCGCGCTCAACGGCGTGTGGGTGTGCCGCAACAGCGGACCGGGGGAGTCGCCCGACGCGATCGACCTCGCCGAGCGCGCGGTCTCGGTCACGATCGACCTCAAGTCAGGCTCGGCGACGGGCACCATCTGGACCAACGACCTCA
The DNA here is from genome assembly GCF_001428805.1 of Aeromicrobium sp. Root236. NCBI lineage: Bacteria > Bacillati > Actinomycetota > Actinomycetes > Propionibacteriales > Nocardioidaceae > Aeromicrobium > Aeromicrobium sp. Root236. Next base: position 647,258 of record NZ_LMIS01000001.1, on the reverse strand, counting down.
CGCAGGCGTACGTCCACGAGAACTCGGCCTATTCATCATGAGCGAAACCGAAGACGCGACCACCCTCGACGAGTGGCAGCCCGAGGACTGGAAGAAGGCGACCGACAAGGCCGCGACGCTGGCCCAGGCCCTGCCGTGGCTGAAGAAGTACCACGGCAAGGTCGTGGTGGTGAAGTACGGCGGCAACGCCATGACCGACGATGCGCTCAAGCACGCTTTCGCCGAGGACATCGTGTTCCTGCGGCTCGCGGGCTTCAAGCCCGTCGTCGTGCACGGCGGCGGCCCGCAGATCAGCGCGATGCTCGACAAGCTCGGCATCGAGTCGGAGTTCCGTGGCGGCCTGCGGGTCACCACGCCGGAGACGATGGACGTCGTCCGCATGGTGCTCACGGGTCAGGTCGGCCGCGAGCTGGTCGGCCTGCTCAACCAGCACGGTGACCTGGCGGTCGGCCTGTCCGGCGAGGACGGCGGCCTGTTCACCGCCGAGAAGACCATGCCGGTCATCGACGGCGTCGAGACCGACATCGGTCTGGTCGGTGAGGTCGTGGGCGTACGCCCCGAGGCCGTGCTGGACCTGATCGAGGCCGGGCGCATCCCCGTCGTGTCGACCGTCGCGCCCGATGCCGATGGCCAGGTGCACAACGTCAACGCCGACACCGCCGCCGCGGCGCTCGCCGTCGCGCTCGACGCCGAGAAGCTGCTCGTGCTGACCGACGTCGAGGGCCTCTACGCCGACTGGCCCAACAGCTCCGACGTCATCGGCGAGATCAGTCCCGAGTCGCTTGCCGAGATCATCCCCGAACTGTCGACCGGCATGATCCCCAAGATGACGGCCTGCCTCAAGGCGGTGCAGGAGGGCGTACGCCGGGCCACGGTCATCGACGGCCGCGAGCCCCACGCCGTGCTGCTCGAGATCTTCACCGACGAGGGTGTCGGCACCCAGGTCGTGCCCGGCGCCGAGACCCGCATCCGCACGGCGCTCTACGCCACGAGCGTGACCACAGGCAAGGCTCAGAAGGACAAGGCCCAAGGAGACAAGGCATGACCGTCAGCGACTGGACCGAGCGCTACCAAGGCGCGGTCATGAACACGTTCGGCACCCCGCAGGGCGTCCTCGTCCGCGGTGAGGGTCCCTACGTGTGGGACGCCGACGGCACGAAGTACCTCGACCTGCTCGGCGGCATCGCCGTGAACGCGCTGGGCCACGGGCACCCGGCGATCCTCGACGCGGTGACGCAGCAGCTCGGCACGTTGGGCCACATCTCGAACTTCTTCACCTCCAAGCCCCAGATCGAGCTCGCCGAGAAGCTGCTCGACCTGATCGGCCAGGAGGGCCGGGTCTTCTTCACCAACTCCGGCACCGAGGCCAACGAAGCGGCGTTCAAGGCCACCCGCCGCACCGGGCGTACGCGCATCGTCGTCGCCGAGGGGTCGTTCCACGGCCGCACGATGGGGGCTCTTGCGCTGACCTCCAAGGAGGCATATCGCGCACCGTTCGAGCCACTGCCCGGAGACGTCAGCTGGGTCCCGTACGGCGACACCGCCGCGCTCGAGGCCGCTGTCGACGACACGGTCGCTGCGGTCCTCCTCGAGCCGATCCAGGGCGAGGCCGGTGTCGTGGTCCCGGCCGAGGGCTACCTGCAGGCCGCCCGCGAGATCACGTCGAGGCATGGCGCACTGCTGTGGCTTGACGAGGTCCAGACCGGCATCGGCCGCACCGGAGCATGGTTCGCGCACACCGAGTCAGGCATCGTGCCCGATCTCGTCACGGTGGCCAAGGGGCTCGGCGGCGGCATTCCGATCGGCGCGTGCATCGCGCTCGGCGACGCGGGCCACCTGTTGCAGCCCGGCAACCACGGCACGACGTTCGGGGGCAACCCTGTCGCCACCGCCGCCGCGCTCGCGGTGATCGCGACGATCGAGGCCGACGGGCTGCTGGACAACGCGCTCAAGGTGGGTGACGTCTTCCGCGACGGACTGGCGGATCACCCGCTCGTCACCCAGACCACCGGCCGCGGCCTGCTGGTGGGCATCGTGCTCGCCGAGCCGGTGACCGCCGACGTGCAGAAGGCAGCGCTGGCTGCCGGCATCATCCTCAACAACGCGACGCCCAACCGGCTGCGCCTTGCGCCGCCGTTGATCCTCACGGTCGAGCAGGCCGAAGGTGCCGTGGCGACGCTCAAGCAGATCCTGGACGAGGTGACACCGTGAGCGAGCGCCAGCGAGCGAACCATGAATCCGTGAGGCACTTCCTGCGTGACGACGACCTCAGCCCAGCGGAGCAGGCCGAGGTGCTGGCGCTCGCCGCCGAGATCAAGGCCGATCCGTATGCCCGCAAGCCCCTCGCGGGCCCGCAGACGGTTGCCGTGATGTTCGACAAGTCGTCGACGCGTACGCGCGTCTCGTTCGGCGTCGGCATCGCCGACCTCGGCGGCAACCCGCTGATCATCGACAAGGCCACGACGCAGGGTGCCCGCGGCGAGTCGATCGCCGACACCGCACGCGTCCTGGGCCGCATGACCAGCGCGATCGTCTGGCGGACGTACGCCCAGGCCGGGCTCGACGAGATGGCCGCCAACGCCGGCGTGCCGGTCGTCAACGCGCTCAGCGACGACTTCCACCCCTGCCAGATCCTCGCGGACTGGCAGACCGTGATCGAGCACAAGGGCACGCTGGCCGGCCTGACGGTCGTCTACCTCGGGGACGGCGCCAACAACATGGGCCACTCCTACCTGCTGGGTGGCGCGACGGCCGGCATGCACGTACGCATCGGTGGCCCTGCCGGCTATCAGCCTGATCCGAGGATCGTCGCCGACGCCGAGAAGATCGCCGCCACGACGGGCGGCTCCGTCTCGGTGACCGAGGACCCCACCGCGGCGATCTCGGACGCCGACGTCGTCATCACCGACACGTGGATCTCGATGGGGCAGGAGGCTGAGAAGGAAGAGCGCCTCGCGCTGTTCGGCGACTTCGCCATCAACGCCGAGACCCTCGCCAAGGCCGCGCCCGACGCGATCGTGCTGCACTGCCTGCCGGCCTACCGCGGACTGGAGATCTCGACCGAGGTGCTCGACGGCCCGCAGAGCGTCGTGTGGGACGAGGCCGAGAACCGTCTGCACGCCCAGAAGGCCCTGCTCGTCTGGCTGCTCGACAAGGCGCGGTCATGACCGTCCCGCCCACCAAGGCAGCGCGCCAGCAGCTGATCGTCGAGCTGCTCGGCCACCAGCTCGTACGCTCGCAGGGTGATCTCGCCGAGCTCCTCGAGTCGCACGGCATCAACGCGACACCGTCGACGATCTCCCGCGACCTGGTCGAGCTCGACGCCGTACGCGTGCGGCACCCCGACGGCGGCCTCGTCTACGCCGTTCCGGCAGAGGGCGGCGACCGTACGCCCCGGCCCGGCACCGGGAGCGCCTCGGGCCACGCCCGGCTCGCCAAGATCCTGCGCGAGCTGATGGTGACCGCCGAGGGATCGGCCAACCTCGTCGTCCTGCGCACCCCGCCGGGGGCCGCCCAGTACCTCGCCTCGGCGATCGACCACGCATCCCAGCACGACCTGCTCGGCACGATCGCCGGTGACGACACCGTCATGCTGATCTGCCGTGACCCCGACGGCGGCCAAGCCGTCGCCGAACGTTTCGCGGCGCTCGCCGCAGCCACCCCGAAGGAGCCGACGTGACCGAGACCCCGGACGAGAAGACGAGCCTCTGGGGCGGCCGTTTCGCCTCAGGTCCGTCGCCCGAGCTCGTCGAGCTGTCGCGGTCGACGCACTTCGACTGGCGGCTCGCCCCGTACGACCTGGCCGGGTCGCGCGCCCACGCGATGGTCCTGCAGGCCGCGGGCCTGTTGAGCCGTGACGACCTCACGGCCCTGATCGCCGGGATCGACGCGCTGGCAGCCGACGTCGAGTCCGGCGAGTTCACGGCGCAGCCCGACGACGAGGACGTCCACACGGCCCTCGAGCGCGGACTGCTGGAACGCCTCGGCCCCGAGCTGGGCGGTCGGCTCCGTGCGGGCCGCTCCCGCAACGACCAGGTCGCGACGCTGTTCAAGATGTACCTCCGCGACCACGCCAAGGCGATCAGCCGGCTCGTCCGCGAGCTCGCCGAGGCGCTGGCGACGCAGGCCGAGCGTCACATGGGTGTCGCGATGCCCGGGCGTACGCACCTGCAGCACGCCCAGCCCGTGCTGCTCGCGCACCACCTGCTGGCCCACGCCTGGCCCCTCGTGCGTGACCTCGACCGGCTCACCGACTGGGATGCGCGTGTCGGGTCCGACTCGCCCTACGGCTCGGGCGCCCTCGCCGGATCCTCGTTGGGCCTCGACCCCGAGAAGGTCGCCGCCGACCTCGGCTTCAGCGGCTCGACCGCCAACTCGATCGACGGCACCGCCGCGCGCGACTTCGTCGCCGAGTTCGCGTTCGTGACGGCGCAGATCGGCATCGACGTCTCGCGGCTGGCCGAGGAGATCATCCTCTGGAACACCAAGGAGTTCGGCTTCGTCACGCTCCATGACGGCTACTCCACGGGCTCGAGCATCATGCCGCAGAAGAAGAACCCCGACATCGCCGAGCTCGCCCGCGGCAAGTCCGGGCGACTGATCGGCAACCTCGCCGGGTTGCTCGCGACCCTCAAGGCGCTGCCGCTGGCCTACAACCGCGATCTCCAGGAGGACAAGGAGCCGGTGTTCGACTCGATCGACACGCTCGAGGTCCTGCTGCCGGCGTTCACCGGCATGATCGCGACGCTGACGTTCAACACCGAGCGCATGGAGTCTCTGGCGCCTCAGGGGTTCGCCCTTGCGACGGACATCGCCGAGTGGCTCGTTCGCCAAGGGGTCCCGTTCCGCGACGCGCACGAGATCTCCGGCGCCTGTGTCCAGGCCTGCGAGCAGCGCGGCATCGAGCTGTGGGACCTCACGGATGACGACTTCGCGGCGATCTCGCCGGCGCTGACCCCGCAGGTTCGCGAGGTGTTGACGGTCGAGGGATCGCTGGCATCGCGGGACTCCCGTGGCGGCACGGCGCCCGTGCGCGTCGCCGAGCAGCTGGCCGAGCTGCGGGCGCGGGTCGCCGACTGACGAACGCGCCGTGTTCCATGGCTACTGTGGTCCCACTGAGACCGACATGGGGGAGACCGTGGCACTTCGCACCAAGGCCGGCAGCACGCTGCGCAAGGTCATCGGACCGGAGCGCACCGACGCCGTGCGCCGATGGGAGCGCAAGGCCCGTCGCAGCGCCGCACGCCGGCTCAACCCGGAGGCGCCGCGCGCGGGCGGGAAGTCCACGCCCAGCTATGTGCCGTCCGACCCGTTCGCCGAGTTCCCGGAGCCCACGAGGTCGCGCCACCAGCTCCTGACCGCGTTGCACCGGCAGCTGCAGCCCCGTACGTACCTCGAGATCGGGGTATTCACGGGCTCGAGCCTCGGACTGTCCCGCACGAAGTCCATCGGCGTAGACCCGGGCTACTCGATCACCAAGGAGATCGAGTGCGAGGTGCAGCTGCACCGCACGACGAGCGACGAGTTCTTCTCCCGCCCCGACCCGGTCGCGTTCTTCGGCGGCGTCCCGCTCGACCTCGCCTTCATCGACGGCATGCACCTCGCCGAGTTCGCCCTGCGCGACTTCATGAACGTCGAGAAGCACATGTCGCCGGCCGGTGTGGTGCTGCTCGACGACATGCTGCCGCGCAACTCCCTCGAGGCGGCGCGCGACCGTCGGACGGCGGCCTGGGCCGGTGACGTGTTCAAGGTCGCCGACATCCTGCGGACCTACCGGCCGGACCTGACCCTCGTCCCGGTCAACACCTCGCCGACCGGCACGGTGCTCGTTCTCGGTCTCGACCCGACCTCGCGGGTGCTCGAGGACAACTACGACGCCGCCCTTGCCGCCTGCATGGCGCCGGACCCCCAGGTCGTCCCAGACGAGACCCTGCGGCGGACCTACGCGGCGGACCCGGTGACCTTGATGGAGTCGCCGGTGTGGGCCAAGCTTGTCGCGCTCCGCAAGAAGAACGTCAGCCGCGCCGCACTCGACAAGGCGCTCGGCACCCTCACGACGTGACCGAGAGCGCTGTCGTCACGCACGCGCGCGGTCTGCTGGGCCGCGTGCTGCACGGGCACGACGTCGCGGTGCGCATCACGGAGGTCGAGGCGTACGGCGGGATCAACGACCCGGCCTCGCACGCCTACACCCGGACGCCGCGGTCCGAGATCATGTACGGCTCACCGTGGCGGCTCTACGTCTATCGGTCGTACGGCATGCACTTCTGCGCCAATGTCGTGACCGGGCCGACGGAGGAGGCGTCCGCGGTGCTGATCCGGGCCGGTGAGGTCGTGGACGGGCTCGAGGTCGCGCGGAGTCGCCGCCCCGCCGTCAAGGACGTCGCCCTCGCGCGCGGTCCCGGCAACCTGGCGCGGACGCTCGGCCTGACGCTCGACGACCTCGGCACCGACCTGCTGACGCCTCATGGCGTACGGCTGGGCGACCCGCCGGCCGAGACGCCTGGGATCAGCGCCGGCCCTCGCGTGGGCGTGTCCAAGGCAGCCGACGTGCCGTGGCGGTTCTGGATCACCGGTGACCCGACGGTGTCGGCCTATCGCCGCAGCCCGCGCGCATAGGACCTGCCGCTTCAGCTGTACGAGCTGCCGTCACCGCTGGTCGGTCGACCAGCGATAGCGGCGCTCCGGGCGTCCGGCGCTGCCGTAGTTGAGGCGTACGACGGCGTGCCCCTCGTCGACGAAGTGCTCGAGGTAGCGGCGGGCACTGACCCGTGAGATCCCCACGCGCTCACCGCACTCGGTCGCCGACAGCTCGCCGGTGTCGCGAAGAGCGGCGCCCACCAGGTCGGCGGTCTCCTGGCTGAGACCCTTGGGCAGCGGCTGGCCAGCAGGCTGCGTCGTGCCGAACGCGCGGTCGATCGACTCCTGGTCGGCGTCGCCGCGCTCGAGCAGGGCAAGCGTGTCGCGCACGCGCACGAGCCGGGCGGCGAGGTCGGGATACTCGAACGGCTTGACGAGGTACTGCATGGCTCCGCCGTGGAGCGCAGCGCGTACGACCTCGGCGTCCCGGTCGGCCGTGACCATGACGACACCGGCGACGTTGCCCGCCGCCCGCAGCCGTTGCAGCACGTCGAGGCCGCTCATGTCGGGCAGGTGCACGTCGAGCAGGATCAGGTCGGGACCGAGCTCGTCGACGAGTCGCAGGGCCTCCTCGCCGTTGCGGGCCACTCCGAGGACGGTGAAGCCTTCGGTCTTCTCGACGAATCTGGCGTGGATCCCCGCGACCATGAAGTCGTCGTCGACCACGAGCACGCCGATCATGCCGGCACCGTGGCCAGCGGCAGCTCGACCCGGAACGTCGTGCCGTCCTCGTCGTCGACCGTGACGCTCCCGCCGCGCTGGGTGCAGATCAGCTGCACGAGAGGCAGCCCGATGCCCCGACCACCGAGGACGTCGGGCTTGGTCGAGAAGCCGCGGACGAAGATCGCGTCGCGCATGCCATCGGGGATGCCCGGCCCGTTGTCGTGGACCTCCAGGACGAGCCGACCGGCATCGACGCGGGTGCTGACCACGACCTGGGGCGAGGGTTCGGTCCGGCACGCGTCGATCGCGTTGTCGACGAGGTTGCCGACCACGGTCGTCAGGTCGGCCGACTCAGCTGAGGTCAGGCCCGGCAGGCGCGAGTCAGGGCTCAGCGTCAGGGACACGCCGGCCTCCGCCGCGACACTCGACTTCGCGATGAGCAGCGCCGCGACTGCGGGGTCGGCGATCCGGCTCGTGACCTCGTCGGTGATCTCCGCCCGCCGCCGGGTCAGCGTGCCGACGAGGGCGGTGACCTCGTCGTACTCCTGGAGCTGCACGAGGCCGGAGATCGTGTGGAGCTGGTTGGCGAACTCGTGGGTCTGGGCGCGCAACGTGTCGGTGATCGACAGGTTGGAGCTGAGCTGGCTCTGCATCGAGACGAGCTCGGTCCGGTCGCGCATGGTCGTGACGGTACCGATGCCCTCGCCGTGGCTCGACGCCGAGCGCTGGTTGAACACCAGCACCCGCGCACCGACGAGCACCACGGCGTCCTGGCTGTCGCTGCCAGCAGTCAGCAGCTCGGTGACCTGCGGGTCAAGGTCCAGCTCACCGACCGGGCGACCGACCACACCGGCGCCGAGGTCCAGCAGCTCGCGGGCGCTGTCGTTGACCATCGTGACCTTGCCGTCGGTGCCGACCGCGATGACGCCCTCGCGAATGCTGTGCAGCAGCGCCTCACGGTGGTCGGCCAGCGTGGCGATCTCGTGCGGCTCGAGCCCGCGCGTACGCCGCTTGATGAGCCGGGCCAGCAGGAGCGAACCGGCGACGCCCAGCAGGGCCCCGACACCGAGGAAGAGCGCGAGATCGGGAGCGGCATTCGTCAGACGCTGCCAGTTCGACGGATAGCGCTGCTGGGCGATCGACAGGCCGACGAGCTTCCCGTCGTCGTTGAGGATCGGCGCGTGACCGGCGACAGCCTGGTGGCCGTTGTCATCCACATCGCCGACCCAGCCCCGGCCTTCGCGTACGCGGCTGTCACCGAGATCGATCCTGCGACCCACCAGGCGCGGGTCGGACGACGACAGCACGACGCCCTTAGGGTCGGCGATCGTGACCTCGGTGGCCCCCGACAGGCTGAGGGCTCGGCTGATCGACGGTGCGAGAGCGCTGGCCGGTGTGGGGCCGTCGATCTCGGAGCGTACGACCGAGATGTTCGCGAGGTACTCCGCGACCGAGCGCATCTGCGATCCGCGTTCGCTGGAGAACGTCATGGTCGACTGCCGCACCGAGATGGCCGCCACGATCGCGAGCACGAGGGCGACGACGACCAGCTGCAGGCCGAGGAACTGCCCTGCGAGTGTCAGCCGTTGCCGGCGCGGTGACCACAAAGACCACAACCTCCTTTGGTTCCGCAATAGTGACTCACGCCACACCGGGAGGCCATGCTCGGGGTCGACCACAGGAGGTTCCATGACGTCGAGACGACGTGTCCAGGCAAGGCTCGCGGGTGTCATCCTCGCAGTCTCGGCCGCGATGGTGCTGTCGAGCTGCGGAGTGACCCGCGGATCGGACGACGAGGGCCATCGGCGGCTGCAGATGTGGATCCCCAACAGCCCGGGCGGCGGCTACGACCTCACGGGCCGCGCCGCGACCCACGTCATGGAGGACGAGGACCTCACGGGCCGCTTCGAGATCACCAACGTGCTCGGCGCCAGCGGCACCGTCGCGATGCAGCGGCTGCTCAACGCCAAGGGCTCCAACGACGTCGTGATGACGATGGGCCTGGGCGTCGTCGGCGCGGTCTACACCAACGAGTCGAACGCCCGGGTCTCCAAGGCGACGCCGATCGCCCGGCTGATCGAGGACCAGGAGGCGCTCATCGTGCCCAAGGACTCGCCCTTCAAGACCGTCCAGGACCTGGTCGACGCGTGGAAGAAGGATCCCAAGAGCGTCACGATCGGCGGCGGCTCGTCTCCGGGCGGCCCCGACCACATCTTCCCGATGCAGCTCGCCAAGACGATCGGCATCGCACCCAAGCACGTCAAGTACATCGCGTACGACGGCGGTGGCCCGCTGACCACGGCGCTCCTCGGCGAGAAGATCGACGTCGGCACCTCCGGCCCCAGCGAGTTCGAGGGCCAGATCAAGGACGGGTCGCTCCGGGTGCTCGCGGTCTCCGGCGCCGAGCGGCTCGACACCATCGACGCACCGACCCTCAAGGAGTCCGGCGTCGACATGGTCTTCGCCAACTGGCGCGGCGTGCTCGCGCCTCCCGGGATCTCGGACGAGACGAAGAAGTACCTCATCACGCTGTTCGAGGACATGCACAAGACCAAGGGCTGGCAGGCCGAGCTCAAGCGCAACGGCTGGATCGATGCCTTCATCACGGGTGACGAGTTCGGCACCTTCCTCAAGGAACAGGACGAGCGGGTCGCCACGACCCTGAAGGAGCTGGGACTCGCATGACCACGACACAGCACACCCCGCCCGGCGAGAGCCGGGTCGTCGACAAGGCCCAGTACGGGCTGGCGGCCGGCATCGGCATCGCCGGCGCGTACGTCATCTACGACGCGACCACCCTGCACAAGGGATTCGCGGACCAACCGGTCCAGCCATACACGTTCCCCTTCATCGTCGGAGCGGGCCTGATCGTCCTCGCGGTGCTGCTGGCGCTGGCCACGGCCCGAGGTGACGTGCCGGAGTCGGAGGAGGGCGAGGACGTGGACCTCACCACGGGCAGCGACTGGGTCACCGTCGGCAAGCTCGTCGTGGTGTTCGCGCTCAACTTCGCGCTGATCAGCTGGCTGGGCTGGGCGATCACCGGAGCGCTGCTGTTCGCCGGCACCGCTCACGTGCTCGGCGCGCGCTCGATCGTCCGGTCCCTCGCGATCGGCGTCGTGCTCTCGGTGCTGTCCTGGTACGGCTTCTACTCCGGCCTGGGTCTCGCGATCCCGGCCGGCGTCCTGGACGGAGTGCTCTGATGGGATCCTTCGACCTGTTGATGCAAGGCTTCGAGAACGCCTTCACCCCGACCAACCTGCTCTACGCGTGCATCGGCGTGCTGCTCGGCACCGCCGTCGGTGTCCTGCCCGGCATCGGTCCGGCCATGACCCTCGCTCTGCTGCTGCCGATCACCTACAGCGTCGAGCCCGCCAGCGCGTTGATCATGTTCGCCGGCATCTATTACGGCGGCATGTACGGCGGCTCGACGACCTCGATCCTGCTCAACACACCGGGGGAATCCTCCTCGGTCGTGACGGCGATCGAGGGCAACAAGATGGCCAAGGCGGGCCGCGCGGCCCAAGCCCTCGCCACCGCGGCGATCGGCTCGTTCGTCGCCGGCACGATCGGCACGCTCTTGCTCGTGCTGTTCGCCCCCAAGCTCGCCACCCAGGTCGTCAAGCTGGGTGCACCGTCGTACTTCGCGCTTCTTCTGCTGGCGCTCTTCGCGGTCACGGCCGTCCTCGGCAGCTCGCGACTCCGCGGCTTCACCGCGCTGTTCATCGGCCTGGCGATCGGCCTGGTCGGCACCTCGACGGGCCAGCCCCGGCTGACGTTCGGCAGCCCGCTGCTGGCGGACGGCATCGACATCGTGGTCGTGGCGGTCGCGATCTTCGCGATCGGCGAGGCGCTGTGGGTCGCGTCGCACCTGCGTCGCCGCCCGCTCGACATCATCCCCGTCGGCCAGCCGTGGATGAGCCGCGACGACTGGGGTCGTTCCTGGAAGCCGTGGCTGCGTGGCACTGCGTTCGGCTTCCCGTTCGGTGCGCTGCCGGCGGGCGGAGCGGAGCTCCCGACGTTCCTGTCGTACATCACCGAGCGCAAGCTCGCGAAGAACCCTGAGGAGTTCGGCCACGGCGCCATCGAGGGCGTCGCGGGTCCGGAGGCCGCCAACAACGCCTCCGCCGCCGGCACGCTCGTGCCGCTGCTCGCGATGGGCCTGCCCACCACCGCGACCGCCGCCGTCATCCTGCTCGCGTTCCAGAGCTACGGCATCGAGACCGGTCCGGGCCTGTTCGACAGCCAGCCGATCCTCGTGTGGACGCTGCTGGCCAGCCTGTTCATCGGCAACACGCTGCTCCTGGTGCTCAACCTGCCGCTGGCCCCGGTGTGGGCGAAGCTGCTGCAGATCCCGCGGCCCTACCTCTACGCGGGCATCCTGTTCTTCGCCTCGCTCGGCGCCTACAGCGTCAACTTCCAGTGGTTCGACCTGCTGATCCTGCTCGTCATCGGCCTCCTCGGCCTGGCGATGCGGCGCTTCGGCCTGCCGGTGCTCCCGTTGATCATCGGCGTGATCCTCGGCCCCCGGCTCGAGGCGCAGCTGACCGAGGCACTCGCGATCTCCTCCGGAGACGTCAGCACGCTGTGGAGCGAGCCGGTCGCGGTCATCGTCTACGTCATCATCGGCGCCACGCTGCTCTTCATCATCGGCAACGGCCTGCGCACGATGGCGGCCAACAACAAGAAGAAGGTGGCGGCATGAGCGTGGTGGTGGCATACAGCCCGGACGTCTACGGCAAGGCGGCGCTCGAGTACGGAGCGACCGAGGCGTCACGTCGCAACGAGAAGCTCATCGTCGTCAACGACACCAAGGGTGACGCCTACGTCGACAAGCGCCTGGCTGCCGAGAAGGACATCGACGCGCTGCGGGCCGAGCTCGAACGGCTCGACGTGCAGACCGAGGTGCGCCAGGACGTCGTGCCCGACGTCGCCGAGGCGGTCCTGCAGGTCAGCGCCGAGTCGGGCGCGACCCTGATCGTCGTGGGCGTACGCCCGAGGACGCCGGTCGGCAAGCTCCTGCTCGGCAGCGTGGCCCAGCGCATCATCCTCGATGCGACGTGCCCCGTGCTGGCGGTCAAGCCGGACGCGGGTTAGTCGTCCTGGGGCAGGTTCGCGCCGGGGATCTCGCAGACGCCGTCCTCGCACACGGGGGCGGCGTCGTCGCCGACGATCTCGAGCGGCGTCATTCGCCCGACGCCGCCTTCTGCAGCACCTCGACGAACACCGAGGGGTCCTGGGCTCCGGACACGCCGAACTTCTTGTCGATGACGAAGAACGGCACACCCGAGATCCCGTACGCGATGGCCTGGTCCTTGTCGGCCTGCACGTCGGCGACGTGCTGCCCGGACTTCAGTGCCTCGACGACCTCGGCCCGGTCGAGCCCGATCTCCGCCGCCAGGTCGGCCAGGTCGTCGATGCGACCCACGTGCCGGCCCTCCTCGAAGTACGCCGCCAGCAGCCGCTCCTTCATGTCGAGCTGGCGGCCCTGCGTCTTGGCGTAGTGCAGGAGCTCGTGCGCCTTGATCGTGTTGGTGTGCTGCAGCGCGGCGAAGTCGTACGACAGTCCCTCGGTCGTGGCCAGCTCCGTCATCTGCGCCAGCATCGACTCGACCTGCGCGGGAGCCATGCCCTTGTGGCCGACGAGGAAGTCGACCTCCGTGCCGTCGAAGTCGACCGGGGTGTCGGGCGCCAGCTCGAACGAGTGGTACTCGACCTCGAGGGCTCCACCGCCCTCGGCGAACTCGGCTGCCGCGGTCTCGAACCGTCGCTTGCCGATGAAGCACCACGGGCAGGCCACGTCGGACCAGATGTCGACCTTCACTGTTTCAGTCACGCCGTGTGCAACGTCATGGCTCCCAGCGCATATTCCGCTCGCCACGGGAGGAGTTCCGCCGGTACGCTTATGTCATGACAATTGCCGTCGCGTACCGTCCCGACGACTTCGGACGGGCCGCCCTCGACTGGGCCGCCGCCGAGGCGCGTGCCAAGGGTGAGTCGCTGCTCATCATCAACGTCCACCGGGTCGAGCCGCGCCTCGACACGGGTCACGCCAAGGGCCGTCACCTCCAGGACCTCACCGAGGGGCTCGCGAACGACAACGTGCCCTACGAGCTGCGCCAGGTCGAGGGCGAGAACATCGCCAGCACGGTGCTGTTCGAGGCCGAGCAGGCCAGCGCCTCGCTGATCGTGATCGGCGTACGACCGCGCAGTCCCGTCGGCAAGATCCTGATGGGCAGCGTCGCGCAGCAGATCCTGCTCGACTCCGCAGTGCCCGTCGTCGCCGTCAAGCCCTAGGGCGCCGGGGCGCCGCGCTAAAGTCGCGGTGCATCCCCGACCCCGAAGGACTGGCCAGTGACCCACGTACTCGACGACCTCGACGCGCGAGGACTCATCGCGCACTCGACGGACCGCGACGCCTTGCGCGCGGAGCTGTCTGAGGGGCCGATCACCTACTACGTGGGCTTCGACCCGACAGCGCCGTCCCTGCACATCGGCAACCTCCTGCAGATCCTGACGGCACGACGCCTGCAGCTCGCCGGGCACAAGCCCTTGATGCTGGTCGGCGGCTCGACCGGACTCATCGGCGATCCGAAGGAGGCCGGCGAGCGGGTCATGAACACCAAGGAGACCGTCGGCGAGTGGGTCGCCAACATCCGCGAGCAGGTCTCCCGCTTCGTCGAGTTCGGCGGTGACAACGGCGCGACGGTCGTCAACAACCTCGACTGGACCGCAGGCCTCAGCACGATCGACTACCTCCGCGACATCGGCAAGCACTTCCCGGTCAACCGCATGCTGGCCCGGGACGTGGTCAGCAGCCGGCTTGAGTCCGGCATCAGCTACACCGAGTTCAGCTACGTCCTCCTGCAGTCCCTCGACTACCTCGAGCTGCACCGTCGCCACGGCTGCGTCCTCCAGACGGGGGGCAGCGACCAGTGGGGCAACATCACCGCCGGCGTCGAGCTGATCCGGCGCGCTGACGGCGACAAGGTCCATGCACTGGCGACACCACTCATCACCAAGGCCGACGGCACGAAGTTCGGCAAGACCGAGTCCGGCACGGTGTGGCTCGATCCCGGGCTCACGAGTCCGTACGCCTTCTACCAGTCGTGGATCCAGGCCGAGGACTCCAAGGTCATCGAGTACCTCAGGCAGTTCACGTTCCTCGAGCTCGAGGAGATCAGCCAGATCGAGGCCGAGCACCTCGAGAAGCCCGGCCTGCGCGGTGCACAGCGGCGCCTGGCGGCCGAGGTCACGACGATCGTGCACGGCCAGGAGGAGACGGCAGCGGCCGAGCTGGCCTCACGCGCCCTGTTCGGGCGAGGAGAGCTCGCGGAGCTCACGGAGTCGACACTGGCCGCAGCGCTGCGCGAAGCCGGCGCCGTCGACCTGGCAGCGACCGACCGACCCAACGTCGTCGACGCCTTCGTGGCCACAGGACTGGCCGACAGCAGGTCGGCCGCACGCCGCGCGGTCGCCGACGGGGGAGCGTACGTCAACAACGAACGCGTCTCCGACCCCGATCTCGAGCTCACCACCGAGCACCTCCTGCACGGCAAATGGGCGGTCCTGCGCAAAGGCAAACGGTCGATCTCGGGCGTGTCGGTGTCCTGAACCCCGTCATTTCAGGGGCTCGGAACCATGTGACGTGGACCATACGGAGCCGATTTGACGAAGCGGGAAACGCCCCCGTAATGTTCTTCTTGTTGGACAGCACGGCGGAGCGAAAGGCCGAAAGGCCGGTCACTCGGAGCTTCCAACCAGCTCAACCGAAACGGTCGACGGCACGGCGCCTCAGGCGCCCGGAGACGGACCGCGGACAACGAAGCTGAACATGGTGACCGACCCGGTTTGACCGGTGAAAACGAGCCGTGTAAGTTAGACGAGTTGCCCCAAGGCAGAGACCGCGAGGTCGAAGCCGAGGTGAGCGTCTGATCCTTGAGAACTCAACAGTGTGCCAAAAGTCGACGAGATTAATTAGTAGTACCCCGTCGAGACCATCGGAGAGCTTCGGCTCGCCGACCTTGATGGAAATCAATTCCGACAATTTATTTGTCAGCAAATAGTTTGTCAGAGTCGAACTGAAGTTTGGCAGCGCTTTAGCTGCTTCAACGGAGAGTTTGATCCTGGCTCAGGACGAACGCTGGCGGCGTGCTTAACACATGCAAGTCGAGCGGTAAGGCTCCTTCGGGAGTACACGAGCGGCGAACGGGTGAGTAACACGTGAGCAATCTGCCCTTCTCATCGGAATAACCATTGGAAACGATGGCTAATGCCGAATATGACCTCGGATCACATGTTCTGAGGTGGAAAGCTCCGGCGGAGAAGGATGAGCTCGCGGCCTATCAGCTTGTTGGTGAGGTAATGGCTCACCAAGGCATTGACGGGTAGCCGGCCTGAGAGGGTGACCGGCCACACTGGGACTGAGACACGGCCCAGACTCCTACGGGAGGCAGCAGTGGGGAATATTGGACAATGGGCGAAAGCCTGATCCAGCAACGCCGCGTGAGGGATGACGGCCTTCGGGTTGTAAACCTCTTTCAGCAGGGACGAAGCGAAAGTGACGGTACCTGCAGAAGAAGGACCGGCCAACTACGTGCCAGCAGCCGCGGTAATACGTAGGGTCCGAGCGTTGTCCGGAATTATTGGGCGTAAAGGGCTCGTAGGCGGTTTGTCGCGTCGGGAGTGAAAACTCAGGGCTCAACCCTGAGCGTGCTTCCGATACGGGCAGACTAGAGGTATGCAGGGGAGAACGGAATTCCTGGTGTAGCGGTGGAATGCGCAGATATCAGGAGGAACACCGGTGGCGAAGGCGGTTCTCTGGGCATTACCTGACGCTGAGGAGCGAAAGCATGGGGAGCGAACAGGATTAGATACCCTGGTAGTCCATGCCGTAAACGTTGGGCGCTAGGTGTGGGGACCTTCCACGGTCTCCGTGCCGCAGCTAACGCATTAAGCGCCCCGCCTGGGGAGTACGGCCGCAAGGCTAAAACTCAAAGGAATTGACGGGGGCCCGCACAAGCGGCGGAGCATGCTGATTAATTCGATGCAACGCGAAGAACCTTACCTGGGTTTGACATATACCGGAAAGCTGCAGAGATGTAGCCCCCTTTTGGTCGGTATACAGGTGGTGCATGGCTGTCGTCAGCTCGTGTCGTGAGATGTTGGGTTAAGTCCCGCAACGAGCGCAACCCTCGTCCTATGTTGCCAGCACGTAATGGTGGGGACTCATAGGAGACTGCCGGGGTCAACTCGGAGGAAGGTGGGGATGACGTCAAGTCTTCATGCCCCTTATGTCCAGGGCTTCAAGCATGCTACAATGGCCGGTACAAAGGGCTGCGAAACCGCAAGGTGGAGCGAATCCCAAAAAGCCGGTCTCAGTTCGGATTGGGGTCTGCAACTCGACCCCATGAAGTCGGAGTCGCTAGTAATCGCAGATCAGCAACGCTGCGGTGAATACGTTCCCGGGCCTTGTACACACCGCCCGTCACGTCATGAAAGTCGGCAACACCCGAAGCCAGTGGCCCAACCGTTTACGGAGGGAGCTGTCGAAGGTGGGGCTGGCGATTGGGACGAAGTCGTAACAAGGTAGCCGTACCGGAAGGTGCGGCTGGATCACCTCCTTTCTAAGGAGCATTTGGCAGCCGGCGCAAGCCTGGTTGTCCATGAGCTGTTTGTACGGCGAATGTCTGTACGCAGCTCAGCTCACTAGTGGATCGTCGATTATTTGGCTTGATGGATGCCACAAGCGTCAGTACTTCTCTTCGGAGAGTGGAACCTCGCTTTGAAGAATCCATCAACTCAGGCACACTGTTGGGTCCTGAGGGATCAGCTCGTAGAGTTGAGACCTCGGACCACATACCCCCACGAACCACCAGGTTCAACCCGCAAGGGCGATCTGGCAGGCGCGGGATCTTTATGTGGGACCGATCGTATTTTGAGAACTTCACAGTGGACGCGAGCATCTTTGTAGTAACAACAAGCTACTAAGTGCACATGGTGGATGCCTTGGCATCGAGAGCCGATGAAGGACGTTGGAGTCTGCGAAAAGCCCCGGGAAGGTGACAACCGACCTGTGATCCGGGGATGTCCGAATGGGGAAACCCACCTGGAGTAAAGTCCAGGTACCTCTGTCTGAACACATAGGGCAGCAGGAGGGAACGTGGGGAAGTGAAACATCTCAGTACCCACAGGAAGAGAAAACAAAAGTGATTCCGGTAGTAGTGGCGAGCGAAACCGGATCAGGCTAAACCTCAGTGATGTGATAGCCGGCAGGCGTTGTCACTGGGGTGTTGTGGGACCACATGGTCTGTTCTGCCGAGCAGACAAAGAGTCATAAACCATGAGTGAAGTGAAAGCCAACTGGAAAGTTGCGCCATAGAGGGTGATAGCCCCGTACACGTAAGCTCATGGCTCTTTTGTGTCATCCCAAGTAACACCGAACCCCTGAAATTCGGTGTGAATCTAGCGGGACCACCCGTTAAGCCTAAATACTCCTCGATGACCGATAGCGGACTAGTACCGTGAGGGAAAGGTGAAAAGTACCCCGGGAGGGGAGTGAAATAGTACCTGAAACCATGTGCATACAATCCGTTGGAGCTCTTCCTTGTGAAGGGTGACAGCGTGCCTTTTGAAGAATGAGCCTGCGAGTTAGCGTTCTGTAGCGAGGTTAAGGCGTCGAGCCGTAGCCGTAGCGAAAGCGAGTCCGAATAGGGCGACCATAGTTGCAGGATCTAGACCCGAAGCGGAGTGATCTATCCATGGGCAGGTTGAAGCGCGGGTAAGACCGCGTGGAGGACCGAACCCACCTAGGTTAAAAACTGGGGGGATGACCTGTGGATAGGGGTGAAAGGCCAATCAAACTCCGTGATAGCTGGTTCTCCCCGAAATGCATTTAGGTGCAGCGTTGCGTGTTTCTTGCCGGAGGTAGAGCACTGGATGGGCTAGGGGGCCTACAAGCTTACTGAACTCAGCCAAACTCCGAATGCCGGTAAGTGAGAGCGCAGCAGTGAGACAGTGGGGGATAAGCTCCATTGTCGAGAGGGAAACAGCCCAGACCATCAGCTAAGGTCCCAAAGCGATAACTAAGTGGAAAAGGATGTGGAGTCGCAGAGACAACCAGGAGGTTGGCTTAGAAGCAGCCACCCTTGAAAGAGTGCGTAATAGCTCACTGGTCAAGTAATTCCGCGCCGACAATTTAGCGGGGCTCAAGTTATCCACCGAAGCTATGGGATTCATGCAATAGCCAGGCCTTCGTGGTCCAGGCGCATGGATCGGTAGGGGAGCGTCGTGTGGCCAGCGAAGCGGCGGAGTGATCCAGCCGTGGAGGCTACACGAGTGAGAATGCAGGCATGAGTAGCGAATGAGGAGTGAGAAACTCCTCCACCGAATGACCAAGGGTTCCAGGGTCAAGCTAATCTTCCCTGGGTAAGTCGGGACCTAAGGCGAGGCCGACAGGCGTAGTCGATGGACAACGGGCTGATATTCCCGTACCGGCATTAGATCGCCCATGCCGAACCCAGAAATGCTAAGTGCCCAAAACTGGCGGGACTCTTCGGAGCGAAGCCGGCGCTGCGCACGACCCGATCTGGTAGTAGGCAAGCAATGGTGTGACGCAGGAAGGTAGCTCATCCCGGGCGATGGTTGTCCCGGGCTAAGGACGTAGGGCGAATGGTAGGCAAATCCGCCATTCACATGCCTGAGATCTGATGGGGAGACGTTTTAGTCGAAGTGAGTGATCCTATGCTGCCGAGAAAAGCATCTAGCGAGATCTAGAGCCGCCCGTACCCCAAACCGACTCAGGTGGTCAGGTAGAGAATACTAAGGTGATCGAGTGAACCATGGTTAAGGAACTCGGCAAAATGCCCCCGTAACTTCGGGAGAAGGGGGGCCGGATGCGTTATCGGACTTGCTCCGAGAAGCGTTGAAGGCCGCAGAGACCAGGCCCAAGCGACTGTTTACTAAAAACACAGGTCCGTGCTAAGTCGAAAGACGCCGTATACGGACTGACTCCTGCCCGGTGCTGGAAGGTTAAGGGGACGTGTCAGCGCAAGCGAAGCACAGAACTTAAGCCCCAGTAAACGGCGGTGGTAACTATAACCATCCTAAGGTAGCGAAATTCCTTGTCGGGTAAGTTCCGACCTGCACGAATGGAGTAACGACTTGGGCGCTGTCTCAACCATGGACTCGGCGAAATTGCACTACGAGTAAAGATGCTCGTTACGCGCGGCAGGACGGAAAGACCCCGGGACCTTTACTATAGTTTGGTATTGGTGTTTGGTTCAGTTTGTGTAGGATAGGTGGGAGACTGTGAAGCTTGGACGCCAGTTCAGGTGGAGTCATCGTTGAAATACCACTCTGGCTGTACTAGACATCTAACCTAGGTCCATTATCTGGATCAGGGACAGTGCCTGATGGGTAGTTTAACTGGGGCGGTTGCCTCCTAAAATGTAACGGAGGCGCTCAAAGGTTCCCTCAGCCTGGTTGGCAATCAGGTTTCGAGTGTAAGTGCACAAGGGAGCTTGACTGTGAGAGTGACAGCTCGAGCAGGGACGAAAGTCGGAACTAGTGATCCGGCGCTGGCAAGTGGAAGCGGCGTCGCTCAACGGATAAAAGGTACCCCGGGGATAACAGGCTGATCTTCCCCAAGAGTCCATATCGACGGGATGGTTTGGCACCTCGATGTCGGCTCGTCGCATCCTGGGGCCGTAGCAGGTCCCAAGGGTTGGGCTGTTCGCCCATTAAAGCGGCACGCGAGCTGGGTTTAGAACGTCGTGAGACAGTTCGGTCCCTATCCGCCGCGCGCGTAGGAAACTTGAGAAAATCTGTCCCTAGTACGAGAGGACCGGGATGGACGAACCTCTGGTGTGCCAGTTGTTCCGCCAGGAGCACTGCTGGTTAGCTACGTTCGGAAGCGATAACCGCTGAAAGCATCTAAGCGGGAAGCGTGTTTCAAGATGAGGTTTCCCACTGGTTTACCAGGTAAGGCCCCCAGCAGACCACTGGGTTGATAGGCCGGAGGTGGAAGTGCAGCAATGCATGGAGCCGACCGGTACTAATAGGCCGAGGGCTTGTTTCTTACAAAGATCTACCGCGTCCACTGTGAGGTTCCCGAGATATGATCGGGAACCGCGAAGCTCCCTACGGGAGAGCTCCAAGGTTTTGATATCTCAATAGAGTTTCGGCGACCATGGCGAAAGGGAAACACCCGGTTACATTCCGAACCCGGAAGTTAAGCCTTTCAGCGCCGATGGTACTGCACGGGAGACTGTGTGGGAGAGTAGGACGTCGCCGGACAATCTTTAGCGCGAGGCCGCTCCTTCGGGAGCGGCCTTGCTGCATTTGTGCACAACTTGATGGAAGGAACGACTCATGGCTGAGTCGAGAAACCCCCGCCGTGACGGCGGGAAACCAGCTGGCCGAGGCGCCGGCAGTGGCAATGCCCGTGGTGGCAAGCCTGCGGGCCAGGGACGCGATCGCCGCGGCAGCGGAGATCCTTCGCGTCGCGACGGCAAGCCGTCCGACGCTCGGGGCAGCAAGCCCGCGGATCGCCGCGATGGCAGGCCGGCACACCCGCGCCGGGACGGCAAGCCCTACGAGGCACGTCGTGACCGTCGCCAGGAAGAGGGCGACCGGACGGCAGCGCAGAAGATCTACGACGGCCCGCCGATCCCTGACGACGTCAGTGCCAAGGACCTGGACAAGCATGCACGCCAGGCGTTGCAGAGCCTGCCCGAGAAGCTCGCCGACAAGGTCGCGCGGCACCTCGTGATGGCCGGCCTGCTGATCGCCGAGGACCCCGAGACCGCGCACCTGCACGCGCTGGCCGCCAAGGCTCGCGCGACCCGGACCGGTCTCGTACGTGAGGCGTGTGGCGAGACGGCTTACGCAGCAGGCAAGTTCGCTGAGGCGTTGTCGGAGTTCCGTGCAGCCCGCCGGATGACTGGCGGCTACCTGTACGCGCCGATGATGGCCGACTGCGAGCGCGCCCTGAAGCGCCCCGACAAGGCGATCGCGTACGACACCCCGGAGATCCGCGGTCAGCTGGACGATGCCGGCCAGATCGAGCTGTCGATCGTCGTTGCCGGTGCGCGCCGTGACCAGAAGCAGTACGACGCGGCCGTGCGGCTGCTCGAGACCGAGCCGCTGCACACCAAGGGCCGGTCGGACTGGGTGCCACGGCTGCGCTATGCGTACGCCGATGCGTTGCTCGATGCCGGGCGTCGCGACGAGGCGATCGAGTGGTTCCACCGCACGGTCGCCGTCGACGGCAACAAGCAGACGGACGCCGAGGAACGACTCGCGGAGCTGGAGAAGCGTCCACAGGGCTGAGCCGTGCGGCGGTTGTCCACAGCGCGTGACCTGATGAGTGCCCCCTGCCGTCGGCAGGGGGCATCGTCGTTTCATGACTGATGACAACAACCGGGTCCACCTTGCGGGCCGGGTCTCGGCAGACCCCGAGACCCGCGTCCTTCCCAGCGGCGACGAGGTCGTCTCGTTCCGCCTGATCGTCCGCCGCAGCGCGGCCGCCCGACGACGGTCCAAGCAGGTCGTCGACACGATCGAGTGCTCGGCGTGGAGCGCGACGATGCGTCGCGCCGTGAGCCGCCTCGAGGCAGGCGCCGAGGTCGAGGTGACGGGGGAGCTGCGGCGCCGATTCACTCGCGGCGCGATCAGCTTTGTGTCCGTCGACGTCGACTCCTGCCGGAAGGTCACGGCACCGGCGGTAGCCTCGGGAGCATGACTCTGAGCGCAACCGGTTTGGGCTCGTCGACGCAGTCGCTGAGCTCGGTCTACGACCTGGCGATGCTCGATCTTGACGGCGTCGTCTACGTCGGCGAGGACGCCGTGCCCGGTGCGGCGAAGGCGCTTGAGGTGGCCCGAGCGGGTGGCATGCGCCTGGCCTACATCACCAACAACGCGTCACGGACGTCGACCGAGGTGGCCGACCACCTGCGTGAGCTGGCGATGCCGGAGGTCTCCGCCGCTGACGTGGTCACTTCCGCGCAAGCCGTGGCGCACCTCGTGGCAGACGCCGTGCCGACCGGATCGCCCGTGCTGCTCGTCGGTGGTGAGGGTCTGCGCTCACCGCTCGAGGAACGCGGCCTGCGGTGCGTCGGGAGCCTGGACGACGGTCCTGTCGCGGTGGTGCAGGGGTTCCACCCCGATGTGGGGTGGCGTCAGCTCGCCGAGGCGTCCTTCGCGATCCAGGCCGGACTGCCGTGGTTCGTGAGCAACACCGACATGACGATCCCGACGGCTCGAGGCATCGCTCCGGGCAACGGCTCGCTGGTGCAGGCGATCCGCAACGCCACCGGAGTGACACCCACGGTCGCCGGCAAGCCCGAGAAGGCACTGTTCGACGAGACGGTGGAGCGGGTCGGCGGTGAACGTCCGCTGGTCGTGGGCGATCGCCTCGACACCGACATCGAGGGTGCCGTCAACGCCGGCACCGACAGTCTTGCGGTGCTGACCGGGGTCAGCACGCTGCAGGAGATCGTGGACGCCGGGCCGCGGAGCCGGCCCACGTACGTGTCGGCGGACCTCGCGGGGCTCAACGAGGCGCACCTGGAGATCGAGTACGACACGGACCGGGCTCGTTGCGGCGACGCCACGGCGCTGGTCCGCGACGACGTGGTGAGCGTGGAGGCGGGAGATCCGCGGAGCACCGATGCCTTGCGTGCGGTGATCGGACTCGCGTGGTCATTGCGTGATCGCTCCGACGTCACGGTGACCGTGGATGGGACACTGAGGACATGAGCGAGCACTCTGACACCGACTTTGCCGAGGCGATCGACCCTGAGGACTCGGTCGAGCAGGCTGCGCCGGAACCGGTCGAGACGACCGGTCACGCGGCGATCGACGAGGCACTCGAACGCCTGAACGGGCTCGACGACCTGGAGATCACCTCGCACCCCGAGGAGTTCGACGCGATCCACCGTGTCCTCCGTGAGTCTCTCGCCAACGCCGGTCGCGACGGGGATCTCCCGGAAAGCGCGTGACCGAGTGACCTCCTCCCCGCTCGATTGCTCGCCCGTTCCTTCAGGCGAGCGATACCCCGCGTGCGGCTCACAATCGAGCGGGGACCCCGAGTGACCAGACGGCTGCGGCTGGACGCCGAGCTCGTACGCCGTGGACTGGCTCGTTCGCGTGAGCATGCCGGCACGCTGATCGAGGACGGCCAGGTCAAGGTCGCCGGATCCGTCGCCACCAAGGCCGCCACCGGCGTCACGACCGACCAGGCGATCGTGGTCCGGGCGAGCAACGAGCCGACCTACGCCTCCCGCGGAGCGCACAAGCTGCTCGGCGCACTCGCGGTGTTCGAGCCGATGGGGCTCACGGTGGCCGGCAAGCGGTGCTTGGACGCGGGAGCCTCGACGGGTGGCTTCACCGACGTGCTGCTGCGCAAGGGCGCGCGACAGGTGTGTGCGGTCGACGTCGGCTACGGGCAGCTGGTCTGGGCGCTGCAGTCGGACGAACGTGTCGTGGTGTTCGATCGCACCAACGTCCGCAACCTCGAGCCGGGCGACATCGGTGGACCTGTCGAGCTCGTCGTCTCGGATCTGTCGTTCATCTCCCTTACGGTGGTCATGCCTGCCCTGACGAGGGTGTGCGAGCCGAGCAGCCCGGAAGGCGGAGGTGACATCGTGCTGATGATCAAGCCGCAGTTCGAGGTGGGCAAGAGCAACCTCGGCAAGAACGGCGTCGTGCGCGACCCCGTGCTGCACGCCGATGCCGTCCATCGCGTGTGCGAGTCCGCCTATGCGCTGGGCTGGGGCACCAAGGCACTGGCGCCGAGCCCGCTGCCCGGCCCGGCCGGCAACGTCGAGTACTTCTGCTGGCTGCGCAGCGACGCGGACGCTCCCAGCGAGGACGCGGCCCACGCGGTGGTCGCGGCCGGACCGTTGGAGACAGCCGCGGGGGAGGGCGCATGACGCGACGGGTCCTGTTGATCGTGCATGTCGCCCGCGAGGAGGCCAGCAAGGTCGCCACCGCGTTCGCCGCGGACCTGCGGGCCGAAGGCGTCGACGTCTGTGTGCTGGACGCCGAGCTCGAGACGCTTCGGGCCGCGGGTCTGGAGAATCCGGGCGTGGTCGAGGCCGAGCCCGGTGCGGCCGACGGCTGCGAGCTCGCCGTCGTGTTCGGCGGAGACGGCACGATCCTGCGCGCCGCCGAGATGTGCCGAGGCACCGACACCCCCGTGCTCGGGGTCAATCTCGGTCACGTCGGGTTCCTTGCCGAGGCCGACGTCGAGGACCTGCACGACGTGGTCCGCGGCGTCGTGGACGGCAGCTACACCGTGGAGGAGCGGCTCACGGTCGACGTGTCCGTCACCGTCGGTGGTGAGGTCGTGGCGACCAACTGGGCCCTCAACGAGGCGTCGGTCGAGAAGGCCGCGCGTGAGCGGATGCTCGAGATCGTCGTGGAGATCGACGATCGCCCGGTGTCGCGATGGGGCTGCGACGGTGTCGTGTGCGCGACTCCGACCGGTTCGACCGCCTACAACTTCAGCGCGGGCGGCCCGATCGTGTGGCCCGAGGTCCAGGCCCTGCTGATGGTGCCGATCAGCGCGCACGCCCTGTTCGCGCGGCCGCTCGTCGTCTCGCCGGACTCGACGCTGGCGATCGAGGTCGTGGGTGAGCTGTCCACCGGTGTCCTGTGGTGCGACGGTCGCCGAGCCGCCGACCTGCCCGTCGGCGCGCGGGTCGAGGTCGTCAAGGGCAGGACCCCGGTGCGTCTGGCTCGACTGCAGCCCGCATCGTTCGCTGATCGACTCGTCCGCAAGTTCGACCTGCCGGTGGCAGGTTGGCGTGGATCAGCTGAGCGTCGCAGAGGAGACTCCTGATGTGGCAGCATCTGCGACTCTCGTCGCTCGGGGTCATCGACTCCGCTGAGCTCGAGCTCTCGGACGGTTTCACGGTCATCACCGGGGAGACCGGCGCGGGCAAGACCATGGTCGTCACGGCGCTGGGACTGTTGCGCGGCGATCGCGCCGATCTCGGCCTGGTGCGCCGCGGCGCGGACCAGGCGCGGGTCGAGGCCAGCATCGGCGTCCCCGCTGGTGCAGCAGCGACAGCTGCCGTCGAGGACGCCGGAGGACGCATCGACGACGACGTGGTGATCCTCGCCCGAGTGCTGTCGGCGCAGGGCCGTTCGCGCGCGATCGCGGGGGGCGCCACGGTGCCCGCCGCGCTGCTGGCCGATGTCACGGACGAGCTTGTCGCGGTGCACGGCCAGTCCGACCAGCACCGGCTGCTCCGCGCCGCCGAGCAGCGAGCGGCGCTCGACCGGTTCGCCGGTGACGCGTTCGCGGCGGCGGCCGAGGCGTACGCACCGGCCTATGCCCGGTGGCGCACGGTCGAACGTACGTTGCGGGAGCTTCGCACCCATGCGCAGGAGCGCGCCCGTGAGCTGGACGTCCTGGAGTTCGGGCTCGACGAGATCAACGAGGTCGAGCCGCAAGCCGGCGAGGACGAGCAGCTCAAGGTCGAGGAGGGGCGTCTGGCGCACTCGGAGTCCCTCGCCCGCGCCGCCGACCAGGCGCACCGCTCGCTCGTCGGTGAGGGTGACCTCGACGCGGCCCGCACGCAGGTCGCCGAGGCGTCGGCTGCCTTGCGCGAGGCGGCGGGGCACGATCCGGCACTCGACGCGCTCGCCGAACGCGTGCTCGAGCTCGGCATCCTGCTCGACGACGTCGGTGCCGAGCTGGGTGCCTACTCCGCCGGCGTCGAGCTCGATCCGGAGCGGTTGGCCGCCCTGCAGGAGCGCCGGGCTGCCCTGGCCGGCCTGCAGCGCAAGTACGGCCCAACCCTCGACGACGTCCTGGCGTGGGCCGAGAAGAGCGCAGCGCGTCTCGGTGAGCTCGGCAACGACGACGAGTCCGTGGCCGCGCTCGAGGCCGAGCAGGCTGAGCTGATTCCCGAGGTGACCCGCCTGGCGCACGAGATGTCAGCGATCCGCAGCGAGGCCGCGGCCCGATTGTCGTCGCTGGTCGACGAGGAGATCGCCCAGCTGTCCATGCCTTCGGCGCGCCTCGAGGTGCAAGTGACAGCTGACGCCGACGGTGCGCCCGGCCTGCACGGCATCGACGAGGTCGAGTTCCTGTTCGCGGCCAACAGCGGCACCGGGATGCGCCCGTTGCACAAGGGTGCGAGCGGTGGTGAGCTGTCCCGCCTGATGCTGGCGCTCGAGGTGGTGCTGGCCGACCGCACCACCGTGCCGACCCTCGTGTTCGACGAGGTCGACGCAGGCATCGGCGGCAAGGCGGCCGTCGAGGTGGGCCGCAGGCTGTCGCGGCTGGCGGAGCACGCCCAGGTCATCGCGGTCACCCACCTCCCGCAGGTTGCGGCGTTCGCCGACCACCACTTCGTGGTGTCGAAGGACGACGACGGCACGGTCACGAGCAGTGCGGTCATCGAGCTCGACGAGCACAGCCGGGTCGACGAGCTGGCCCGCATGCTGGCCGGCCAGGAGGACTCGGCCACGGCCCAGGCCCACGCGCGGGAGCTGCTGGAGCTGGCCCGGGGTTGACCTGAGTTCTCGCTGAGACTCTGTCTTTTGGACGACACGCCGGGGCAGCGCGCAAATCGATCGGCCTCAGCGGGAAGCATGGTCGGCGATGGCCATCAGGAAGCACAAGAGACCCAGCACGCGCGACGTGGAAGGAATCGTCGGCACGGTCAGGTTCGCACAGCGTGAGAGCGATGTGGCGTCCCTCCGCGAAGGTGAGATCGCAGTCGTCGACCACCCTGAGCTCGACGCCCGGCAGGCGCAGGAACTCATCGATCATCGCGTTCGCGCGGTGCTCAACGCCGCCCGGTCCAGCAGCGGCCGCGTGCCGAACGTCGGGCCGCAGATGCTGTCGCGCGCCGGCATCCTGCTGATCGACCTCGCCGACGACACCGTGTG
Organism: Aeromicrobium sp. Root236; assembly: GCF_001428805.1. Taxonomy (NCBI): domain Bacteria; kingdom Bacillati; phylum Actinomycetota; class Actinomycetes; order Propionibacteriales; family Nocardioidaceae; genus Aeromicrobium; species Aeromicrobium sp. Root236. The sequence goes on along the minus strand of NZ_LMIS01000001.1, from coordinate 620,051 downwards.
GTCGAAGCTCAAGAACGGTGAGCGCGTCCGCATCGAGGACGGCAAGGTGTTCCGCGACGAGATCCTCGTGATCGGCGGCACGGAGCTCGACGATGCGCGGACGACCGCGGCGCTGGCTGAGGCCGAGTCCGGGCTCGCCACCCGCCTGGACTCGCTGGCCGCCAACGCCAGCGACCACATCCAGCGCGAGCAGACGATGCTGCTGGACGGGGCGCACGTGCCCAGGCTCCGCACGAAGCTGCGAGGCCGACCTGTCGTCGTGGTCTCGCGGGCGTACGACGACGAAGCCGACCTGCGAGGTCTGCGTCGCTACATCCGCGACGACGACCCTGTGCTGATCGGCGCCGGTGCCGGCGCGGACGTGCTGCTCAAGGCTGGCTACGTCCCGACGCTCGTCATCGGCGCGCTCGACAACCTCTCAGACGCCGCGATCAGGGCTGCCGGCGAGGTCGTGGTGACGACGTCATCGGGCACGGTCGACACCCCAGAGCGGCTCGAACGGCACGGCAAGGAGATCGTGACGTTCGTGTCGACCGGTGCCGACGACGACCTGGCGATCGTGCTGGCGGACACCAACGAGGCGGCCGTCATCGTGCACGTCGGCGCACCGGCCACGCTCTCGAAGTTCCTCGAACGGCCGCCGTCGGAGGTCGCCCGCATGTTCGTCGCCAGGTTGCGGGCCGGCTCCAAGATCGTGGACGCCAAGGCCGTCAACCACTTCACCTCACGGCGGTTCGCGTTGTGGCCCGTGCTGCTCCTGCTGGCAGCCGGCGTCGCTGCGGTCGCTGTCTCGATCGCCGTCACCCCCGTCGGCAACGACTGGTTCGACTCGCTCGGTGATCAGCTCGCCGACCTCGGCACCTGGATCAAAGGACTCTTCACGTGATCAACTTCCGCTTCCACCTCGTCTCGATCGCCGCGATCCTGCTCGCGCTCGCGGCCGGCGTCGCCCTGGGGTCGGGCCCACTCGACGACACCGGGGACTCGCTGCGCGGCGACGAGGTCGCGACCCAGGACGCCGTCGATCCGGGACTTGCGGCGTTCGAGTCCGGCTATGCCGGGCGTACGTCCGCTGCGCTGTTGAAGGACAAGCTCAAGGGCCAGACGGTCGTGGTGCTGACCGTGCCCGGCACGAGCGCAGCCGAGGCCAAGGGCGTCACGACCAACCTCCAGGCGGCCGGCGCCGATGTCACCGGCGAGGTCAACCTGACGAGCAAGCTGCTCGACGCGTCGGGCCGCCAGTTCGCCGAGAGCGTGGCCCAGCAGGCGGCTTCGAACGTGCCGGGCGTCGACGCGGCGGGGGACAGCTACGGCCGAGTGGGTTCGGCCCTGGGCCGGGCGCTGCTGGCCGACAAGGCCACGGCACCGGACGAGACTGCCGCCACGATCCGCTCGGCGTTCTCCGAAGGCAAGCTCATCGCGCTCACCGCGGCACCCAAGAAGCTCGCCACCCTGGCCGTCCTCGTGACGGGCCCCGAGCGCGCGGGCGGCTCCGACCAGAGCACCGTCATCGCGGCGCTCGCCGGCTCGCTCAACAGCAGCGGCAAGGGCATCGTTGTCGCGGGACCGTCGTCGTCGAGCACTGACGGCGGTGCGGTCAAGGCCGTACGCGACAGTGACGTCGCCAACGAGGTCTCGACGGTGGACGTCACCGACACCGCCGCCGGACGAGTCGTCACGGCGCTCGTCGCGGCCGCTCAGGCGGGCGGACAGCCGGGAGCGTGGGGCACGTCGCGCAGCGGCAGCGGCGCAGTGCCGGCCAGCTGACCTTCGGTGTGTGGGGGAGCCGACACGTGTGTCGTTGGGCTCTACGCGTGTTCTGTTGGTAGGCTGGAATCCCGTGGAGGCCTGATGCAATTCCTGCATCGTGAGCGCTCGACATCGGTTTTCGACCACGGGAGTCACCTTGGCAGGTAGCGCGGTTACCAAACACGTTTTCGTCACCGGCGGGGTCGCTTCCTCGCTCGGCAAGGGTCTGACCGCCTCGTCCCTCGGACGACTGCTCAAGTCACGTGGACTCCGGGTCACGATGCAGAAGCTCGACCCCTATCTCAACGTCGACCCCGGCACGATGAACCCGTTCCAGCACGGTGAGGTCTTTGTGACCGACGACGGTGCCGAGACGGACCTCGACGTGGGCCACTACGAGCGGTTCCTCGACGTCGACCTGTCGGGCAAGGCCAACGTCACGACGGGTCAGGTCTACCAGGAGGTCATCGCCAAGGAGCGCCGCGGCGACTACCTCGGTGACACGGTCCAGGTCATCCCGCACATCACCAACGAGATCAAGGCCCGCATCCGCGCGATGGCCGGTCCCGACGTCGACGTCGTGATCACCGAGATCGGCGGCACGGTGGGCGACATCGAGTCCCTGCCGTTCCTCGAGGCCGCCCGCCAGGTGCGCCACGACGTCGGTCGCGGCAACGTCTTCTTCCTCCACGTGTCGCTCGTGCCCTACATCGGCCCGTCGGCCGAGCTCAAGACCAAGCCGACGCAGCACTCGGTCGCCGCCCTGCGCTCGATCGGCATCCAGCCCGACGCCATCGTCTGCCGGGCCGATCGGGACATCCCCGACAACATGAAGCGCAAGATCTCGCTGATGTGCGACGTCGACGAGGAAGCCGTCGTCACCGCGAGCGACGCGCCGTCGATCTACGACATCCCGAAGGTCCTGCACGGCCAGGGCCTCGACGCGTACGTCGTACGTCGCCTCGACCTGCCGTTCCGTGACGTCGACTGGACGCAGTGGGACGAGCTCCTCCGCCGCGTGCACCACCCGGCCGAGGAGATCACGATCGCGCTGGTCGGCAAGTACGTCGACCTGCCCGACGCCTACCTCTCGGTCGGCGAAGCGCTGCGGGCCGGCGGATTCGCCCACGACGCCAAGATCAACCTGCGCTGGGTCCCGTCCGACGACTGCGAGTCGCCGACCGGTGCCGCGCAGAACCTGCACGACGTCGACGGCATCTGCGTGCCCGGCGGCTTCGGCATCCGTGGCATCGAAGGCAAGCTCGGTGCGCTGACGTACGCCCGGGAGCGGGGCATCCCCGTGCTGGGGCTGTGCCTCGGCCTGCAGTGCATGGTCATCGAGTACGCCCGCAACGTCGCCGGCATCGAGGGTGCGAGCTCCTCGGAGTTCGACCCCCAGACGCCCAACCCGGTCATCGCGACGATGGCCGAGCAGCTGGCGATCGTCGACGGCGCCGGAGACCTCGGCGGCACGATGCGACTGGGTCTCTACCCGGCCAAGCTGCAGCCCGGCAGCATCATCGCGGAGGTCTACGGAGCCGACAAGGTCGAGGAGCGTCACCGGCACCGCTACGAGGTCAACAACTCGTACCGGACACAGCTGGAGGAGGCTGGCCTGGTGTTCAGCGGCACGTCGCCGGACGCCAACCTCGTCGAGTTCGTCGAGCTGCCGCGTGAGGTGCACCCCTACTACGTCGCGACGCAGGCCCACCCCGAGCTGCGCTCGCGTCCGACCCGGCCGCACCCGTTGTTCTCCGGGCTCATCGGCGCCGCCCTGGCCCGCCAGCTCGAGCTGCGGTTGCCGGTCGACGAGCAGGCGAGCGCGACGGCATGAGCGAGCGCCAGCTGGGGGTCCCCCCACGAGCTCTGCGAGTAAGGGGAGCGAACAATCGGGGTGTCATGCCGTTGTCTCCGTACTCTGGTTTTCTCACGGAGGCAATGGCATGACGATGCACCCGCGACTGCCGGGTGAGCTGGCGGACCCGGGGTCCTTGCGCGACTCCGACCAGTCGTGGCCGGTGAGCTCGAGCGACTCGAAGTACGAGAGCCCCTACGTCAGCCTGCGGATCGACACGATCGTCGATCCCTCAGGCGGTGAGCACGCCCGAGCGGTGGTGCAGCCCAACGGCGCGATCGGTGTGCTGGCCATCGACGAGCACGATCGTGTGCTGCTGGTCGAGCAGTACCGCCACCCCGTGGGCCGACGGCTGTTCGAGCTGCCGGCCGGCACCCTCGACGTACCGGGGGAGCTGCCGCTCGACGCAGCGGTCCGTGAGCTGGCGGAGGAGGCCGATGTCGTGGCCGAGCAGTGGGAGTCGATCCTGCACCTGCTCGCCACGCCGGGCTACTCGACCGAGGGGTGGGAGGTCTTCCAGGCCACCGACCTGAGTGCCGTGCCGCACGCCGACCGTACGCAGCGCGAGGCCGAGGAGGCCGACATGGCGCAGTGGTGGCTGCCGTTCGACGATGCCGTCGCCGCGGTGCTGTCCGGGCGCATCACCGACTCGCTCACGGTCGCGGGCATCCTCGCCGCGCAGGTGCTGCGCACCAGATGACGACCGACGTGGAGCGTGCGGTCCAGGACTACCTGAGCCACCTCAGCGTCGAGCGGGGCCTCGCCGACAACACGCTCCACTCCTACCGCCGCGACCTGAGGCGCTACCTCGAGTTCCTGCACGCCCGCGAGCTGAGTGACCCGTCGGCGATCACCGAGAACGACGTCGCCGCCTTCCTCGGCGCCCTTCGTACGGGCGATCCCGACCACGTGTCGCTCGGCACCGCCAGTGCCGCTCGTACGATCGTCGCCGTCCGCGGCCTGCACCGCTTCCTGCTGCGCGAGCAGATCGTGCCGACCGACGTCACAGCCGCGGTGAAGCCGCCTCGACCGGCGTCCAGGCTGCCCAAGGCCCTGCCGCTGTCGGACATCGAGGCGATCCTCGACGCCGCCGGCGCGCCCGGCACGACTCTCGCGTCGCGTGACCGGTCGCTGCTGGAGGTGCTCTACGGCACGGGCGCCAGGATCTCCGAGGCCGTCGGACTCGACCTCGACGACCTCGACCTCGAGGAGTCGACCGTCCTCCTGCGCGGCAAGGGCGGCAAGCAGCGCATCGTGCCCCTCGGCTCGTACGCCCGACAGTCGTTGCTCGACTACCTCGCGGCCTCGCGGCCGGCACTCGTGTCGGCCCGGACCAGCACGCCGGCGGTGTTCCTCAACGCCCGCGGCGGACGCCTGTCGCGGCAGAGCGCGTGGACTGTCCTGACCCGCGCGGCGCAACGGGCCGGCATCGCCGTCGACGTCTCTCCGCACACGTTGCGGCACTCGTTCGCGACCCATCTGCTGGACGGCGGAGCGGACGTCCGCGTGGTGCAGGAGCTACTCGGCCACGCCTCCGTGACCACAACGCAGATCTACACCCTGGTCACCGTCGAGAAGCTCCGGGAGATCTACGCGACGGCTCATCCGAGGGCGTCCAGATAGGTTCTGGCTGCGATCTCGGCACCCGTACGGATCCGGTGCTGGAGGGCGGTCGTCAAGTCGACTTTTCGCGGTAGAGTGGCGCTCGTCCGCCGGTCGAGGTCGAGTGCAGGGGTAGCTGATGAGCAAGGAACTGGGACCGACCGGACGGCCGATGCCGAACTTCCCGAAGCCCCAGCCACGCAAGCCAGGGCAGCCCGCGACGATCATCGCGATGTGCAACCAGAAGGGTGGCGTCGGCAAGACCACGACGACCATCAACCTCGGCGCCGCGCTCGTCGAGACCGGCCGCAAGGTGCTGCTCGTCGACTTCGACCCGCAGGGCTCGATGACCGTCGGCCTCGGCATCAGCGCCCATGAGCTCGAGCAGAGCATCTACCACGTCCTGATGGACCGGGAGATCTCGATCAAGGACCTGATCATGCCGACGGCGGTCGACGGGCTGGACCTCGTCCCGTCCAACATCGACCTGTCGGCAGCGGAGATGCGGCTCGTCACCGAGGTGGGCCGCGAGCAGGTGCTGGCCCGCGTCCTCAAGCCGATCCGCAAGGACTACGACGTCATCCTGATCGACTGCCAGCCGTCGCTCGGCCTGCTGACCGTCAACGCGCTCACGGCCGCCGACGGCGTGCTGGTGCCGCTGGAGTGCGAGTACTTCGCCCTGCGCGGCGTCGCGCTGCTCAAGGACACGATCGAGAAGGTGCGCGACCGCACCAATGACGACCTGCAGATCATCGGCCTGCTCGGCACGATGTACGACAGTCGCACCCTGCACGGCAAGGAAGTCCTCACGACCCTCGTCGAGGGCTGGGGCGACCTGGTGTTCCACACCGTCATCCGGCGCACCGTGAAGTTCTCCGACTCCACGGTCGCGGGCGAGCCGATCACCGAGTACGCCCCCACGTCGCCGGGCGCCGACTCCTACCGGCAGCTCGCGAGGGAGGTTCTCGTTCGATGCCCCGACGCGTGACACCGTCGTCGGGCGGTGCCGGCAAGCGACCCACGATGCCGGGCGTGGACGAGCTCTTCCGCGCGACCGCACCGGCTCCCGCCGCTGAGGAAGGCGATTCCGGTGCCGCGGTCGCAGCCAGCGGCCGGGTCAAGCACGACGAGAAGATGACGGTCTACGTCACGGCGGCCGAGCTGCTCGCCGTCGAGCAGGCCAGGCTCAAGCTCCGCAGCGAGCTGGGCCGCAGCGTCGACCGCGGACGCTTCGTCCGGGCGGCTCTGGCCGTCGCGCTCGCCGATCTCGAGGCCCGCGGCACCGACAGCGATGTCGCCCGGCGATTGAGCGAGTCGTGACGATCGCGGACGTCGACGAGTCCGCACCGTCCGGCTTCTCCGTCGGACTGACGAACTTCGAGGGTCCCTTCGACCTGCTGCTGCAGCTCATCTCCAAGCATCAGCTCGACATCACGGAGGTCGCGCTGTCCAAGGTGACCAGCGACTTCATCGCCTACATCAAGGAGCTCGGCGACGACCTCGAGCAGACCACGAGCTTCCTGCTCGTCGCGTCGACGCTGCTCGACCTCAAGACGGCGCGGCTGCTGCCGCAGGCCGAGGTCGAGGACGAGGAGGACCTCGCGTTGCTCGAGGCACGCGACCTGTTGTTCGCCCGGCTGATGCAGTACCGCGCGTTCAAGCAGGTCGCCGGGGTGATCGCAGCGCGGCTCGCCGAGGAGCAGAAGCGGTTCCCGCGGATCGTCACCCTCGAGCCGAGGTTCGCCGACCTGCTGCCTGAGGTGCTGATCTCGATCGGCCCTGAGGAGCTGGCGCAGCTGGCGGCCCAGGCGTTCGAGGCCAAGCCGGTCCCGATTCTTTCCTTGGCGCACCTGCACGCGCCGCAGGTCAGCGTGCGCGAGCAGGCGCACCTCGTGGTCGACCAGCTGCGCCGCAAGGGCGAGATGACGTTCCGCGCGCTCACCGCTGACGCGCCGGACCTGATGACCAAGGTCGCCCGCTTCCTCGCCGTGCTCGAGCTGTTCCGCGAAGGCGTGCTCGCCTTCGAGCAGGCGACGCCGCTGGGCGACCTGCACGTACGCTGGACCGGCACCGATGACGGTGACATCGACGTCGGCGACGAGTTCGACGAACCGATGACGGCGCCCGACGACACGACCGCGATGGACGTCGCCGAGGAGCAGCCGGACGACGACACGACCGACGAGACCCCTGAACCCCGCGAGAGCAGCGATGACTGACCAGCACGTACCCACCGGCCCCCACGAGCTCGAGCTGGAGATGCTCGACCTGAGGCCCGCCCTCGAGGCCGTGCTCATGGTCGCCGACCAGCCGCTCGACCACCTGACACTGGCCCAGGCCGTGGGTCACCCGCCGGTCGACGTCGAGCAGGCGCTCGGCGAGCTCGCCGCCGAGTACACCGAGCAGGGCCGCGGCTTCGAGCTGCGCAACATCGCCGGCGGCTGGCGATTCTTCACCCGGGAGGAGTTCGCAGGCGCCGTCGAGCGATTCATCCTCGACGGGCAGCAGGCCCGGCTGACCCAGGCTGCGCTCGAGACGATGGCCGTCGTGGCGTACCGGCAGCCCATCAGCCGTTCGCGGATCTCGGCGATCCGTGGCGTCAACGTCGACGGTGTCGTCCGGACCCTCGTGACGCGCGGTCTGATCGAGGAGGAGGGGGTCGACGCCGAGAGCGGGGCGATCCTCTACCGCACGACGAGCTACTTCCTGGAGCGCATGGGCCTCGGCAGCCTCGACGAGCTGCCCGACATCGCCGGTCACCTGCCCGAGCTCGAGGACATGGACGACGAAGGTCTCGCGGGTGCCGAGGAGGTGCTCGGCGGGCTCGCCGGCCAGGACTCGATCGGCGACGCCGAGGCGAGCGACGACACCGAGGCGCCCGACGACACCGACGCCGAGGCTGAGGTCGTTGTCGAACCCGAGACGACCGACGAGGACGACGACGCGCGTGGCTGAGATCCGCCTGCAGAAGGTCCTGGCGCAGGCCGGCCTCGGCAGCCGTCGGCGCTGCGACGACATGATCGCGAACGGCCGCGTGGAGGTGAACGGCGAGATCATCGACGTGATGGGCGCGCGGGTCGATCCGCTGACCGACGTCATCCGGGTCGACGGCAAGCGCATCCCGCCGCCCAACGATCACGCGTACGTCATGCTCAACAAGCCTCGCGGCGTCGTCACGTCGATGGCCGACGAGCGCGGCCGACCGGACCTGTCGACGATCGTCGCCGGCCGCGACGATCGCCTATTCCACGTGGGCCGCCTCGACACCGACACCTCGGGCCTGCTGATCCTGACGAACGACGGCGACCTGGCGCACAAGCTCGCGCACCCCTCGTTCGAGATCACCAAGACGTACGTGGCGCTGGTCGACGGCGCAGTGCCCGAAGGCCTCGGAGCGAGGCTCAAGGCCGGCATCGAGCTCGACGACGGTCCGGCGCAGGTCGACCGGTTCCTCGTCAAGGACACGTCGCGGGGCCGGTCCCTCGTCGAGCTCGACATCCACATGGGACGCAACCGCATCGTCCGTCGCCTGCTCGACGCGGCGGGCCATCCCGTGCGCGAGCTCAGTCGCACCGCGTTCGGGCCGTTGCACATCGGTGGCCTGGCGTCAGGCGCGATGCGTGACCTGACCCGCGACGAGCTCGGGGCCCTGTTCGATAGCGTTGACCAGTGACTTCTTCCCCCTCCGCGCTGCCAGGACCCGTCCTGGTCATCGGCTGCGGTCTCATCGGTACGTCCGCGGCACTCGCGCTGTCCGAGGCGGGCGTCGAGGTGCACCTGGAGGACATCCGTACGTCCAACCTCGAGCTCGCGGTCTCGCGGGGGGCCGGCAGCGCCGACCCGGTCGAGTCGCCGACGCTCGTCATCGTCGCGGTCCCGCCGGCTGACGTCGTCGCCACGGTGCGCCGGGTGCTGCACGACTGGCCCACAGCCGCCGTCACCGACGTCGCCAGCGTGAAGTCGGACCTGCAACGGCAGATCGGTCAGCTCGTCGGCAGCCAGAGGTACGTCGGCAGCCACCCCATGGCCGGGAGCGAGCGTTCCGGGCCGATGGCGGCGTCCGCGCGACTGTTCGAGGGCCGCCCCTGGGCGGTCACCACGGCCGACGGCACCGACCAGGACGCGGTCGACCTCGTGGTCCGGCTCGCCGAGCTCGTCGGGGGAGTGCCGCTCGTCATGGACGCTCCCGACCACGACCGCGCGGTGGCGCTCGTCTCACACGTGCCGCACATCCTCTCGGTGCTCACCGCCGCACAGCTCAACGGCGCGCCCGGTGAACACCTCGCCCTGGCCGGACCGGGGCTCCGCGACGTCACCCGCATCGCCGGCAGCGACATCGCGCTCTGGCAGGACATCCTCGGCGCCAACGCGGGCCAGGTCCGCGCGGTGCTGCAGCACGTACGCGAGGACCTCGATCGCGTCATCGACGCGATCGGCGCGGACACCGACCGCCTGGGCCGCGTGCTGCAGTCCGGACAGGACGGCACCCGGCTCATCCCCGGCAAGCACGGCGACAAGATCGCGGACCTGGCCACGGTGTTCGTCTCCGTGCCGGACCGTCCCGGCGAGCTGCCGCGCCTCATGGCGCACACGGGCGAGGCCGGGGTCAACATCGAGGACATCCGCATCGACCACGAGCTGGGCCGTCCCGTCGGCCAGGTCGAGATCGCCGTCGTGGCGACCTCTGCCGATACGCTCGTCGAGGCACTGACCGCACGCGGCTGGGCCGCATACCGCTAGAAGGAGTGGCACACGTGAGCAAGTCCCTGGTCGTGGCGATCGACGGGCCGTCGGGCTCGGGCAAGTCGAGCACGTCTCGAGGTGTCGCCGACCGGTTGTCCCTGGACTACCTCGACACCGGTGCGATGTACCGCGCGATGACCTGGGCGCTCCTCGAGCGCGGCGTCGACCTGCAGGACCCCGAGGCGATCGCCAAGGCCGCCGACGACGTACGCCTGACGTCCGGCACCGATCCGCTGGAGCCCACGATCCATGTCGACGGCGTCGACGTGGCCGGCCCGATCCGCAGCGATGACGTCACGGGTTCCGTCAGCCTCGTCGCGGCCGTGCCGCGCGTACGCGAGATGCTGGTCGACCTGCAGCGCGACACCATCGCGCGCAGCAACGGGATCGTCGTCGAGGGTCGCGACATCGGCTCGACCGTGGCCCCGGACGCCCCCGTCAAGATCTACCTCGTCGCCGACCCGGCCGCCCGCGCCGCGCGTCGTGCCGCCGAGACCGGAGCCAGCGACACCGCCGCGACCGAGCTGGCGCTGGCCAGGCGCGACGAGATCGACTCGACCCGTGCCGCGTCGCCGCTGGCCAAGGCCGACGACGCCGTCGTGGTCGACGGCACACACCTCACGCTCGAAGAGGTCATCGACACGATCGTCGGAATCGTCGACGCGTCACGATGAGCTCCGACGGGCTGCCCGAGCGCGGGCTGCGCCTCGTACGCCGTCTGGCGCGCGGGCACTTCCGGCGGCGCTGGGACATCCGCGAGCACGGCCTCGAGCACGTCGCGCGCACGGGCCCGGTCATCCTCGCGAGCAACCACATCGGCTGGCTTGACGGGCCGCTGTTGTTCATCACCGCCCCGCGACCGCCTCATGCGCTGGTCAAGGAGGAGGAGTTCCACGGTCGTACGGGCCGGCTGTTGACGTTCGTCGGCCAGATCAAGGTCAGTCGGACCCGCAACGACACCGGCGCGGTCCGCCGTTCGGTGCAGGCCCTGGCCGCCGGCCAGGTCGTGCTGATCTATCCCGAGGCGACGCGTGGCAACGGCGAGTTCGACGCGTTCAAGAACGGGGTGGCCTATCTGGCGCTGGTCTCCGGCGCACCTGTCGTGCCGATCGCGATCTTCGGGACCCGGCAGCCGGGTGAGACCGCGGACGTGCACCCGGCCAAGGGTGCGCGCCTCGACATCGTCTACGGAGAGCCGATCCAGCTGCCGATGCAGGTCTGGCCGCGAGATCGTGGGACAATGGCAGACGCCGGTGATCGGATCCACGATCACCTGCGTGCTCATGTCTCCCGGGCCAAGTCACTGCTCAAGCGTGGCCTTCCCGGCCCCCTCCCGACAGGATCCACCGATGGCTGACGTTGTACCCGTTCTCGCTGTGATCGGGCGCCCCAACGTCGGCAAGTCGACCCTGGTCAACCGCATCATCGGTCGCCGGGAGGCTGTCGTCGAGGACGTGCCCGGCGTGACCCGTGACCGCGTCTCGTACGACGCGCACTGGAACGGTCGCGCGTTCACGGTCGTCGACACCGGCGGCTGGGACCCCGACGCCCGCGGCCTGGCCGAGCGCATCGCGGCACAGGCCGAGATCGCGATCCAGGTCGCCGACGCCGTGCTGTTCGTCGTCGACGCGACGGTCGGCATCACGGACGTCGACGAGAAGGTCGTCCGCATCCTGCGCGCCGCCAAGAAGCCGGTCGTGCTGGCCGCCAACAAGGTCGACGACCAGCGCACCGAGGCCGAGGCCGCCGGGCTGTGGAACCTGGGGCTCGGTGAGCCCTATCCCGTCTCGGCGCTGCACGGCCGCGGGAGCGGCGACATGCTCGACGCCGTGCTCGAGGCTCTGCCCAGCCCGCCGCCCGAGGACTTCGACGCACCGCAGGGCCCTCGCCGGGTCGCGATCGTCGGCAAGCCCAACGTCGGCAAGTCGAGCCTGCTCAACCGGCTCGCGGGCGAGGAGCGGGTCGTCGTCGACGATGCCTCGGGCACCACGGTCGACCCGGTCGACGAGATCGTGACGCTGGGCGGCCGCACCTGGAACTTCATCGACACCGCGGGCATCCGCCGGCGTGTACGCGATGCGTCCGGCCACGAGTACTACGCCAGCCTCCGCACGAGCTCGGCGATCGACCGGGCCGAGGTCGCGGTCGTGATCATCGACGGCAGCCAGCCGCTCACCGAGCAGGACACCCGCATCATCAGCTCGGTCGCCGAGGCGGGCCGCGCGCTCATCGTCGCGTTCAACAAGTGGGACCTCGTCGACGAGGAGCGCCGCTACTACCTCGAGCGCGAGATCGAGCGAGAGCTCGTCCAGGTGCCGTGGGCGCCGACGATCAACATCACCGCGCGCACCGGCTGGCACATCGACCGGCTCGTACGCGCGCTGGACGCCGCGCTCGAGGGCTGGGAGACGCGCGTGACCACGGGCGCCCTCAACGCGTTCCTCGGTCGTCTCGTCGCGGAACACCCGCACCCGGTGCGCGGCGGCAAGCAGCCCAAGATCATGTTCGGCACGCAGGCGTCGACGGCTCCGCCGACGTTCGTGCTGTTCACCTCGGGCAAGCTCGAGGCGTCCTACATGCGGTTCATCGAGCGTCGGCTCCGCGAGGAGTTCGGCTTCGTGGGGTCGCCGATCCACCTGCAGCAGCGTCCGCGCAAGAAGCGTGAGCGCCGCTGATCGACCGCTGCAGGGACGCGCAGCACGCTGCGGTAAAGTTCCTCTTCGGTACAACGGGCTGTAGCGCAGCTTGGTAGCGCACCTGACTGGGGGTCAGGGGGTCGCAGGTTCAAATCCTGTCAGCCCGACGTTGTACGCTGCACGTTTGTGCAGGTCAGAACACACAGCGCCCCTCTCCGATCACCACCGGAGAGGGGCGCGCTGCGTTCGATGTCACGAGAATGTCTCGCCGTGCACTCGTCGAAGGGCACCAGCGGTCGCTGCTCCGCTGCTGTCACTCGGCGACGAGCCCCCCTCACCCTGGCTTCATGGGCTCGTGCTGCCGCGAGACGTACGCTTGGAGGATGCCGTCCCCACGCGATCACGGGTTCAGGAACGTCGGTGTGCAGGCGGCTCTGCTGTCAGCTGCTCTGTTCGGTGCGGGCACCCCGCTTGCCGGGGAACTGCTCGGCGGGGGCACGAGCCCGTGGCTGCTCGCTGGCCTGCTCTACTGCGGGTCCGGACTCGGACTGATGCTCTATCGGCTGGCCCGTCGTGCCCCGAGAGTCCGGCTGGCAGAGGGAGAGTGGGTGCCGCTGGCTGGTGCCGTGCTCTTCGGCGGCATGCTCGCCCCGGTGCTGCTCATGCTCGGGCTGACGAGCCTCCCTTCGTCGGCAGCCGCGCTGCTTCTGAATGCAGAAGGTGTCTTCACGGCGCTCATTGCCTGGTTCGTGTTCCGCGAGAACTTCGACCGCCGCATCGCTCTGGGGATGGTGGCCATCAGTGCGGGGGCCGTGGTGCTGAGCGCACGCGGGGGCACCGAGTCCGGTAGCGCGTGGGCATCCCTTGCGGTGCTCGGCGCGTGCCTGTGCTGGGGGCTGGACAACAACCTCACCCGCAAGGTCGCTCTGAACGACGCGATCTGGCTGGCCGCCGTGAAGGGTGGCGTGGCAGGGCCGGTGAACCTACTGCTCGCCCTCAGCATCGGCAGTCAATCTCTCCCCGGTGTCCCTGACGTCATCGGAGCGCTGACCGTCGGGTTCTTCGCCTACGGGGTGAGCCTGGCCCTGTTCATCTACGCCATGCGCCACGTCGGGACCGCGCGGGCTGGCGCGTACTTCACCGTCGCTCCGTTCTTCGGCGCTCTGCTCGCCATCGCGCTCGGGGATGCGATCACGTGGCCTCTTGTCGTCGCCGGACTGCTCATGGGGATCGGCGTCTCGATGCACCTGGCCGAACGCCACGAGCACACTCACACCCACGATGCGATTCAGCACGACCATGGGCACACGCACGACGATCTGCACCACGACCACGAGCATGACGGCCCTGTCACACCCGGGTTCCGGCACAAGCACTCTCATTCTCACGAGGCGACGACACACGCGCACGAGCACTACCCGGACGCGCACCACCGACACCAGCACTAGGACGGGACGGGCGGATTCCGTTCGTACGGGGTCGGCCCCCGCCCGCACCTTGCGCCCGGTCAATTGGCTGAACCGTGCTCTCGATGACGGGACGCTGTGTGCTCATGCACCGCTGGGTGTGGTCCTAGTGCACGGTGACGTACTTGTAGGCCGTCGAGGACTTGAACGCAGACGACGCCGGGACGAACGAGACCCGGATGGTGTGCTTGCCCTTGGACAGACTCGGCAGGCGGTACGAGGCCATGACGCCCTTGCTGGCTGCCGTGATCGTCTTGGTGGTCAGCACCTTGGTCCCGTCCTTGACCGTCACCGTGCCGACCGGGTAGACCTCGGTCGGGTCGGCGGTGTTGGCGACGGTGCCCTTGACGTACGGACGACCGCCGTAGCGGTAGTCGTAGTCGGTGACGCTCATCGTGGTCTTGGTCGGATCGCTGACCCGCACCGTCTTGGTTCCCAGGACGGTGTCGGAGCCGAGGTTCTCGTTCAGTGCCGTGTACGTCACGGTGTAGACGCCTTGGGGGACGGAGAAGGGCTGGTTCCAGTAGGCGTAGACGCTGTTCGCGTAGGTCTTGGACCACTGCAACGACGTGCCCTCGATGCCGATGATCTCCACGCGAAGGCTCTCGCGGGCGACGGTGGGGTCAGCGACCACCACGTCCGGGTCGGTGACGAAGCCGGAGGTCTTGATGGTCAGGTTGTCGTCGCCGGGGCGGTTGGTGGCGGTGGCCGAGAAGCGGCCCGTGGGCGAGCCATCGGCGGAGGGGTAGCGGATGAAGCCCTTGGGCCAGTAGGCGTTCCCACGATAGACGCGCTTGTAGTAGAAGGTGTCCTGGTACGAGTCCTCGCTGATGAGCACCGAGCCGTCCGAGTAGACCCTCTCGACGTACGCCACGTGACCGAGGGAGCCGACGCCGTGGTAGTTGCGAGGCCACCATGCGATGTCCCCGACCTTGGGTGTGGTGGCCACGGGGATGCCCACCTTGGCTGCCTGCGTGCCCCACGTCCCGCCGTCGTCGGTGCCCTCGGGACGCGAGGTCATCCGACCGTTGTGGGTCAGGCGATAGGCAACGTAGTTGGTGCAGTTGTGGCCGGTCAGCATGTACCAATAGCTCTGCTTGTAGACCGGCGCGTAGCCGTGGGTGGAGCGCCCCGCGCTCTCGCACGCGGAGAAGCCCTTGCAGATGGTCGAGGTCGGCTTGGGCGTGGCGGCGGAGGACGGAGCGGCCACCAGCAGGGAGCCGAACAGCACAGCAGCCAGCGCGAGCGTGACCTTGCGGACGGCGTTCATGGTTCCCCTCGATGCGTTCAGCGCTGGTGACCTACCACGTGTACGTGACCTTCACATGCGCCTGCTTCGCGATGCAGATGCAACGGTACGGCTTGTCCAGGGCAGCCGCGATGCGGCGTCGGCGTGACTCCTGGCGCGGTTCCGGCGGGGTCGGTCATCGTCAGCCGCCGAGACGGCTGATCGACACGATCTCGTGGGCAGGCACAGGATTGTCGCGGGTCGCCCGGCACGTGAGCTGGAGCAGCTCGGCGCCTGGCGCTGTGCGCACCTGCAACATCCACTGTTCGTCGTCGACGGCGAACGTCGCGTCGGTCAGATCACCGGATCGCTGGCGGGACACCAGCCGTACGGCGTCCTCACGGGTCTCACCCAGATGCCTGCGCAGGGCCAGCTCGGCGAACTGCACCGGCATCGCGTACGAGGAGCGGCCACGCAGGTGACCGAGGTCGAGGTCGCCGGCGGCGTGCGCCTCGGCGACCTGCACGGCCGAATCGGCGTCCAGACGCCCGTAGTAGAGGCCCTGGGGGAGCACCAGCATGTTGCCCGCGTAGCGGTCGCCGCCGATGTGCGAGACCTCCCAGGTCTCCTCGGGGAAGGCGGCACCCAGGGCCGCAGCCACCGGACGGCCGCGCTCGGCGCAGCAGGCGTCGTGGCGGCCGTGGGTGCACACGCACAGGAGCGTCCCGTCGTACGGCGTCAGGCCCATGGATCGGCCGGCACCCAGCGCCGCAAGGTCGAGGCCGAGCAGCTGGTGAGGATCGGTCAGTTGGGTCGTCTCGGTCCATGAGCGTGCGGGGTGAGCGAACGCCGCGAAGACCCTGATGGCCTCGGAGGTGTCGCGGCGATCAGGTCGGCGTATGAGCAGTGGGCGGACCTTGGCAGCCGCTGCGGCCCGCGTGAGCGACTCACCCAGCCCGTCGGGCAGGCGCGCGTCGCGCAGCGCGTTGACGCCCCAGGGACCGGCGTGCTCGACCAGCAGGAACGCGCGAACGGTCGAGGCCGTGCCGGTCATCGGCTCGTCGCGCTGCTCGCTGGCGACTGCGCAGCGGAAGGCCGGGTCGCGCGAGGTCACCGAGAGACCTCGAGGAGCCCTTCTCGGACCAGGCGGCGACAGAGCACCACGCGGCTCTGCGGGTCGAGGTGCGCGGCGAGGTCATGCGGGACCAGCTCGCGTCGTGCGCGCAGCTCCTCCATGGCCGGCTGCAACCACCCGGGCATGTCGATGGAGCGGTCACCGAGCAGCACGGTGATCCGGTCGTCCCGCGAGAGCAGCACGCACGGGTGCCCGGCGCGGCGCCGCAAGGGGGTGTGGTCGTCGATCGCGCCGAGAGCGAGGACGTCGTGCAGGCCGCCCTCGAGCCGCGGGCTGCGGCTGGTGAGGAAGCGACGCACCTCGGCCTCGACCGCTGCGGTCGTGTCGACAGCGCGGATCTGGTCGGCGAGCGACTCGAGTCGGCGAGCCAGTTCTTCGGAGAGCTCAGCCGGCTCGTCGAGGTAGCCGGCGGGCAGGTGCTCGTCAGGGGTCTGGCGCACGACGTCGGCGAGGCTGCGCTCGACCAGCCCTCGCCAGGTCAGCTGGTTGATGCCGATCGTGACGTGCAGGGAGACGGTGTCCTGCGCGCGGGCCGCGTGCGGTGTGCCGGTGGGCAGGTACATCGACAGCCCCGGCTCGAGGAGGACGTCATCGACGCCGTCGGGCCCGTGGACCTCCCACTGCTTCGAGCCGGCCGTCTGGAAGACGAAGACGTCGTGCGAGTCGCTGTGCACGGCGAAGCCTTGCGA